>JBFWTJ010000106.1:0-11826 GCA_050247895.1 Acidimicrobiia bacterium
TAGACCCCGTCGGGCAGCGCGGCGATCCGCTCGCGCATGAGGACCTCGGACCGGCGCAGGATCTCCTCGGTCGAGGCCTTGAAGACGTCGCGCCCGTACCGGGCGGCCAGGGCCCGGACCCGCTCCTCGCCCCGGCGCAGGCCGGCGATCTGGGCCCGCATGTCGCCCAGCACGAGGTCGGGGGCGCGCGTGTTGGAGAGCAGGAGGCGCACCAGCTCCTCGTTCACCACGTCGCCGCGGGCCAGGTGGATCGGGGGGACCCGGATGCCCTCCTGGAGGGCGTCGGTGCACATCGAGGTCATGCTCCCGGGGGCCCGGCCACTGACGTCGGCCCAGTGGGCCCGCACCGAGACGTGGGCCACCAGCTCGTCGTCGACGAAGACCGGTCGCACGAGGATGAAGTCCGGCAGGTGGTTGTTGCCGGCCCGGGGGTCGTTGTGCACGAGGATGTCGCCGGGGTGCACGTCGTCGCCGACGACCTCGAGGCACCCCTGGACCGACAGGGGCATGGTCCCGAGGTGGACCGGGATGTCGCGCTCGCCCTGGGCCACGATCTCGCCCGCCGGGGTGAGGATGCCGCACGACAGGTCGCCGGCCTCGCTCCAGGTCGTGGAGTAGGCGGTGCGCATCACGACCGCCTTCATCTCCGCGGTGGCGACGAGCAGGCCGTTGCGGACGATCTCGGGGACGATCGTCGAGCTCCGTGCGCTGGTCACAGGGCACCTCCCTCGGGCAGGCGGATCTCGAGGTCGCCGTGGGCCAGGACGGTGACCTGGCAGCCGGCCGGGACGACCGTGGTGGTGTCGGGCTGCTCGACGATCAGCGGGCCCTTGTCCTGGTCGCCCGGGCGCAGGTCGACGCGGTTCACGACGCGGACGTCCTCGCGCCGCGTGGCCCACGGCATGAGGACCGAGCGGCGTCGGGTGGTGGCGGAGGCGCGGGCGGCCTCGCCGGCGGCGGCCCCGGCGAACGACGAGGCCAGGTGGCCCCGGGCCCGGACCCGCACGCCGACCACCTCGATCGGCTCGGCGTGCGAGTCGAAGCCGTGGGCCTTGCGGTGCAGGTCGTGGAAGCGCGCCGTGAGGGCGTCGAGGTCGACCGGGCCACGCGGCCCGTCCAGGGGAACGTCCATGGGGAAGCCCTGGCCGACGTAGCGCATCTCCACCGCGGCCACGAGCTCCTGGCGGTCGGCGTCGAAGGCGTCGGCGTCGAGGTCGGCGCCGGCCCGGTCGACCAGCGCCCCCAGCGCGGCCTCCAGGTCGGCCGGTGCCAGGTCGCCGACCCGGCGCCCGAGGGAGCCGACGTAGTCGTACTGCACGTCGGCGCTGCACATGCCGATGGCCGACTGGACGCCGGGGAAGCGGGGGACGACGACCCGCTCCATCTCCAGCTCGCGGGCGATCGCCACGGCGTGGGTCGGCCCGGCGCCGCCGTAGGGCAGCATCGTGAAGTCGCGGGGGTCGAGCCCGCGCTGGACGGTCATGAGCCGGATGGCGTCGGCCATCTTGGCCACCACGACCTCGTGGACCGCCTGGGCGGCCTCCTCGGCGGTGAGCCCCAGGGGTCCGGCGACGCCCTCCAGGGCGCGCCGGGCCGCGTCGGGGGACACGGTGAAGCGGCCGCCGAGGAAGTAGTCGGGGTCGAGGAAGCCGAGGAGCAGGTCGGCGTCGGTGACCGTCGGCTCGGTCCCGCCCCGCTCGTAGCAGGCGGGGCCGGGCTCGGCCCCCGCGCTGCGGGGCCCCACCTGGAGCCCCCCGGCGGCGTCGACCCAGGCGATGCTGCCGCCGCCGGCGCCGATGGCCTCCACGTCGACGGCGGGCACCCGCACGGGGCTGCCCAGGACCCGGCGCTCGACGGTGCGGGCCGGGGTGCCGTCGACCACGAGGCCCACGTCGAACGAGGTGCCCCCCATGTCGGCGGTGACCAGGTGGGCGATCCCGTAGGCGCGGCCGAGCTCGGCCGCCGCGGCGACGCCCCCGGCGGGGCCCGACAGCAGGGTGGCGGCCGCGTTGTCGGCGACGCGGCGCACGGTGGTGAGCCCGCCGTTGGACTGCATGACGTGGGGCCGCCGGCCGATCCCCAGCGCGCGGGCGCCCGCCTCGACCTCGGTGGCGTAGGTGACGATCCGGGGACCGACGTAGGCGCTCACGACCGTCGTGGCGGTGCGCTCGTACTCCCGCATCTCGGGCAGCACGTCGGACGAGAGCATGCAGAGCACCCCGGGGCACCGGGCCCGGATCCGCTCGGCCAGGCGACGCTCGTGGTCGGGCCGGACGAACGAGAACAGGAGCGACACGGCCACCGCCTCGGGCGACCGGGCCGCGACCTGCGCCGCGACCCGGTCCAGCTCGGCCTCGGTCAGCTCGACCGAGACCGAGCCGTCGAACTCGACCCGCTCGTCGACCTCGACGATGTCGCGGGCCGGCACGATCGGCGGTGCCGGGACGTAGCGGAGGTCGTAGAGCTCCTCCTCGGTGCGGAAGAGGCGCCCGATGGCCAGCACGTCCCGGAAGCCCCGGGTGGTGACCAGGCAGGTCCGGGCCCCCCGGCGCTCGATCACCGCGTTGGTGGCCACGGTCGTGCCGTGGGCCACGTCGAGCTCCACCACCGATCGCGGGTCCACGCCGGCCTCCTCGAGCACGGCCCGCAGGCCGACCAGGGGTGCGGCCGACGGGTTGCCGGGCGTCGAGGAGACCTTGGTCGTGGCCAGGACCTGGGGCGCCATGCCCTCGACGCCCGGGTCGCGGATCAGCACGACGTCGGTGAAGGTCCCCCCGGTGTCGATGCCGATCCGCACCCTCTCGAGGCCCTGGCCGGTGCCGGTCGCCCGGCCGATCTCAGCCATCGACGTACTCGGTGGCCACGACGTCCTCGTAGGTGACCGGGTTCTTCAGCAGCCCGAACTCGGTGAGGTAGTCGATGGCGTTCTGGATGTTGTCGACGGGGACGTCGGTGCCGAAGACCTCCAGGTTGTCGTCGATGAGCCCCGGGAGCAGCCCGGCGTCGAGCTTCAGGCCGTCGACCACGAGGTCGTCGAGGGCGTCCCGGTTGGCGGGGTCCTGGATCCACTCCTGCGCCTGGCGGACGGCGTCGACGTAGCAGGCCACCACCTCGGGCTGGTCGTCGATGAAGTCCTGGGTGGTGGCCAGGATGTTCGGGCTGTAGTCCACCAGCGCGTCGGGCCCCTCGCCGTCGCGGAAGTCGACCACCGACTTGGCGAAGCCGAGCTGGTGCAGGGCCATCGAGGTCCCGGGCTCGAAGCCCATCCAGACGTCGATCTGGCGCTGCTGGAAGGCGGGCAGGGCGGTGTTGGCCAGCCCGACGGCGACGAAGGTGAAGTCGGCGTCGGGGTCCATGCCGGCGTCGGTGGCCAGCAGCCGGAAGAAGTTCTCGGCCGCCGAGCCGAGCTGGGTCACGCCCACGGTCGAGCCCTCGAGGTCCTTCATCACCTCGGGGTAGCCGGCGGCGAGGTTCGGGGTGGGGAAGTCCTCCTGCACCAGGATGGTGTTGACCCCTCGCACGGTCAGCGCGCCGATGATCTTGAGCGGCTGGCCCTGCTCGTGGGCCAGCAGGACGCTGTCGGGCGCGTTGATCATCACGTCGGCGTCGCCGGCGAGCAGGGCGGTGGCCGCGGCGGGCCCGCCGGGCACCTCGGTGATGGTCAGCTCGATGCCGTTCTCCTCGAAGAAGCCCTCGGAGTCGGCGACGAACACCGGCAGGCCGAGGAGCGAGAAGGTGCCGGCCTGGCGGACCTCCGCCGCGGGCGAGGCCGGTGTGCAGCCGCCGTCCCCCGCGGCCTCGGTGGTCGTGGTGGACCCCCCGGCGGTGGTCGTCGTGGTCGTGGCGGCGTCGCCGTCGTCGTCGTCGCCGCAGGCCGCGGCGCCGAGCGCGAGGACGGCCAGGGCCGCGCTCGCTCGCAGGATCCCCCGCATCGTGGTGCTGCTCATGTCATGTCCCTCCCCCAGGGACCGGCGGTCCCGCCGGTCCGTGACCTTGTGTGACTGCTAGAGGCCCAGGAACCGCTGGGCGTTGTCGCCGAGCCACTTGTCGACGACCTCGGGCTTGAGCGGCAGGTCCCGGACCGCGGCCATCGAGTCGGTCATCGAGATGGCGGGCCAGGCCGAGCCCCACATGACCCGGTCCTGCAGCAGGGTGTTGCCGTACTGGAGCAGCGGCCCGTAGCCGCTGTTCTCGGTGGCCAGGTGCCGCGGGTTGATCGCGGACAGCTCGATCATGACGGTCGGGTGCCGCCAGGCGACGGCGACGAGCTCGAGGACCCAGGGCCAGCCGGCATGGCTGGCCACGATCTTGAGGTCCGGGAAGTCGACGGCGATCTGGTCGATGCGGCGCGGGTGCTCGTCGTCGAGCAGGGCGCCGCGGTCGAAGCTGATCGAGCAGTGCAGGACCACCGGCACGCCGAGCTCTGAGCACTTGGCATAGATCGGGTAGTAGGCCCGGTCGTCGGTGGCCATCCGGTGCGTCCAGGGGCCCATGGTCACCCCGACGAAGCCCAGCTCGGTGACGGCCCGCTCGACCTCGGCCACCGCGGCCTTCCCGGTGCGGGGGTCGATGCCGGCCAGGGCCGACATGCGGTCGGGCCGGGCCTGCACGAACTCGGCCAGCTCGTCGTTGGGGTACGAGAGCCCCACGGCCAGGGAGTTGGCCGTGAACAGCACGGCGTGGTCCACGCCGACCTCGTCGAGGTGCTCGACGAAGCGGTCGGGCGCCATGTAGAGCTCGGTGCTCACGTCCCGGTAGGACTTGGCGTAGACCTCGCGGTAGCCGGCCAGTCGGTCGGTCCGGCCCAGGATGGGGGCCAGTCCCTTGGGGGTGGGTGCGCTCACCCGGAAGTCGACGATCATCGCTGTCCTCCTCGGCCCGCCCCGGTCGTGGTCGTCGCCAGCGCGGCGCGCAGCAGCTCGGGCACGTCGGGCAGCACCTCGGCCACCGCGACGCCCGCGTCCCGCAGTGCCGCCACCTTGGTCGCCATGGTGCCGGCCGAGCCCCGCAGGATGTTGCCGCTGTGGCCGAACTGGACCTCGTCCGAGGCGTCCTCGAAGTACCAGCCGGCCACGAAGGCCACGAGGGGCTTGGTGAACCCGCCGGCCGCGACGAGCTCGGCGGCCTGCTCCTCGTAGGTGCCGCCCCGCTCGCCGAACAGCACGGCGGCGTCGGTGTCGGGGTCGTCCTCGAGCAGGGCGAGCAGGTCGGCGAAGCCGGTGCCGAGCAGGGCCTCCCCGCCGGTGTGGACCTGGATGCTCGTGCCCAGGCCGGCCCGCTTGAGCAGCCAGGACAGCTCGCCGGCCATCCCTCCGCTGCGGGACAGGACCGCGACCCGCCCGGGGGCGAAGATGGCCTCGGGGGTCCAGCCGCCCGGCCCACCGATGCGCACGACGCCGGGCACGATGATCCCTTGGGTGTTGGGGCCCACGATGCGGGCACCGGCGTCGCGGGCCGCGGCGAGGATGTAGGCCGCGTCGGCGGCGGGGACCCGCTCGGTGGGGACCAGGACCAGCTTCGAACCGGCGGCCAGAGCCTCCAGCGCGGCGTCGCGCACCGCGGCCGCGGGCACGTAGGCGATGGAGGCATCGAAGGGGTGGGCGGCCGCGGCGTCCCGCAGGGTGTCGAACACGGGCACGCCGTGGACGGGCTCGCTGCCGCCCCGGCCGGGCGAGGTGCCCGCCACCACGCGGGTGCCGTAGTCGAGCATCAGCTTGGTCTCGATCCGTCCCTGGTAGCCGGTGATGCCCTGCACGGCGACCCGCGTCGTGGCGTCGACGAGGATCGTCACGACGGTGCCCCCGCCGGTTCGAGCAGCGAGGCGAAGTGGTCGATGGCCTCTTCGATGCTGACCTCGTCGCCGAAGAACGTGCAGTTCGGGATCTCCGCGGCCCGGGCCCGGGCGACGTCGTCGCCCTGGCCGGACATGCGCAGGACGATCGGCACCGGTTCCCAGGTGTCCCGCACCTGCTCGAAGGCCAGGGCGAACTGCTCGAACACGTCGGCGACCCGGGCCAGGTTGGAGTGGGGGAGGGTGAACAGCACGCCCCGCCCACCCGGTCGTGACAGGGCGCCGCGGATGGCGACCTGGAGCTTGGCCAGGCCGCGGCCCGGGCTCACGTCGATCAGGTTGGCCGGGCGCAGGCCGTGGACCCGGTCCAGGTAGTCCATGTAGGTCAGCCCGGAGCCGCCCCCGATGACCAGGTAGATGACGTCCCCGTCGAGCTCCTGGTAGCGGACGCCGCTGGTGCCCCGGTCGTCGGCGTCGGCCGCGACCACGGCCCGCTCGTGCTCGGAGAGCCGGGGGGCGAGGAGGTCCTCGGGCCAGTCGGGGTGGCGGTGGGCCGAGTCGTCGTCGAGCTCGACCGCGGCGCCGACGGCGCAGAGGCGCCCGTCGGCGGTGACGGCCAGCGGGTTGACCTCGACCCTGACCGCGTCCTGCTCGGCGAAGACCCGCCCGAGCCGGGCGACCAGGTCGCCGAAGCCGGCGAGGACGCCGGGGGCCACGCCGAGGTCCACCCCGAGCTTGCGGCCCTGGTACGGCTCGAAGCGCCGGCGGGGGTCGACGGGGACCGAGACGGCGCCGCCCTCGGCGACCTGGGCCTCGACGTCGACGCCGCCCTGGCGCGAGGCCAGCACCACCGGCGTGCGGGATCGCGAGTCGTAGGTCCACGAGACGAAGATCTCCTCGACGATCTCGACCGCCTGCTCGACCAGGACCCGCTCGACGACCCGCCCGAGGAGCTCCCCGCCGAGGAGGTCGCGGGCGGCGGCCTCGGCCTCGCCGGGGGTGGCGGCGAGCCGGACGCCGCCGGCCAGGCCGCGCCGGCCGGCGGGGACCTGCGCCTTGACCGCCGCCGGGCCCAGCTCCTCGGCGGCTCGGGCCGCCTCGGCCGGGCTGGTGCACACGCGGCCGTCCGGGCACGGGATGCCGTACCTGCGCAGCAGGTCCTTCGACTGGAACTCCAGGAGCCTCACCGTGCCTCGTCGTCCTCCCGGGCGCGACGCGCCCATCTCGTGCCGGGGCGCGTCGCGCCCGGCGCCTGCCGTCTGCCTCTCTGTTGCGCCCGTCAGCTCAGGTGACGGACCGGGCCCTCCGACCGGTCCCCATGACCCGGTCGCGTGCCTGCGGGTCGTCGGCCAGCCGTTCGGCCTCTCGGACCACCGCGGTCGAGAACCTCCCGACCAGCTCGGCCAGCGTGTCCTGCTCGTCGGCGGTGAAGTCGGCGAGCAGGTCCTTCAACACCTCGACCCGTCGGGCCGTGATGGCCAGGTGCAGGTCGGCGCCTTCGGGGGTGAGCTTGATCACCACGGCGCGGCCGTCCGAACGGTCGGCCTCGCGCACCACCAGGCCCTTGCGGACCAGGCGGTCGATGGCACGGGTCAGGGTCGAGGCGTCGATCCGCAGCGCCGTGGCGAGGTCGCCGGCGCGCCACGGCCCTTCGGCCAGGAGGTCCATGGTGTCGACCTGCCCGAGCTCCATGCCCTGCCCGTAGATCCACGTCTTGAGCGGGGAGACCTGCAGGACCCGGCGCAGCTCGCGCAGGTCGGCCGCCAGGCGCAGCGCCAGCGACTGCTCGTCCTCCCCCCGTCGTGCCCCCAACCGATCTCCCCCTTCGAACTGCTTGCATGATGCAATTACCCCGGAGGGCCGTCAACAGCCTAAGCCATAGGTCATGCCTATGACCCTCGCGGCGACCGCCCCCTACTGGCCCGTCCGGGGCGTCGGGATCATCCGTGCCGTGGAGGCTGGACCGCCCGCGGCGGGCGTGGAGACCGACGGCTCGTCGGGCTCGGTGCGTCCCGGCCTGGTCCTGGTGGCCGCCGGGGTCGCCGTGGCCGTCGGGCTCCACCACCTCGTGGAGCCGGTCTCGCCGCTCATCGCGGCCGCGGTCCTGGGCGTGTTGGCCACCAACCTCGGCCTCGTGCCCGAGGCGGCCCGACCGGGCCTGGACTTCGCGGCCAAGCGGCTGCTGCGCCTCGGCGTCGTGCTGCTCGGCCTCCAGCTGTCGTTCGCCGAGGCCTCCCGGTTGGGCTGGGTCGGGGTCGTGGCCGTGGTCGCGGTGGTGGTCGCCACCTTCGTCGGGACCCGCTGGCTGGGCCGGCGCCTCGGCGTCTCGCGGGGCCTGTCGCTGCTCACCGCGACCGGCTTCTCGATCTGCGGTGCTTCGGCCATCGCCGCCATGCAGGGCGTCGCCGGGGAGGACGAGGACGACGTGGCCTTCGCCCTCGCGCTGGTGACGGTCTTCGGCACCGCGGCGATCGTCGTGCTCCCACTGGTCGGGCACCTGCTCGGGCTGGGCCCGACCGACTTCGGGGTGTGGGTCGGCGCGAGCGTCCACGACATCGCCCAGGTCGTGGCCACCTCGTCGACCGGGGGCGCCGACGCCCTGCGGGCCGCGGTCGTGGTCAAGCTGACCCGCGTGCTGGCCCTGGCGCCGATGGTCGCCCTGGCCGGCGCCCGCCGCCGGGCCCGGGCCGGGAGCACGGGGGCCGTGCGGCCGCCGCTGGTGCCGGGCTTCGTCGTGGCGTTCGTGGCCATGGTGCTGGTGCGCAACACCGGGGCCGTGCCCGAGGGCGTGCTCGACGCGGCCCGCTCGGTGGAGACGGTGCTGATGGCCGCGGCGCTCGTCGGCCTCGGCGCCGGCGTCGACGTGCGCCGCCTGCGCCGCACCGGGCCCCGCCCGCTCGTGCTCGGGGCGACCTCGTGGGTGCTCGTGGCCGGCCTGGCCCTGGCCTCGACGCTCGCGACGAGGCCCTTCCGTTGAACCGCTGCCATAGCCTCGGCCGATGACCCGGCGCGGACCGCTGCCCGACCTGGCGTCGCTGGCCGTGTTCGTCGACGCGGTGGAGCACGGGAGCATCACCCGGGCCGCGGAGGAGTCGGGGATCAGCCAGCCGTCGGCCAGCGCCCGCCTGCGCCAGCTCGAGCGGCAGCTTGGCGTGGCCCTGCTGGAGCGCTCGCCGTCGGGCGTGCGTCCGACCGACGCCGGCCGGGTCCTGTCCGGCTGGGCCCTGGAGGTCCTCCACGCCACGGACCGCCTCGTGGCCGGGGCCGGCTCGCTCGGGGCCGCCCGCCGGGCCAGCCTCCACGTGGCGGCGAGCTTCACGATCGCCGAGCTGCTGATGCCGGCCTGGCTGGGCGAGCTCCACGCCACCCGGCCCGACCTGCGGGCCACCCTCGAGGTGCGGAACTCGGCCGGCGTGCAGGAGCTGGTGCTGGGCGACGCCGACATCGAGGTGGGCTTCGTGGAGGGGCCCGAGGTCGACCGGCGGCTCGCGGCCCAGGTGGTGGACGACGACGTCCTGGTCGTGGTGGTCGACGTGACCCACCCGTGGCGGCGGCGCCGGCGACCGATCGGCGCCGAGCAGCTGGCCCGCACCGCGCTCGTGCTGCGCGAGCCCGGGTCGGGCACCCGCGAGTCGCTGCTGCGCACGCTGCGGGACCGGGGCGTCGAGCCTCGGGTGGCGCTCGAGCTCGGCTCCACCGCGGCCGTGCTGCGGGCCGTCTACGACGGGGTCGGGCCCACCGTCATCAGCAGCCGGGCCGCGGCGGCGGAGGTCGCGGCGGGCCGGCTCCACGAGGTGCCGACCGAGGGCCTGGACCTGCGGCGCCAGCTCCGCGCCGTGTGGCGCAAGGGCGTGCGCCTGGGACCCGGTGCCCGGGCCCTGCTCGCCATCGCCGGCCGGTAGGTCGGCCCGAAGGCCCTCGTCGGCGCGGTGCACCGGATCGGGGACGACGCAGGGTGGCTCGTCGGCCGCGTCCCGGTCCCCGTGCCGGAGCCGGGGTGGTCGCCGGGCAGCTCGCCCGGCGCGGCGGGATCAGGTCCGGATGCGGTCGACGGTGACGCCGCGGGGGAGCTCGAGGCGGTGGCGGGCCAGGAGCGCGGCGTCGGAGAGGAGCTCGTCGGTGGGCCCGTCGGCGACGAGCCGGCCGGCGTCGACGATGACGGCCCGGGGGCACAGCTCGAGGGCGTAGAGCAGGTCGTGGGTGACGACCAGGGTCGTCAGCGAGAGGGCATCGAGCACCGCGGTGAGCTCGCGGCGTGCCGCCGGGTCGAGGTTCGACGTCGGCTCGTCGAGCACGAGGACCTCGGGCCGCATGGACAGCACGGTGGCGATGGCGGCCCGGCGGCGCTGGCCGAAGCTGAGGTGGTGGGGGGCCCGCCCGCCCAGGTCGGACAGCCCGACGGTGCCGAGCGCGGCGGCGACCCTCTCGTCCAGCTCGGGGCCCCGCACCCCCAGGTTGGCCGGCCCGATGGCGACGTCGTCGCGCACCGTCGGCATGAAGAGCTGGTCGTCGGGGTCCTGGAACACGATGCCGACCCGCCGGCGCACCTCCCGGAACGACGACGGCTCGACCGTCAGCCCGCCGATGGCCACCGAGCCCTGCGTGGGTCGCAGGATGCCGTTGAGGTGCAGGGCCAGGGTGGTCTTGCCCGAGCCGTTGGGTCCCAGGACGGCGATCCGCTCGCCGGTCCCGACGGCCAGGTCGATCCCGTCGAGGGCGAGGTGGCCGTCGGGGTAGCGGTAGGTGACCCCGGTGAGCTCGACGGTGGTCATCGCAGGGCCACCGTGGCGAGCAGGAGGGCGAGCGCCGCCGTGGCGGGGATCGCCATGGCGGCGAGCCACTGGGCCCGTCCGGCCCGGGCCTGGTGCAGGGCGGGCATGGCGCCGTCGTAGCCGCGGGACAGCATGGCCAGGTGGACCCGCTCGCCGCGCTCGTAGCTGCGCACGAACAGGGTGCCCGCGGTGGCCGCCACGGCCCGGGCCTGCCACAGCCAGCGGGGGTCGTCGGCCCGGGAAAGCCGGGCGATCCGGGTCCGGCGGGCGTCGGCCGCGATCACGTCGAGGTAGCGGACCATGAACCCTGCGATGGCCACCAGGACCCGGGGCACCCGGAGGCGCTCGAGGCCGGCCAGCACGTCGGCCGGCGGCGTGGTGGCCACCAGCACCAGCGAGGCGGCCAGGCCCAGCACCGACTTGGCCAGGATCGTGCCCGCGGCGACCAGGCCGGGCCGGGAGAGCGCCAGCCCGGCGACCTCGACGCGGGGGGCCTGGCCGACCAGGGGCAGGAGCACGGCGAACCCCACGAAGGGCAGGTCGAAGCGCAGGGCCCGCAGGACGAACCCGGGGCGGAGGCGGGCCAGGCCGGCCGCGGTGCCGGCGAGGAGGGCATGGAACGCGAACAGCCAGCCGAGGTGCCAGGGGGTGGCCACGACCACGGCCACGAAGGCCAGCGTGGCCGCGACCTTGACCTCGGGCGCGAGCCGGTGGACGGGCGTGTCGCGGTGGGTGTGGAACCCGCCGGTCCCGCCGCCGTGCCCGGCGCCCACCGCCGGGTCAGGCCGATCGGGGGGTGGGCTCGCCGCGCCGGCGGACCAGCGCGAAGGTGCCGGCGGCGACGGCGAAGGTGATCGCCACGCCGAGCAGGCCGGCCAGCCCGGTGGACAGCCGCTCGTCGTCGACGCCCTCGACGGCGTAGTCGGCGGTCGGGAGGTCGCCCATGGCGTGGTCGGTGGCCGTGTCGATGAAGCCCTTGTCGATGGCGACCTTCTCGAGGCCGTCGGGGGAGCTGCTGGCCTGCGGGCTCGCGAAGACGGCCAGGACGACGGCGACGGCGAGGAAGGCGGCGATGAACGCCCCGAACCTGAGGCGGGGGGTCATGCCAGCGCTCCGGCGGCCGGGACGTCCACGAGGCCGTCGGCGCCCTCGACCAGGTCGGGCCGGGTGGCCAGCACGGCGCCGATGGTCAGGGCGGTGATGAGGCCCTCGCCGATGCCGATGAGGACGTGCACGCCGACCATGGCGCCGGCGACCGTGCCC
>JBFWTJ010000107.1:0-11798 GCA_050247895.1 Acidimicrobiia bacterium
CTCGACCCAGAACCACGACGGAAACCCGACCAGACCCCGACCCGGCGGGTTCATCCCGACCACCAACCCCGGCTTCAACACATCCCGCGCCAACCGCTCCGCCTCACCACGCACCGCAAGCTCCGGAGCATCCGGGGTGATCCACCGGAACCGGCTCATCGACCCATCGCAGAACTCCAGGAACGGCTTGGCCTCAGGGCCCGGCGACCCGCCGAAGAACAGGCGGACGTCGAAACCCGTGTTCCGGACGTAGGGCACCAGCCGGCAACGACGGCCATCCCGGTCCGACCCGCTTCCTGCGACGACATCGGCCTGTCGGCCGGCCTCGACCCTTACGCCTCCCTCGAACGTGGAGACTGCCGTCCACTGGGCGCCGCGGACTCTCCCATCAGCCGACGCAGGCACGGCAATGGCTGCGAGCACAGCCGCGCACACGACGGCGAAGACGAGGCGCCTCATTCGAACCTCGTGATCATCACGGTCTTCCACACCCCGTCGACCAATTCGAGGGCGATCTGGTCGGCGATCTCCTCATCCGGGTCGGCCTCGACCGGTTGCTTGGTCACTGGATCGATGAGCACCTGATGGTTCCTCCACGCATCCAGGACGACGGCTCTACCGAGCTCCACGTCCACGACCACCTGGATCTGACGATCAGACCGAACCCATGAAGCTCGACCCTCCGCGATCCGATCCCTGATCTCCTGGGCGGTCACCTCCAGCTGGCCCCCCGCCAAGACCTCGGACAGCGCAGCCTCGTCCAGCTCGAGGTTCCAGACCTGGTCGGCGTAGACGTCCCAACCACGCAGGTACGCGGCTTCGACCTGGCCCTCAACCGTGCCGGGCGCGTAGGTCGTGCTCGTCGTGCTGGTCGGGCGCAACGGCACCGTCGAGGTCGTCGACGACGAGGTCGACGGGGCCACCGAGGCCGACGAGGCCACTCCTGGGGCGGCCCGCTCCCGGTCGGACGAACATCCGATGGTCACCGCCCCCGCGACGATCACGGCACCGAGGACGATGAGAAGGCGATGGACCGGCGCAGGCACGGCCGGGCACCCTATCCATCTGAATCAGACGGTACAACGACAATTTTCGATCTAGCTCGGTCGGCGCCACCTCGTCGCCCTCACCGTCGACGTCCCCGAGGTGGCTGTGCCGCCTACGACCGGTCGAGTGGTGCCAGCGCTTCCCCTGTGGCACCGAGCACCCGGGCTCAGCCGCCGCGGGTCGGGGGGCCGTTGATCACGATCCGGCCGCCGGCGGGGCCGGCGAAGCCACCGGGGAAGGTACCGCCCGGGCTCGACGTGGAACCGTCGGTCGCCGAGCTGGGCAGCGGTTCGTCCAGGTCGGCCAGCACCACCTCGTCGCCCTCGGCCACGCCGGAGTCGATCGCCGTCCAGGTCGGCCCCACCGCACCGGTCACCACCGGGACGACGACCGGTTCGCCGTCCTCGAGGACCGTGACCGTCGAACGGCCGCCCTCGACGTGGACGGCCGAGGTCGGCACCACGAGCCCCTCCTGCGCCGCGGTCACGATCGACACGCCAGCCACGGTCCCGTTGCCGAGGTCGACGTCGTCGGGCAGGCCGACGGTCACCGGGTACGCGGCACCGGCCGACGTCGACACCGAGGCCGGCCCGATGGCCACGACCTCGCCCTCGACCGGCTCGTCCCACCCGTCGGGCACCACGGTGGCCCGTTGGCCGATCTCCACGTCGGGCAGGTCCACGATGCCCACGGTCGTGGTCACCTCGTAGCCGCCGGGGCCCACCACCACGATCGCCGCCGTCGCCGACGCCGCCTCCACGTCGTCGCCCACGGCCATGCCCACCGACACGACCGTGCCGTCGACGGGGCTGACGACCACCGCCTGCTTGAGGGCCTGCTGGGCCGCCGCCAGCTCGGCCGCGGCCTGGTCCACCGCGGCCTGGTAGGCGACGAGATCGGCGGCGGAGGGCGACGAAGAGGCGACCGGCGCGGAGGACCGCTCGGTGGAGCTCGAACCTCCCGTCCCCGGCGAGGCCGAACCGGCCGACGAGCCCGTGCCGCCGCGATCGGACGTGGACGAGCCCTGCGGGTCGGCGGCCTCCTGGCCGTCCTCCGCCTGGGCCCGCGCCTCGGCCAGGTCGGCGGCCCGCTGGGCCAGCAGCCCGTCGAGCGCCGCGGCCGCCGTGCTCAGCGCCACCTGGGCCTGGTCGACGGCCTGCTGCGCCCCCTGCACGTCGGCCAGCGCCTCCTGGCAGACGGTGATGGCGGCCGCGTCGGGCGGCGGCGCGTCGGGGTCGCCGACCGCGGCGCAGAGCGAGGACGAGGCGGCCAGCGCCACCTGCGCGTCGGCCAGGGCGGCGTCGACGGCGACCTGGCCGTCGAGGACCGCCTGCTGGGCCGCGGCGAGCTCCTCGTCGGCCACCGCGGCCGCCGCAACGGCCGCAGTGGCCGCCACGGTCGGGAACGTCGGACGGCCCGCGGCCGCCGCCTGCACGGCATCGGCCACGCGGCTCGACCCGGTGGACGCGGCCGACACCGCCGGACCGGAACCCCCCGGGTCCTCGCCGTCCAGGGCCCGCTCCAGCGCGAGCTCCGCCGCGTCCAGGGCGGCCTGGCGCTGGTTGATCGCCACCTGGAGGGCGGCCACGTCGAGCGTGGCCAGGACCTGGCCGCGCGCCACCGAAGCGCCGACCGCGGCCTCGACGGTGGCCACCCGGCCCGCGATCGGGAACGACACCGACGCCTGGGACACCGGCTCGACCGTGCCGACCGCGTCCACCGTCTGCTCCACCTCGGCCCGTGTCACCTGCGTCGTGCGGTAGCCGCCCGAGGCCCCGCCCGTGGTGGCCGTCACGCCGCCGGCCACCACCAGCCCGGCGAGCCCGAGCGTGCCGCACAGCCGGGGCAGCCGGCCGAGGCGCCGCCGAGCCCGCGCACCGCTCACGTCCATGTCGGTTCCCTCCACTCACTCGCTCCTCAGGGCGTCGATCGGCGCGAGCCGCGCCGCACGGGTCGCCGGGTACACGCCGAACAGGAGGCCGATGCACAGGGCGATCCCCACCGCGAGCACCGCCGAGCCGGCCGACAGGACCACACGGGCGTCGGCCAGCGCCGGGACCACCAGCGCACCCGCGCACCCCGCGGCCACGCCGAGCAGCCCGCCGGCCAGGCCGAGCACCGACGCCTCGACCAGGAACTGCCGGCGGATCGACCGGGGCCGGGCACCCAGGGCCTTGCGCAGGCCGATCTCGCGGATCCGCTCGGCGACCGACACCAGCATGATGTTCATCACGCCGATCCCGCCGACCAGCAGGGAGATCACGGCGATCCCGCCCAGCATCACGGTCATCGTCCGGTCGACCGAGGTGGCCGCGGCGAGGATCGACTCCTGGGTGGCGATGGAGAAGTCGGCGTCGGACGGCGAGGTGATGCCGTGCAGGTTGAGCAGCAGCGCCTCGGTCTCCTGGTAGGCGGCGGACAGGGTCCGGTCCGAGCCGGCCTTCACGTACAGGGCGCTCAGCGAGTCCCGGTCGGTCCCGCCCACCAACCGCTGGCCGTAGGTGGTCAGCGGCACCAGGGCCACGTCGTCGTTGCTCGCCGCCTCCGAAGAGCTCAGCGGTTCGAGCACCCCGACCACCTCGAGGGTGGTCCCGCCGTAGGCGACGGTCTGGCCGACCGCAGCGGTCGTGCCGAACAGCTCCTGGGCGGTGTCGGGTCCGAGCACCACCACGCGGGCCCGGGTGGCGAGGTCCTCCTCGGTGAGGAACCGGCCACTGGCCACGGCCCGGGACCGGACCACGGCCCAGCTGTCGGTGGTGCCGGTCAGCGTCGTGGTCCAGTTGGCGTCCCCCGCGGTCAGCGACGCCAGCGTGGAGGCCACGGGCGCGACCGCCACGACGTCGGGCGCCGCCTCGGAGGACCCGAGCGCCTCGGCGTCGGCCGCCCTCAGCGTCGAGGACGACCCGAAGCCGCCCCTGATCCCGTCGCCGTCGGTGCTGCTGCCCGGCGACACCACGAGCAGGTTCGTGCCCAGCTCGTCGATCTGGTCCCGCACGTCGGCCCGGGCGCCGTTGCCGATCCCGACGGTGAGGATCACCGCGGTGATGCCGATGAGGATGCCCAGCATCGTCAGGGCCGAGCGGAGCCGGTGGGTCCGCACCGCGTCCGCCGCGGTGCGGAAGGTGTCACGCCAGCTCACGAGGCCACCCCGACCGCACCGGTCGGCGCGTCGGCGTGGACCCTCCCGTCGAGGATCCGGATGGTCCGCCCGGCCCGGGCCGCCACCTCCGGCTCGTGGGTGATCAGCACCACCGTCCGGCCGGCGAGGTGCAGGTCGTGCAACAGGCGCAGGACCTCCTCGGTCGAGGCCGAGTCGAGGTTGCCGGTCGGCTCGTCGGCCAGCAGCAGCGACGGTTCGGTGACCAGCGCCCGGGCGATCGCCACCCGCTGCTGCTGGCCGCCCGACAGCTCGCCGGGCCGGTGGTCGGCCCGCCCGGACAGCCCGACCTGGGCCAGGGCGTCCAGGGCCCGGGCCCGGCGGGTGGACCGGTCGACCCCGGCGTAGACGAGGGGCAGCTCCACGTTGCGCCAGGCCGGCAGGTAGGCGAGCAGGTTGAACTGCTGGAAGACGAAGCCGATGTGGCGGTTGCGCACCTCGGCCAGCTGGTCCTCGTCGAGGTCGGCCACGTCACGCCCGGCCAGGCGGAACCGCCCGGTGGTGGGCACGTCGAGGCAGCCGAGGATGTGCATCAGGGTCGACTTGCCCGACCCCGACGGTCCGGTGACGGCGACCATCTCGCCCCGGCCGATCACCAGGGACACGTCGGACACCGCCTCCACCCGGACCGCGCCGGTGTCGTAGGTCTTGCCCACGCCGACCAGCTCGATCACCGGGTCGGCCTCGGGCGGTACGGAGACCACCGGCATCAGCCCTGCCCCCTCGCCGTGCCGGCGAGCGCCTCGCGCATCTCGACGATCCCGGGCGGGACGCCACCGGTGCCGCCGCCGTCCTGCCCGGCGACCTCGACCGACAGGCCGGGGAGCTCGACCACGACCTGCTCGCCGGCGGACAGGCCGCTGACGACCTGGACCATCGAGCCCGACCGCATGCCGGTGGTCACCGTGCGCTCCTCGTCGCCGGACCCGGTGCGGACCACGACCGTCGAGGTCCCGTCGACCGAGCGCACCGCGAACGACGGCACCTGGACCACGTCGGCCACCTCCTCGACGGTGACCTCGACCGAGACCGAGGCGCCGGCCACGAACGAGCCGCTGTCGTCGGTGAAGGCGACGGTGACCGGGAAGCGGGCCACGCCCGAGCTGGCATCGGCGATCCGGCCGACCTCGGTGACCGAACCGGTCGCCGTGGCCGCCGCGCCGCCGGGCCCGCCCATCTCGAGGCCCGCTCCGCCGGCGCCGTCGCCGTCGGTGGCCGTGGCCTCGTCCTCGCCGGAGGTCGCCGAGCCCGGGCCGAAGCCGCCGACGGGCCCGCCGGCGGACCGCTCCAGCACCGGTCCGCCGGCGCCGAACTCGAAGACGCCGGACCCCGACGACGCCGCGGGCGAGATCACGACCGCCTGGCCCGGGGCCAGCTCGGCCACGTCGGTGGCGTCGAAGCCCAGCTCGACCTCGTACGAGGACGTGCTGACGAGCCGGACGTGAGCGCCCGAACCCGAGCCGTCGGACGAGCCCGGGGTGCCGGACGAGCCGAGGTCGCCGGCCGACCGTCCCGAGCCCGAGTCGCTCCCGGTGGCGTCGATCCCGCCGACGCCGCCCGAGGCCAGCTCCTCGCCCACCGTCAGGTCGACCGACACCACGGTGGCGTCGAACGTGGCCACCAGGTTCGCCCCGGCCAGGTCCTCCTGCGCCTGGGCGAGCCGGTCCTGCGCCGTGGCCAGGGCCGACTCGTCGGCGGCGATCTGCGCGTCCGAGGCGTCGTCGTCCTCGTGGTCGGACAGCGTGGCCTCGGCCTGGGCCACGTCGGCCTCGGCCTGGGCCAGGTCGGCCTCCAGCTCCCGCGAGTCGAGCGAGGCCAGCACCGTCCCGGCCGGCACCTGCTGGCCGGCGACCACGTTCACGGCGGTGACCGTGCCCGACACCGTGAAGCTCAGGTCGGCCGTGTCGGCCGCGGCGACCGTGCCCTCGGCGGTCAGGGTCCGGGCCATCGTGCCGAGCGTGGCCTCCACCACCTGCTCGGTGGGCGTGTCCGTCGTCGGTGCGGTTCCGCCGTCGTCGCGCACGACGAGCCAGCCGCCGAAGGCCACGCAGGCGACGAGCGGCATGACGACCCAGGGTTGGCGGACCAGCCGGCCCAGGGACGGGACGCGCCTCCGCCCGCTCACCGGGCCCTCGCCCCGTCCGGCGCGACCCCGTCGACCGACGTGCGGAGCTCGGCGCCGAAGCCGGCGAGGTCGTCGCCCCGCCGGACCGCGGTGGCCACGACGGTGTCGCCGTCCTGCTCGCCGACGGCCAGGACGACGTCGCCCACGGCGAGGTCGTCGCGGTCGATCTCGCGCTCCAGGGTCACCGCCGTCCCGTCGGTCACCTGCACGACCGTCGTCGTGCCGTCGGCGGCCTCGACGGTGAGGCTCCCCTCGGCGACGGCGACCACCTCGCCGCTCACGAAGCCGCCGGGGCGGCCGGGACCGCCACCGCCGACGGTCCCACCGTCGGGCGGCGTGCCGTCGAAGGTCGGTCCCTCGCCGTCACCCGCACCCTCGGCCGCCCCGCCGGCACCCCCGGCCGGTGCACCGCCGACCGGCCCGGAGCCGCCCTGGGCGCCCGGGCCACCGGGGCCGCCCGCCGGCATGGCCCCACCGGAGCCGCCGAAGGCCAGGCCGTCGCCGACCGACACCCGTTCGGCGACGACCTCGCCGTCGTCGGACGCCTCGCCCACCACCGTGACGGTGTCGCCCACGGCCACGTCGTCGATCGAGCCCTCGACGGTCTCGCCGTAGGTGGTCTCGGCCGAGGTCGACACGGTCAGGACGCGGGTGGAGCCGTCGGGCTCCTCGGCCTCCACGGTCAGGCTGTCGTCGTCGATCGAGGTGATCGTGCCCCGGCCGCCGAGGCGCACCGCCATGGGGCCGGCACCGTCGCCGGGCGTGGCGCCCGATGCCTGCGTGCCGCCACCGCCGTCGGCGGCGACCGCGTCGGCCCCGGACCCGGACCCGCCGTCGAGGGCACCGGTGGCGACCACCCCGGCGCCCACTCCGAGGGCGGCCACCGCCGCGGCCGCGATCCAGGCCTTGGCGCCGGCGCCCCGGCGTGGCTCGGCGGCCGGCTCGGGCGGGGAGGGCTCGCCGGGCGGCGGCCAGGGCGGGGGCGCCGAAGGCGGCAGGGTCGTCTCGGACATCGCGTCGCTCTCCCGGGGTCGAGGGCTGTCGCCACCGACCTTGCGGGCCCCAGCTCCGAGGTCGCTGAGAACCTGCCGGGAATCTCAGGTGGGCGCGACCCTCAGCCGGACGGCACCTCGGCGATCGCCTCGATCTCGACCAGGGCGTCGGGGTTGGGCAGCCCGGCCACGATGGTCGTGCGGGCCGGGACGGCCACCCCGGCCGGGAACGCCGCGGCGTAGGCCGCGTTGAAGCCGGCGAAGGCGCTCCGCTCGGTGAGGATGGCGTTCACCTTGCGGATCGAGGCCACCGTGCCGCCGGCGGACTCGACGACGCCCAGGACGTTCTGCATCGTGATGGCCGTCTGCTCGCCGATGTCCGCCCCGGTCACCACGCCGTCGCGCAGGGCGATCTGGCCCGAGACGAAGACGAGGTCGCCGGCCCGCCGGAACGGCGAGAGGGGGATGCCGGGGCTGGTGGCCGCGGTGTCGGTCATGGTCCTCCCATGTCGTGGAACCCCGTCGGGTTCAGAACTCGTTGAGGTTCTCCCGGAACGTCTTGCCGGAGTACTCGGTGCGCGCCGCGCCCCGACGCTGGAGGGCGGGCACGAGCCCGTCGCAGATGTCGGCCAGGTAGGAGGGGTGCAGGGACTCCCGGAACTGGAACCCGTCCGCACCGGTCTCCTCGGCCACCTCGCAGAGCCGGTCGGCCACCGACTCGGCCGTTCCCACGACGGGCAGCGTCATCTTGAGGGCCTCCCGCTCGCCGATGTCGCGTGGCGTCACCGCCGGGTCCTCGTTCACGTACTGGAAGATCAGCGACTGGGGGTTCCTGGTGACCCCGAGCCGGTCGAGCTGGTCGGCCAGCGGCACGTCGAGGTCGAGCCGGCCGAAGTCGGTGCCGGTGGCCTGGCTGGCGAAGCCCAACCCCCCGTCGAGGTACGGCCGCGTCTTGGCCCTCTCCTTCAGGACGGCGAACCGGGCCTGGGCGATCTCCTCGGTCTCGCCGATGACGGGTTGGACGTTGAACACGAACTTGGGGCGGTCGGGCCGCCCGAGCCGGGCCGCGATGGCGGTCACGTCGTCGACGAAGCTCTTCATCCCGACGGTCGAGTTCTGGTTGCCCATGATCACCTCGGCGTTGGCCGCCCCGAAGATCCGGCCCCGGTCGGAGGCACCGGCCTGGAAGATCACCGGCACGACCTGGGGCGAGGCCGGCATGGGCAGGGGACCCCGCGACCGGTACCACTTCCCCTCGAAGTCGATGTGGCGGACCTTGGCCGGATCGGCGAACTCCTCGGCCTCCCGGTCGAGCAGGACCGCGTCGGGATCCCAGCTCCGCCAGAGCTGCTTGCACAGCGCGACGTACTCGTCGGCCATGTCGTAGCGCTGCTCGGGCGGCGGGAGCGGGACGCCGAAGTTGTCGCCGTCGGACAGGCGGGCGGAGGTCACCACGTTCCATCCGGCCCGCCCGTCGGTCAGGTGGTCCAGGGCGTTCATCATCCGGGCCAGCAGGAACGGCGGCGTGTAGGTGGACGAGTAGGTCCCGACGACCCCGATGTGCTCGGTGTGCGCGCCGATCATGGCCATGATCGGCATCGGGTCGGCCGAGATGCTCTCGTAGCCGCTGCGGATCAGCGGCTCGATCGTGCCCGAGTAGCTGGTGTCGATCGTGGGCTGGTCGGCGACGAAGATCCCGTCGAAGCAGGCCCGCTCCAGGGTCCGGGCACCGTCGAGGTAGACGTCCTTGCGGCGGAAGTCGTAGCCGGTCCCCCACCGGGGGTCGAGCCAGCCACGGGGCTGGATGCCGGCGAGGAACCAGAGGAGGTGGAGCTTCTTCACGGCGTCGAGAACCTTTCGTCGGACGGCGGGGTCGAGGTGACGGCGATCGGCAAGGGGCGCCGGCGGTCGAACGCGGCGCGGAAGGCGACGGCCAGCACGCCCAGGGCGACCATCGAGGCGGCGAAGTACGTGTACATGCCGGCGAAGTCGTCCTCGCCCAGGACCGTGGACCCGATCGAGGTGCCCAGCGCGCCGCCGAGGAGCAGGACCGTGGCGAAGAGGCTGACCTCCACGGTCCGCGCCGCCGGCTCGACGAAGGTCGCCCACGCCTGCATCGGCGTGTGGAGCAGGGCCCAGCCGAAGCCCAGCAGCAGGCAGGCGATCCCGATCGCGACCGCGGCCGGATCGGTGCGCAGCACGACGAAGGCGCACAGCGACGCGATCGCCCCGATCGCCATCTGGTGCGCGTCGCGGAGCTGGCCCGACCAGCGCCGCACCAGCAGGGAGGTCCCCAGCACCGAGGCGCCGTAGAGGCCGAAGAGCACGCCGGACAGGGTCTCGTCGAGCCCGGCCCGCTCGAAGGTGAGCGGGATGAACGTGAGGCTGCCGAGCAGCACGGCGCCCTCGGCCAGGCCGATCACCAGCAGGGCCCGGGCCCACGGGCTCCGCCCGACGAGGCGCAGGGAGCGGGCCAGGGGCGTGCGGACGAGCGGCGGCGTGGCGGGGACGGTCAGCAGGAGGGCGGCGAGCACGAGCGCCATCGCCGCGGTCAGGGCGAAGGCCAACCGCCAGCTGACGAAGTCGGCGACCAGGGCACCGACCACCGAGGCCAGCGCGGTCCCCAGGGCCGTCCCGATCATCAGCGCGGCGAGCGGCCGCTGCCGGTGCCGCTCGGCCACCACCTCGCCGATGTAGATGATGGCGTTGGGCATCGCGGCGGCGAACCCGGCGCCGACCACGACCCTCGTGGCCAGCAGGGGTACGAACCCCGGGACCACGGCGGACAGGAGCCCGGCGACGCCGGCGACGGACAGCGCGACCTGGATCGTGCGGACCCGCCCGACGCGGTCCGACACCAGGCCCCAGACCAGCTGCATGGCGGCGTAGGCGGCGAAGTAGCTGCTGGCCAGCAGCGTCGCCTGCTGGATGCTGCGACCGAGGTCGGTGGCGATGAGGCCGATCAGCGGGACCACGATGAAGCGGTCGAAGGCGCCGGCGAAGGAGGCGCCCTGGAAGATGGCGAGGGCCCGGGCCTGGTGGGGGCTGGGCGACGGGGAGGTTGTGGACGGCTGGTCCGCCATCGTGGGTGGGTGCTCCTGGTTCGGGTGCGGTCCCGCCGCGGGACCCGCGACCTGCCGGAGCACCGCGCCGCGGCGGTGCTCGTCGGGTCAGCCTCGGCGGGTCCTGGCCGAGTCCCGGCTCGGCTGACCGTTCAGTTGGTTGAGGTAGTTGTAGATCGTGTAGCGGGTGACCTGGAGGGCCGCGGCCACGGCGTCGACGGACTCCCGGATGAGGAAGATCCCCTGCGCGTCGAGCTGGCCGACCACGGCGACCTTGTGCCGCTTCTTCATGAGCTCGACGGGCACCCCGGCCTGCGCGACGGCCTTGTCGATGGAGGTGGCGACGAGCTCGTTGACGCTGCGCGGGAAGAACTCCTGGGGCGGTTCGGCCTCGCCCGTGTAGGTCGAGACGACCTCGTTGAGCAGCTCGGCCGCCGTCCGCCACGCGGTCAGGTCGCGGTTGACGCACAGCACCGCGATCAGCTCGCCGCTCTGGGACTTCACGCCGAAGGTGGTCGAGTTCCCCTCGTGGCCGTCGGGCAGCTCGGTCCGGTAGTGGTAGACGTCGCGCAGGTTGCCGTTGCGCAGCTGGCGGAGCAGGTAGTCGGTCATCGGGTCGCCGGGCCGGCGACCCGTCACGTCGCCGTCGATGGCCACGATCGAGTTGGGCAGCTTGCGGACGTCGTGGAGGACCACCTCGGTGTCGCTGCCCAGCAGGCGCGACAGGGCGGGGACGAGCTGGGCCAGGGCGTGCAGGACGGCGGCGTCGCGCCCGTCGGCGTCCTCCCCCGCCGGCACCGCGGCGATCGCGGCGGCCGTCGCCGTCGCCGCGGCGACCGAGCCGGCCGGGGCCCGGCGCGCCGAGGCGCTCCGGCGCCCGGCGGCCTGATCGGTTGGCTTGCGTCCCATGTTCGCTCCTCCGTCGCAGTCCGGCGATCCGACCCGGCTCCTCGGAGCCCGTCGGTCCGCACCCGCTGCAACGCTAAGAGAGGCCGGGTGGGAGGCGGTGCAGGGGCACGCCCCGCCCGCCACCCGACCTCTGCGCGGGCGCGACCCGCGCCGCCTGCAGCCGGTCAGTCGGTGAACCACACGTCGTAGAGGAACGGGCGGGCCACGGAATCGAAGCTGACCCCTTCCAGCCCGCCGTCGAAGGCCAGGATCTGGCGGTAGTCGAAGAGCGGGATCATCCAGCCCTCCTCGATCGACTGGGCCTGGGCCTCGGCCACCAGCTCGTTGCGCCGGTCCACGTCGAGGACCCCGCGCTGCTCGTCGAGCAGCGCGGCCAGCCCGTTCTCGGCGAGCTGGGCCGTCCCGTCCGGGTTGTAGAAGTTCAGGTAGGTCCGCAGGACGTCCTGGTCGTTGTCGGTGATGTTGATCATGTAGAGGTCCCAGTCCCGCGAGTCGCGCCGGGCGTT
>JBFWTJ010000108.1:0-11752 GCA_050247895.1 Acidimicrobiia bacterium
GCACGCGACGGCCTCTGGCTCACGGAGTCGGGGACGGCCCGGACGCGCAGCGCCCACATGCGCCGGCTGGCAAGGCTACGACTCGGCCACCACGGGCCGCAACTCGCCCGGCCCGTCGCCGTAGTCGACCGCCCAGAGGCACAGGCCCTCCGGCGGCGCGACCGGGCCGGCGGCACCCCGGTCGCGAGCGGCCAGGACGCCCCGCAGGTCGCCCGGGCGCAGCTCGCCGCGGCCGGCCGCCACGATGGTCCCCACGATGCTGCGGACCATCTGGTGGCAGAACGCGTTGGCGCTGATCTCGAACCTCAACAGGTCGTCGCCGAGGTCGGTCCACCCGGCCGACAGGATCCGCCGGACCAGCGAGGCCGGCTCGGCCCGGCCCTTGGGCCGGCGGCAGAACGAGCTGAAGTCGTGCTCGCCCAGGAACGGGTCGCAGGCCAGGGTGAGGAGCTCGAGCTCGACGGGCGACGGGACGTGCCAGACCCGGCCGGCGAGGAACGGGTCGGGCAGCGGACGGGCCAGGACGGTGTAGCGGTAGGTCCGGGCCCGGGCCGAGTGACGGGCGTCGAAGTCGTCGGGCACCACGTCGGCGCCGCGCACGACGATGCCCGGTCCGCAGCGGCGGTTGACGGCGCGCTGGAGCGCCTCGGGGTCGGCCCGGTCGGCCCGAGCGTCGAAGGTGACGACCTGGCCCCAGGCGTGGACGCCCTTGTCGGTCCGCCCCGCGCAGGTCAGCTCGACCCGGTGGCCGACCACGTGCTCGACGACCGCGGTGAGGGCGCCCGCCACCGTGCGCAGGCCGGGTTGCGCGGCGAAGCCGTGGTACCCGGAGCCGTCGTAGGCCACGAGGAGGCGGATCCGCGTCGTCGGGCCGAGCGGCCCCGTCTGCTCGGGCGGGTCGAAGAGGGTCACCGTCGACCGGCGGGACGGCCCGGAGGCGTCGACCGCGGCCCGGCCGCCATCGGGGCCGCGGGGATCAGACGAGCTCGATCCGCGCCATGGGGGCGTTGTCGCCCTGGCGCGGGCCGAGCTTGAGGATCCGGGTGTACCCGCCGTTGCGGTCGGCGTAGCGGGGCCCGATGTCGCTCATCAGCTTGTGGGCCATCTCCTTGTCGCCCAGGTAGGCCACGACCTGGCGGGTGTTGTGCAACCCGCCCTTGCGGGCCTTGGTGATGAGCTTCTCGGCGATGGGCCGCAGGGCCTTGGCCTTGGCCTCGGTCGTGGTGATGCCCTCGGCAGCGATCAGGCTGGCGGCCAGGTTGGCGAACATGAGCCGCTGGTGGGCGGCGTCGCCGCCGAAGCGGCGGCCCTTCTTGGGGGTCGCAGGCATGTCAGTCCTTGGTCCGCAGGGACAGGCCCCGCTCGTCGAGCTTCTGGATCACCTCGTCGAGCGACTTCTGGCCGAAGTTGGTGATGGCCAGCAGGTCGTCCTCGGTCTTGTTGAGGAGCTCCCCGATGCTGTTGACCTGCGCCCGCTTGAGGCAGTTGCGGGGCCGCTCGGACAGGTCGAGGTCCTCGATGGGCAGGTCGAGGTCGGGCGAGCCGGCCGTGGTGGTCGACACCTCGCCCAGCTCGAGGCCCTGGGGGTCGTCGCTCATCTCGGCGACGAGCGACACCAGCGACCGCAGGGTGTCGCCGGCCGAGGCCAGCGCCTCACGGGGGGAGATGGAACCGTCCGTCTCGACGTCGAGGACCAGGCGGTCGTACTCGGTCGACTGCTCGACGCGGGTCGGCTCGATCTGGAAGGCGACCCGGCGCACGGGCGAGAAGATCGAGTCGACCGGGATCACCCCGATGGTCGAGCTCGACTTGTTCCGGTCGGCCGACACGTACCCCCGGCCCTTCGACACGGTGATGTCCACGGCCAGGCGGCCGGACTTGTTCAGCGTGGCGATGTGCAGGCCCGGGTTGAGGATCTCCACGTCGGCGTTGGGCTGGATGTCGGCCGCGGTGACGTCGGCCGGGCCCCGCAGGTCGAGCCGCAGCGTGACGGGCTCGTCGCTGTGGCAGACCAGGACCAGGTCCTTCAGGTTGAGGATGATGTCGGTGACGTCCTCGGTGACGCCCCCGATCGTGTCGAACTCGTGCAGGGCGTCGTCGAAGCGCAGCTGGGTGATCGCCGCGCCCGGGATCGACGACAGCAGGGTGCGGCGCAGCGAGTTGCCGAGCGTGTGACCGAAACCGGGCTCGAGCGGCCCGATGGCGAAGCGCTGCCGGTCGCCCTCGGGCTCACCGAGCGGCTCGACGGTCGGGCGCTGGATGACGAGCATTGGTCTCTACCTCTGGGGAAACTCGCGGCGGGGAGGACTACTTCGAGTACAGCTCGACGATGAGCTGCTCGCGCACGGGCACGTCGATCTGCTCGCGCAGGGGGAGCTCGCGCACCGTGACCTGGAGCCCGCCCTCTCCGGACTCGAGCCACGCCGGGACGATGGCGTCGAGCGTGTCGACGTTGTGGCGGATGACGATCATCTCCCGCGCCTTGGGTCGCAGCGACACGACGTCGCCCTTGCGCACCCGGTAGCTCGCGATGTCGACCCGGCTCCCGTTCACGTCGACGAGGCCGTGGTTGACGAACTGCCGGGCCTGGGGCCGGGTGCGGGCCCAACCGGCCCGGAACACGATGTTGTCGAGGCGCTGCTCGAGCATCCGCAGCAGGTTCTCGCCGGTGACGCCCTTCTGGCGGTTCGCCTCCTCGTAGAGGTTGAGGAACTGCCGCTCGAGGACGCCGTAGATGTACTTCGCCTTCTGCTTCTCCTGGAGCTGGAGCGAGTACTCGGAGGGCTGGCGGCGGCGGCTGCGGCCGTGCTCGCCCGGCGGGTAGGGCCGGCGATCGAGCGCGCGGCGGCCCTTCTCGTTCTCGTAGACGTTCACGCCCAGGCGGCGCGAGATCTTGACCTTGGGACCGGTGTGTCGAGCCATCGGTGCGCCTCCCCGCTCAGACCCGGCGCCGCTTGGGCGGGCGGCAGCCGTTGTGGGGGACGGGGGTGACGTCCTTGATGCCGGTGACCTCGATGCCGGTGTTCTGGATCGAGCGGATCGCGGTCTCGCGGCCGGAGCCCGGACCCTTCACCTGCACGTCGACCTTGCGCACGCCGTGCTCCATCGCCCGCCGGGCCGCCTGCTCGGCTGCCATCTGGGCCGCGTAGGGGGTCGACTTGCGCGAGCCCTTGAAGCCCACGTTGCCCGCCGACGCCCAGGAGATGACGTTGCCCTCCTGGTCGGTGATGGTGACGATCGTGTTGTTGAACGAGCTCTTGATGTGCACGACGCCGTGGGAGACGTTCTTGCGCTCGCGCTTGCGGGGCCGGCGACCGCCGGGCTTGGGCTTGGCCACGTCTACTTCCTTGCCTTCTTCTTGCCGGCGACGGTCTTCTTGGGGCCCTTGCGCGTGCGGGCGTTGGTCTGGGTGCGCTGGCCACGGACGGGCAGGCCACGACGGTGGCGCAGGCCCTGCCAGCAGCCGATCTCCATCTTGCGGCGGATGTCCTGCTGCACCTCACGGCGCAGGTCGCCCTCGACCTGGACGTTCTGGTCGACGTAGGCGCGGATCCGGTTGACCTCCTCCTCGGTGAGGTCGCGGACCCGGGTGTCGGGATCGAGGCCGATCTCGGCGCAGATCTTCTGCGCCGTCGTGCGACCGATGCCGAAGACGTAGGTGAGCGAGATCTCCAGCCGCTTCTCGCGGGGGATGTCGACGCCGGCGATTCGTGCCATGGGTGTGCGTGCCGTCCTAGCCCTGTCGCTGCTTGTGGCGCGGGTTCGTGCAGATGATCTGGACACGGCCGTGCCGACGGATCACCTTGCACTTCTCGCAGATCTTCTTGACGCTCGGTCGGACCTTCATCGAGCCCTCTGGTGCTTGTCCCGGAGGCGGACCCCGAACGAGGTCGCCGAATCAGACCTCGAGGTCGACCGGCGCGCGGGCACGCGGAACCGATCTCAGGGCCGAAGGGGCATGCTAGCGCGCGCCCTGCGGGAGGCCAACTCGGCCGGCGCGCCGCGGGACGAGGGTAGCGGTCGGCGCCCTTCGGACCGCGCACGCCGGCGATCCATGAGAGACTTCTCATCGGGCTCTCACGTGGGGTCCGCACCCGTCGACCATCATCGACCCATGCGGGTCCTGCGCGCCGTGCTCCTGGGACTCGCCGCGGCCGTGGTCGGCTACGTGGCCGGCGACCTCCTCTGGCGAGGCCCGGCCCCCATCAGGGTCGAGCCCATCGAGCTGGCACCCGACCCGACGACCACCAGCACCGCACCGCCCGAACCGCCTCCGGCCCCGGTCGCCCCGCCCGTGACCGAACCGCCGGCTCCGACCCCCGCGCCCGCCCCGAGCAGCCCGCCCGCCGCGGCCACCGTGGCACCCCGCCCGGTCCCCGCCGTGCCGGACGACGATGACGACGACGACGAGGCAGACGACGACGCAGACGATGACGACGACGATGACGACGACGAGCTCGACGACGACTGAGCGTCGGCTCTCGCCGGCACGGCTCCGGCGCCGCTACCGGGCCCGCTTCCGCATCGTCGCCTGGTGCGTCGTCCTGCTCGCCCTGGCCGTCGCGACCCTGCTCGTCCTGCTGCGCCAGCTCCTCCTCGACCGCGTCGACGAGCAGGTGGCGGACGCCCTCCGCCAGGAGGTGGCCGAGGTGCGCGCCCTCGCCACCGGTCGCGATCCCGACACCGGCCAGCCCTTCGGCCAGGACGTGGCCTCGATCTTCGACACCTTCCTCGATCGCAACGTCCCCGCCGACGACGAGGCCCTCTTCACCTTCGTCGGCGGGAACCCCTACAAGGCCAGCTTCGGCGCCCCCTACCCGTTGGACCGCGACCCCGGCCTGGCCACCCTCTGGGGCCACCTCACCGAGCCCGACAGCGGCGTGGTCACCTCGCCCGAAGGGGAGGTCCGCTACCTGGCCGTGCCCCTGCGCCAGGACGACACCGCCCTCGGCGTGGTCGTCGTCGCCCACTTCGTCGACGACGACCGTCGCGAGGTGGGTTCGGTCGTCCGCCTCGCCGCGGTGGCCGCCGCCGGCGTCCTGGCCGCCACGTCGGCCCTGGCCTGGATCGTGGCCGGCCGGGTGCTGGCCCCCCTACGCGACCTGACCGACACCGCGCGGTCCATCACCGAGACCGACCTGGCCCAGCGCATCCCGGTCCGCGGCGACGACGAGATCGCCGAGCTGACCCGGACCTTCAACAGCATGCTCGGCCGGCTCGAGGCCGCGTTCGGCACCCAACGGGCCTTCGTCGACGACGCGGCCCACGAGCTGCGCACGCCGATCACCATCATCCGCGGCCACCTGGAGCTGCTCGGCGACGACCCCGAGGAGCGGCGCGAGGTGGTCGCCATCGTCACCGACGAGCTCGACCGCATGAGCCGGCTCGTGGACGACATGCTGCTGCTCGCTCGCAGCGAGCGGCCCGGCTTCCTCGACCGCGAACCGGTCCACCTCGGCGCGCTCGCCGCCGACTGGCTGGCCCGGGCCCGCATCCTGGGCGAGCGCGACTGGCGGCTCGACGCCGCCGCCGCCGGCACCGTCGTGGCCGACCGCCAGCGCCTGACCCAGGCCGTCATGAACCTCGCCGGCAACGCCGTGCGGCACACGGCTCCCGGTGCCGAGATCGGCATCGGCACCGCCCTGGTGGACGGCACCGCCACGATCTGGGTGCGCGACACCGGCGACGGCATCTCCCCGGCCGACCAGGAGCGCGTCTTCGAGCGGTTCGCCCGCGGCACCGGTGCGGGGCGCCACGACGGTTCCGGGCTGGGCCTGGCCATCGTCCGGGCCATCGCCGAGGCCCACGGCGGGCGGATCTCGCTGTCCAGCACCGAGGGCGTCGGCACCCGGATGACCATCTCCATCCCCCACGAGACCGAGGTGAGGACCTGATGGCACGGATCCTGATCGCCGAGGACGAGCCGCGCATCGCGTCGTTCGTCGAGAAGGGCCTGCGGGCCAACGGCTTCACCACCCTGGTGGTCGCCGACGGGCCGGGCGCCTCGGCCATGGCCCGGGACGCGGACTTCGACCTGGTCATCCTCGACCTCGGCCTGCCGGGCAAGGACGGGCTCGAGGTGCTGCAGGACATCCGGGGCCGGGGCGAACGGCTCCCGGTCGTCATCCTCACCGCCCGGGACGAGGTCACCCACACCGTGGCCGGCTTCGAGGGCGGGGCCGACGACTACGTGACCAAGCCCTTCCGCTTCGAGGAGCTGCTGGCCCGCTTCAGGGCCCGGCTGCGATCCGGCGACGCCACCCCCGAGACCACCGTCATCGAGGTCGGCGACGTCCGCCTCGACCTGCGGACCCGGCGGGCCCGCGTGGGCGAGCGCCTGGTCGAGCTCACGGCCCGGGAGTTCGCCCTGGCCGAGACGTTCCTCCGCCACCCCGACCAGGTGCTGAGCCGCGAGCAGCTCCTGTCCCAGGTCTGGGGCTACGACTTCGATCCGGGCTCCAACGTGGTCGACGTCTACGTGCGCTACCTGCGCCGCAAGCTCGGCGAGGACGTCATCGAGACGGTCCGGGGCATGGGCTACCGGCTGCGGGCCCCCGACACGCCCACCAGGTGAGAGGGCTCTCATCGGCCCCTCAGGGTCCTGCAACCTGAGGGGCCGACGATCCGCCCATGCGCGGACCGACGCCCGAACCCCACCCCGCCTCGTGGCCCGAGCCGCTGGCCCTGCTGCTGGGCGAGCCGGCCCGGGGCCTGCTCGCCGCAGCCACCGCCGCCGCGGGGGCCGACCTGGTCCGCTGCCGGCCCCGGCAGGTCAACCACCAGCCGGGCTCGTCGACCACCGTCCAGTACCGCGTCGACGCCCGCTGGCCCGACGGGCGGACCTCGGCCGAGACCTTCGTGGCCCGCATCGGCCGGGGCGCCCCCCGGGGCACGGCCACCTTCACCCTGGGATCCCACCAGGCCTCCGTGTGGCGCTGGCCCCACGACCCCGGCCTGCCCGGCCTCGCCGACGCCCTCGACCGGGACCGCCTGGCCGGCCTGTTCGACTCGCTCGGGCTCGACCCCGGGGCCCCCGAGGTCCGGGTCCGGGCCCACCGGCCCGGTCGCCGGGCCGTCGTCGAGGTGCGGGGGCCGCGGCACCGCCTCTTCCTCAAGGTGGTGCGGCCCGACCGGGCCGAGGCCCTGCACCGGCGCCATCGTCTCCTGGCCGGGCACCTCCCCGTCCCCGAGAGCCTGGGATGGACCGACGCCGGGGTGGTCGTCCTGACCGCCCTCCCCGGCCGGACCCTGCGCGACGCGCTGCGCTCGGGCGGTCCGCTGCCCGAGCCGTCCACGGTCACCGGGCTCCTCGACGCCCTGCCCGCCTCGCTGGCCGCCGGGCCCGCCCGGCGCGACCTGGTGGCCGCGGCCGGCCACCACGCCGAGGTGATCGCCGACCACCTCCCCGCGGCCCGGACCCGCCTCGCCCGCCTCCGGGACGCCCTCGAGCCCTTCGCCCTGCCCGACGGCCACGCGGTCGCGCCGGTCCACGGCGACCTCTACGAGGCCCAGCTCCTGGTCTCGGGCGACCGGATCGTCGGCCTGCTCGACGTCGACACCGCCGGGCCCGGCTGCCGGGTCGACGACCTGGCCAACTTCGTCGGCCACCTGTCGGTCCTGGGCCTGGGCCTGGGACGCACGGCGGCGGTCAACCGGTGGGGCGCGGCGCTGCTGCGCGAGGCCGAGCGACGCCACGACCGCCGCGAGGTGCGCCACCGGGTCGCCGCGGCGATCGTCGGGCTGGCCACCGGGCCGTTCCGGGTGCTCGAGCCGGGCTGGCCCGACGCGACCCTGCGCCGCCTCGACCTGGCCCGGGACTGGATCGCGGGGGCCTCCCGCCGTGGCGCGGATGAGCGAGGTCTCACCTCGGGCTCCCGGCGACCTCACGTCGCAGCCGCATCCTGAGCCACACCACGAACCGAGCGAAGGAGACCACGAAGATGCCGATCGAACGCTGGAAGCTGATCACCGGCGGAGCGATCCTGGGCGGCCTGACCGCCGGGGGCCTGGCCGCCGCCGACAGCGGCGACCCCTTCCGCCTCAACGACCGCCCGACGGCGATCTCGATCGCGCCCGCCAGCGCGTCCGAGGCGCCCGCCGTGCCCGTCGCCCCCGCCGTCGACCCCTCCCCGGAGTCGGCCGACTCCCCGGCCGAGAGCCCCTTCGACTCGGCCGACTCGCCCTTCGACAGCCCCGACGATCCCGGCTGGGTCGACCCCTCGCCCGAGTCGGCCGACTCGCCGAACGAGAGCCCGGTCGACTCGGCCGACTCGCCCTTCGACAGCCCCGACGACCCGGCCTGGATCGACCCCTCGCCCGAGTCGGCCGACTCGCCGAACGAGAGCGCCCAGGACAGCCCCCCGCCCGCCCCGGCCCCGGCCCCGGCACCGGCACCGGCACCGGCACCCGCACCGGTGCGCGACGACTCGCGGCACAGCGTCGCCTCGCCGGCCAGCGTCGACAGCGCCTCGGCCGACAGCCCCGACTGACCGCTGGTGGTGGGGCGCCCGCGGTCCGCCCCCTACCACCACGCCCGCACCGCCGGGAGGCCCGTGGCAGGCGGGCCTCCCGGCCATGGGTTCCGACCGTCGCCCGCCGCATGCACCGGGCGCGGGCCGGCGGTCGGGCGCGTCCCCGGTCCGGGCTCAGTGGCCGGCGAAGGCGACCAGCGAGTGGACCGCGCAGCCCTGGGCCAGCAGCCGGGCCCGTCCACCCAGGTCGGGGAGCTCGATCACGAAGCAGGCCTCGACCACCTCGGCGCCCTGCTGGCGGGCCAGCTTGATGGCCGCCTCCGCCGTGCCCCCCGTGGCGAGCAGGTCGTCGACGACCAGCACCCGGGCACCGGGCGGGATGCCACCCTCACGGACCTCCACCGCGTCGGTCCCGTACTCGAGCTCGTAGTCCATCCGCGCCGTCCGGCCCGGGAGCTTGCCCTGCTTGCGCACGGCGACGAAGCCCACGCCCAGCTCGAAGGCCAGGGCACCGCCGAGGATGAAGCCCCGGGCGTCGATCCCCACCACCCGGTCGATCCCGTGGGGGCGGGCCCGACCGGCCAGCGCGCCCACGGTCCGCCGCAGGCCCTCGCCGTCCTCCAGCAGGGTGGTGATGTCCCGGAAGAGGATCCCGGGCCGCGGGAAGTCCGGGACCGTGCGGACCAGGCGCCCGAGGTCGTGGGGGTCCTCGACGGGCGGCGGTGACCCGCCCACCCGCAGGCCGGCCGACGCCAGGAGGGCGGCCCGCACCCGGTCCCGGCTGCCCGGTGCGGTGATCACCGCGTCGTCGAGCGCCCGGTCGCAACCGTGCGGGCAGGGCGACGGGTGCTCGGCCAGGGCCGGGACGACCCGGCGCACGACCTGTCGGGCCCGGGCCGCGTTGGCCGCGAACGTGGCTGCCACGGTCGCCGCGGTCACATCGCCGTGGTCGGGGTGCCAGCAGTCGTAGTCGGTCACCATGGCCAGGGTGGCGAAGCACATCTCGGCCTCGCGGGCCAGCTTGGCCTCGGGCATGTTGGTCATGCCGATGACGTCGGCACCCCAACCCCGGTAGACCTCCGACTCGGCCCGGGTGGAGAACTGCGGCCCCTCGATGCACACGTAGGTGCCGCCGACCCGGGGCGCCCCGCCCTCGTCGGCGGCGGCCTCGGCGACCGCCGCGCCGATCCGGCCGCAGGTCGGGTCGGCCATCGACACGTGGACGGCCAGGCCCTCGTCGAAGAAGGAGCGGCGCCGGGTGGTCAGGTCGACGAACTGGTCGACGACCACGAAGGTCCCCGGCGGCAGGTCCTCCCGCAGCGACCCCACGGCGGACAGCGACAGCACGTCGGTCACGCCGAGCTGCTTGAGGGCCGAGACGTTGGCCCGGAAGTTGAGGTGGCCGGGCAGGATGCGGTGGCCCCGGCCGTGGCGGGGCAGGAACGCCACCTCGATCCCGTCGAGGCGACCGACGAGCACCGCGTCCGACGGCGGGCCGAACGGCGTGTCGACCTGGACCCAGCGGCCGTCGGCCAGCCCGTCCAGGTCGTAGATGCCGCTGCCGCCGATCACCCCGAGCACGGTGCCCTCCCCTGCGTCACCTCGGTCGTCCCCCGCCGGACCGGATCGCTACGGGAGCGTCAGGATCTCGGGCCCGTCGGGGGTGACGGCCACCGTGTGCTCCACGTGTGCGGCCAGGCTGCCGTCCAGCGTGCGGACGGTCCACCCGTCGTCGAGCACCTCGCTGCGGGCCGAGCCGTCGACCAGCATCGGCTCGACGGCGAAGGTCTGGCCGGCCTCGAGCCGCGGGCCGCGCCCGGGGCGGCCGTAGTTGGGTACGTCGGGAGGCTCGTGCATGGCCCGACCGATCCCGTGACCGACGTAGTCCCGGACCACCTCGTAGCCGTCGGCCTCGATCCGGCGCTGGATCGCGGCACCCACGTCGGACAAGCGGTTGCCCGCGACGAACCGGGCGATCCCCGCGGCCAGGGCCCGGTCGGCCGCCTCGACCAGCCGGGCGGCGCGCTCGTCGAGGCCGCCGACGCCGGCGGTGAACGCGGCGTCGCCGTGCCAGCCGTCGACGATGGCACCGCAGTCGATCGACACGATGTCGCCCTCCTCGAGGCGCCGGTCGTCGGGGATGCCGTGGACGATCACGTCGTTGGGCGACGCGCAGATCACCGCCGGGTAGCCGTGGTACCCGAGGAAGTTGGACCGGGCACCCCGTCGCTCGATGACGTCGCGCCCGACGCGGTCGAGCTCGGCGGTGGTGACCCCCGGGTGGATGGCGGCCCGGATGCGGTCGTGCATCTCGGCCACGACCCGCCCGGCCCGGCGCATGGCGGCGAGCTCGTCGGCGTTGCGGACCGGGATGGCCTGGCGGTTCAGCACGATGCTCAGCCCTGCCGTGCGGCGTCGACGGTGCGGACCAGCCGGGAGGTGACCTCGTCGGTCGAACCGAGGCCGTCCACGTGGCGCAGCAGGCCGCGCTCGGCGTACCAGGCGATGAGCGGGCGGGTCTCCCGCTCGTAGATCTCGAGGCGCTGCCCGATGGCCTCGGGCGTGTCGTCGTCACGCTGGACCACGTCGCCGCCGCAGTTGTCGCAGACCCATCCGTAGCGGGGCGGGCTCTCCACCGAGTAGTTGGCACCGCAGTCCACGCACACCCGCCGCCCGGCCAGCCGGGTCAGCACGATCTCGGTCGGCACGTCGAGGTCGACGACCAGGTCGAGGGGCCGATCGACGGTGATCTTCTCGAGGATCTCGGCCTGGCCGACCGTGCGGGGGAAGCCGTCGAGGATGTAGCCCCGGTTCCGGGTGTCGTCGCGCTCGAGGCGTTCCTCGACGATGCCGCCCATGAGGTCGTCGGAGACGAGGTGGCCGCGGTCCATGACCTCGGCGGCACGTCGGCCCAGCTCCGTGCCCTCCTTCACCGCGGCACGCAGCATGTCGCCGGTGGAGATGTGGGGCACGACGTAGTGCCTCGACAGGCGCACGCACTGCGTGCCCTTGCCCGCGCCCTGTCGCCCGAGCATCACCAGCCGGGCGCCGGGGATCACTTCAGGAAGCCCTCGTAGTTCCGCATCATCAGCTGACTGTCGATCTGCTTCATGGTCTCGAGCGCCACGCCGACCGCGATGAGGATCGACACGCCGGCGAAGGGGAAGCTCTGCACGTCGGCGAAGGCCAGCAGGAGCGAGGGCAGCAGGGCGATGAAGGCGACGAAGAGAGCACCCGGCAGGGTGATGCGGTTGAGGATCCGGGCCAGGTAGCGCTCGGTC
>JBFWTJ010000109.1:0-11595 GCA_050247895.1 Acidimicrobiia bacterium
TGTACCTCACCGGCCGGCGCCGCCTCGACGAGGCCGCCGCAGACGCCCGCCGCACCGTGGGCACCGGGGGGAGGTGAGCGGCGTGGACGAGGAGATCATCCAGCAGATGGGCCTGCTGCTGACCCAGGTGCGGGTGGCCCGGATGTCCCTCGAGCACATCGAGCGCTCGACCAGCCGGTTCGCCGGCCTGGCCCTCCAGGCGACCACCGGCGGGATCGACCGGCCGGCCTTCGGCGCGCCGCCGCTGATCGACGGCGCCCTCAAGGTCTACGTGGTCAACATCGGCGACCTGGTCGAGGCCGCGCCCGGCGGCGGCTTCCTCGAGACCCTCATGGGCGGCGTCGGCCGCTTCGTGGGCGGCCTCGTGGGCGGGATCGCCGGCGGCGTGGTCGGCGGCGTCGCCGTGCCGTACACGGTCGACCGGCTGGCCTCGCTGGTGGAGAGCGTGGAGCGGATCACCACCCGCCTGCTCACCACCCTGGGCCTGTCCCAGTCCGAGTGGCGGGCCCTGCTCGGCCTCAACGCCGAGGGCACCGGGCGCCTGCCCCCGCGCCCGGCCGAACCACCCGGGCCTATCTCGATCGGCGTGGGCGAGCTGATCGGGCGGATGGCACCGGCCCAGGTCGTGACCATCGTCGAGGCGCTGACCCGCGTCGTGGACGCCCTGGTCCTGCTCGTCCCCCTGGCGGTGGGCGCGGTGGCCTCGCTGCTGTCGACCCTGGGCGACCTGCGCCTCCAGATCGTCGAGTGGATCGGCTTCGCGCTGCGCATGTTCCTGCTCCTGCGGGCGGTGGCGGTGGCGGTGCTGGCCGACACCGCCTCGCTCGTCGCGCCGATCGCCACCGCGGTGCTCGGGGCGGTGGCCCGGATGGCCGACGTCGTGCTGGCCGGCCTGGGCGCGCTGCTGGCCAGCGCGGTGACCGGCGCCATGACCACCGTGCGGATCCTGGCCGGCGGGCTGGCCTCGGCCATCAACGCCGCGGTGTCCTTCATCACCGGGACGATCCTGCCGTTGCTCAACTACTTCCAGGGCACCCCGCTGGTCCGGCTCGTGGCCTGGTTCGCCACCGCGCTCCCCTCCATGCTGGTGGCGCTCGCCGCGGCCGCGGGCCGGCCCGTGTCCTCGACCGCCGAGGCCCAGCTCAACGCCCGGTCCCGTGAGGGGCTGGCCGTGCTCGGCGCGGCCGGACCGCCCATCCCGGTCCCCACCACCCTGAGCGCCGGCGACATCATCGCCGCCCTGGGGCCGACCGCCGAGCGGGACCTCCAGGACGAGCTGGCCCGGCTCGGCGGGACCGCCCGGCGCGCCACCGGCGAGTCGCTCGACGCCGCCACCGCGGTCATCACCGACACGGCCGGCGCCCTGCGCACCGCGGCCCGGCGGTCGACCACGACGCTGGGCGGCGTGCTCGAGGAGCAGCTCGGGGCGGCCCGGGGCCACATCGCCGCCCTCGACCGGGTCATGACCTCGGCCGAGGGGGTGGCGGCCCGCCGGCCCGAGGCCACCACCATCGACCGCATCGCCGGCTCGTACCGGGAGTGGCTCACCGGCGGCGGCCTCCAGCAGCTCCTGGGGGCCATCAGCCGCCACTTCGCCACCACGCCGGCCGAGGGCGAGCCCGGTCGCACCGTGCCCGGGCGGGTCCTCCAGGGCTTCGTCGACGCCGAGGGCCGCCACGACGTGATCGTCGAGGTCGGCGAGGTGGTCATCGAGCTCGGCGCCCCTGCCACGCCGTCCACCGCGGCGCTCGACGGGGGCGGCGCCGGCCCGGACGCGGCCCTGGCCCGCCTCACCCACATCGCCAGCCGTGGCGGGACGATCGACGACGTCCTGCCCGTGGCTCCCGAGTCCCTCGCCGTCGGGGCGAGCTGAGGAGGACGACCGTGCCCCGCAAGACCGGATACCTGGCCAACGTGCTGAACGTCCCGCCGCTGATCTTCCGCTTCCAGTACAACCCGGACCTGCTCGTGGAGAAGAAGAGCTACCGCTACGAGCAGGCGGCCAACTTCGGCCGGTTCTCCCTCGACAAGGCCGAGGCCGGGGCGGCGTCCGGGGCGCTGAGCGCCATCACCGGGTTCCTCGACGACCTCAAGGAGATCGGCTCCATCCTGACCAACACCCGGCCGCTGGAGCCCGTCGAGGGCGAGCCCCGCAGCTTCGAGGTCGACTTCGCCCTCGACGCCCAGCCGACCGAGAGCGGCGTCGAGACCCGCTACGGCGGCAGCATCGTGCCGGACCTGGAGATCCTGCGGTCGTTCCTCTACCCGTCGCTCGACCCGCTCAAGATCCCCGACTACTTCAGCGCCAACCCGCCTTGCTGGAACCGCCCGCCGACCTGCCTGCTGCGCTACGGCGGCGTGTCGGCCGACTGCGTGATGACCGACCTGAGCATCAAGATGACCCGCTTCGCCGAGGACGGGGAACCGTCCCGGGCCGAGGTCACCGCCACCCTCAAGGAGCAGAGCTACTCGATCGGCGCCATCGTCGACACCGTCGTGCGAGCCGGCCAGGTCGTGCGCAGCCTGGGCCGGGAGGGCATCGGCGAGGACTTCCTGTACGCCTCGCCCGTGGGGAGCATCGCCTCCCTGTTCACCTGAGGAACGACCGTGCCCACCGACCAGACCTCCCGGTACCGCCACGAGGCGCCGCACCACGCGCCCGACTCGTCGGGCACCCCCCGCGCCGCCGTCCCGGCCCGCTGGGGCACCGGCGGGCCCACCGCGATCGTGTACCACACGATCGCGGCCGGCGAGACCTTCGAGGTGCTGGCCCACCGGCACCTCGGGTCTTCGGCCCTGTGGTGGCGCATCGCCGACGCCAACCCGCGGCTGTTCCCGCTGGCGCTGACCCCGGGCACCGTCGTGGCCATCCCCACCGGCAACGCCGTCGCCGGTCCGCCCCGCACGAGGAGCTGGTAGCGATGGGCGACGGCGCCCGCCCGACCATCACCGTGGCCTGGTCCGACCCGCCGGTCGACCTCACCCCGGCGGTCACCCGGCTGGTCATCGAGGACCACGACCGGCTCATCGACGAGGCCCGGGTCACCCTGGCCGACGGCCACTCCATCGCCAGCAACGCCTTCGCCGCCGGCCAGCAGATCGAGATCGCCATGGGCTGGGACGGCGTCAACACCAAGGTCTTCCACGGCAAGATCGTGCGGACCGACGGGGCCGGCGGGGTGTCCAGCGGGGGCAGCGGCGGCCAGCTCACCCTGGTCGTCCACGACCCCTCGGCCGAGCTCCACCAGCCCCGCGGGCCCCGGACCTTCGCCGCGGGCACCGACCTGCAGGGGATCGTCGGACAGATCATGCGCGACTACCCCTCGATCCCGGTCGGGGGGATCGAGTGCGAGCCCAACCCCACCTACCAGGCGCCCCACGTCCCCCACCTGGTCGACCGGACCGACTTCCAGTTCCTCCAGGACCTCGCCGCGGTGTGGGGGGCCCGGTGCTTCGTGGAGGTCAACGACGACCGGGGCCAGTTCTACTTCAAGAGCATCCGGTCGCTGTGGGCCGCCGAGCCGCTGGCCACCCTGAGCTACTGCCAGGGCTGGGGCAACGTGCGCACGTTCCGCTACGAGCGGGTCGCGGCCCGGGCCGCCCGCCAGCTGGCGACCACCGCGGTCGACCCCCGGACCGGGGCGCCGACGCGCAGCCAGGGCGCCGAGCCCCCGCCCCCCACCCCGCCCGGCGGGGCGCTGGGCTCCGACCTGGCCGCGGCCAACCCGACCCTGGCCTCCAACAACGACGCCGCCCTGTCGGTCGCCGCGGGGGCGGTGCCGGTCACCGTCACCACCCCGACCGAGCTGCTCGGCCTGCCCTCGGACCCGGCCCGGGCCGCGGCCCTGGTGGTCACCGACCCGACGATGGTCAGCGGCTTCCGGGGGGTGGCCACCGTCGCCGGCCACATCGGCCTGCGGGCCAAGGGCCGCTGCGAGATCAACGGCATCGCGCCCTGGGCCGAGGGCAACTGGTGGATCAAGCGGGCCACCCACACCTGGCTCCAGGCCCGCGACGCGCGGGGCCGGGCCCAGGCGACCTGGGAGACCGAGCTGGAGGTGACCCGGTGACCGTGCTCGGACCGTCGGTCACCGGCGTGGGCCGCCACGCCGGGAAGCTCTACGGGAAGTACCCCGGGGTGGTGGCCGAGATCGACCGGCCCGAGGGCCTGGGCTGGATCGACGTGACCATGCCGACCCTGTTCCCGGGGCAGGACCCCGTCACGGCCCGGCCCTGCTTCCCGCCGGGACACTTCTGGGTGCCCCCGATCGGCGCCCACGTGTGGGTGGAGTTCGAGGCCGGCGAGCCTTCGTCGCCCATCTGGGTCGGCACCTGGGAGCCGGAGGGGACCGTGGTCGAGGAGGCCCGCAAGTCGCCGCCGACCAGCCGGGTCATCCACACCCCGTCGGGCCACGTCGTCGAGTTCTCCGACAAGGAGGGCGAGGAGCGCATCGTGGTCCGCCACAAGCAGAACGCCTTCGTGGCCATCGACGAGGACGGCTCGGTGGTCCTGTCCTCGAAGACGGGCGGGCTGCTGTTCCTCAACGCGGACGCCGACGAGGCCAGCATCGTGAGCCCCCAGGGCCACAGCATCAGCCTCACCGAGTCCAAGATCAGCCTGGTCCACGCGGGCGGGGCGACCATCGAGATCGCCGACGGCAAGGTCCAGATCGTCGCCGACGACATCGACGTGGTGGCCAAGGGCCTGAGCGTCCCGGGTGGCGCCTCCATGGGCGGCCCGGCCCCTTCGTGCCTGCCCGTGGCCCTCGGCCCGCCGCTGCTGGCCTGGCTGGCCAGCCACACCCACGGCAGCGCCATGGGCCCGACCACCCCGCCGGTCGTGCCGCCACCCCCGGCGATCATGTCGACCAAGGTCACGGCGGGACCGTGAGGAGCCGGCCCGATGTCCAAGTGCTCGTTCCCGCAGCTGCCCCCGCTGAGCATCCCGCCGATCCCCACACCGGCGCTGCCCGCCCTGCCCGAGCTCCCCATCCCCCCGCTCCCCGCCCTGCCCGCCCTGCCCGGCCTACCCCTCCCCGAGCTGCCCACGCTGAGCATCCCGCCCATCCCCACACCGGCGCTGCCCGCCCTGCCCGAGCTCCCCATCCCCACGCTCCCCGCCCTGCCGCCGTGCCCGCTCGACTGACGCCGGCCCGACCCGGCACCCACCGACCCGCCCCGGAGGCACCATGGCGCTGAACCAGGTCCTGCTGTCCACCCAGATCGTGGCGGCCATGGCCAAGCAGATCCCCGAGGGCCAGACCCTCCCCGACGAGGCCAAGGTCTTCGCCAACGACCTCGCCGCCGCCATCCACGCCTACGTGACCGCGGGCGAGGTCAGCGACGTCCGGGTGGTCGACCTGGCCAGCAACGAGCTGGCCCAGACCGGCACGGCGAAGGTGAAGTGATGGCCGGCCTCGACGGCATCACCGGCGCGGCCTTCCCGTTCCGCGTCGACCCGGCCACCGGCGGGGTCGCCACCACCCGCGACGACGCCAAGATCCTCCAGAACGTCCGGATCCTGCTGGCCACCCGGCTCGGCGAGCGGCCCATGGAGCGCGAGTACGGGACCCGCATCCCCGGCCTGGTCCAGGACCCCAACGACGACGCCACCGTCGACCTGGCCGTCCTCCAGGCCCGCCAGGCGATCCTGCGCTGGGAGCCCCGCGTCATCCCGAGCCAGATCACGGTGGGTCGGGACCCCGACGACGGGCAGGTCAACCTCCGCCTGGCCCTCACCGCGACCAACGAGCAGCGCGGCGCCTACCTGACCGTCCCGCTGGTCTGACCGAGACGGAGCACCGCAATGGCCACCGACATCCCCGCCGTCGACTACACCGACAAGGACTTCCGGTCCATGCGCCGGGCCCTGCTCGACCTGGCCGCGTACCGGGTGCCGGAGTGGACCGACCGGTCCCCCGGCGACCTCGGGATGCTGTGGGTCGACCTCTTCTCCTACGTCTGCGACGCCGTCGGCTACTACCAGGAGCGCCTGGCCAGCGAGCTGTACCTCGACACCGCGGTCGAGCGGCGCAGCGTCATGCACCTCCTGCGGCTCATCGGCTACGAGCTGGCCCCGGCGTCGCCGGCCGCCACCTCGCTGCGCCTCGAGTTCGACCCGCCCGGGCCCCAGGACCCGACCACCACCCGGATCCCCCGGGGCTTCTCGGTCTCGACCGAGCCCGACCCGGCCAGCGGCCGCCCCTCGATCCCGTTCACCTACCTGGGCGACGCCCTCGACATCGACCTGACGGGTCCCCTGGTCACCCCGGCCGGGGACCGGCTCCGCTACGAGGGCCTCCCGGTGGTGCAGGGCACCCTCCAGCAACCGGCCGTCATCGGCTCGTCGCGGGGCGAGCCGGGCCTGCGCCTGGGCCTGCCCGGCAGCCCGGTCATCCTCGACTCGGTCGTCCTCGAGGTGCGCGAGGGCGGGTCGTGGCGGGTCTGGCCCCGGCGCCGCAACCTGTTCACCGACGAGCAGGACGGCCGCACGACGGTGGCCACCTCGGCCAGCGAGGGCTACATGCTCGAGGTCGACGCCCAGGCGGCCACCTGGGCCGTGTTCGGCGACGGCGAGTTCCACCGCCGGGCGCCGGTGGGCGACGCCAACGTCCGGGCCTCCTACGCCGTGGGCGGCGGGTCGGCCGGCAACGTCGCGGCCGGGACGATCACCCGCATCGCCGACAAGGGCAAGGTCCCCCGCCTGGCCACCGCGACCAACCCGCTGGCCGCCGTCGGCGGCACCGACGCCGAGGCCATCGAGCGGGCCCGGCGCTTCGCGCCCCTGGCCTTCCGCTCCGGCGACCGGGCGGTGACCCTGCGCGACCACATCACCCTGGCGCTCCAGGTACCCGGGGTGGCCAAGGTCCGGGCCAAGACCGTGTCGTGGAACCGCGTCGACCTGTTCATCGCGCCGACCGGTCCCGAGTGGGCGCCGATCAGCGAGGACCTGCGCAACCGGGTCCTGACCCACCTCGAGGACCGGCGGATGATCGGCACGTCGGTGCGGGTCCGCGACGCCGAGCCGGTCCCGGTCGACATCGCGGTGGACGTGTACGCCGAGCCGCACCACGAGCCCGGCACGGTCCGCCAGCGGGCCGAGGACGCCGTGCGCGCCCTGCTCGCCTACGACACCGTCGAGTTCGGGCGGGCCCTGTACCTGTCGAAGATCTACGAGGCGGTCGAGGCCCTCGACGGGGTGCGCGCCGCCACCGTGACCCGCTTCCGGCGCCGGTCAAAGGGCGTGCCCCGCCGGTCGGTCCCCTTCGCCCGGCCCCTCCAGCAGCTCGACCAGCTCGACCTGTCCCGCTACGACCTGGGCGACGGCCTCGACCCGGCCGAGGTGGTCCGGCTGGTCAAGCGGGCCGTGGTGTCCGAGATCCCGCCCGACGGGCGCATCGAGCTGGCCGAGCTCGAGCTGCCCACGGCGGGCGACATCTCCGTGGCCCTGAGGTACGAGTCGTGAGGGTCGCCTCGCTCACCGCCGAGGCCGACCTGGTCGGGCGGCGCACCCGCGTCCGCTGGACCCTGGTCGCCGAGGGCGACGACGACTCGGTCACCGGCGAGCCGGACCTGGTGCTGCTGGGCAAGGCCCGCGACTTCGAGTACGGCGACGACCTCGCGCCCCACGTCGTGCACGACGCGGCGACCTTCCCCCCGGCCTCGGGGCCCGACCTCGACGTCGTCGAGCTGCGCCGCGAGCCGGTGCCCGACGGCGACCGGCGCGTGCTCGTCGACGTGGTCACCGTGTCGGCCCGGGGCCTGCCGGTGCCGGCCGAGGACCCGGGCGGGCCCGCCGCGCCACCCGGCGAGCGGCCCGACGAGTGGACCGAGGTGGCCCGCCGCACCCGGACCACCGTGGTCGGCCCCGACGGGCGGATCCTGGCCCGGACCGACGAGATCCTCGACGCCGGGCCCGACGGGGCCGGGCTCACCCCCCTGTCGACCCGCTACTACGAGCTGCGCGGCCCGCTGGTCGCGGCCTCGGCGGGCCGGACCCTGCGGGCGGTGGCCACGCCGACCGACGTCCACCTCTCGGGTCGCCAGCTCTACGAGATGATCCCCGGCGTCTGGCGCCGCCACGACGTGCCCCCGTCGCGGGTCGGCCCCGCCACCGGCCGGATCGGCGCCATCCCCGAGTCGCGCCAGGACTCGGGCCAGCTCCGCCGGTTCACCGACCTGTGGGGCCTGGGCACCGACCACCTGCGGTCGCGGGCCGACGGGCTCGCCGTCCTGCACGACGTGGAGGAGGTCGACCACCGCCACCTCGTCCACCTGGCCCACCTCGTGGGCTGGGAGCTGGGCCCCGACGCGCCGGTCAACCAGCAGCGCCACGAGATCCGCTATGCGGCCCAGCTCTACCGCATGACCGGGACGCTGCCCGGCGTGCAGCTCTGGGCCAAGCGGCTGACGAGCTGGGACGTCGAGGTGAAGGAGTTCGCCGAGAACGTCATCTTCAGCAACGATCCCGGCGGCGAGCTCTCCCCGACCCGGTCGGGCTCGTCCACCGTCGACACGTCGGACCCCGAGCTGCTCGCCTCGTTCGGGACCTCGACCGACCGGGGCGACTTCACCTACGACACCGGCACCGGGCCCGACGACCGCTACTCGAGCCACACCATCGGCATCTTCGCCACGCTCGACCCCGAGGACCGGGTCGAGGACGTGGCCCGCAAGCGCGACCGCCTGGTGGCGGCCTCCGACCGGTACCTGCCCGCGAACCTGCGGGTCGTGGTCGTCCTGCCCAACGACCCGGTCGCCAGCGAGGACCAGGACGTGCTGGGCGTGAGCGCCAGCACCGACGACGAGATCTGACACGGAGAACCAGGAGCGACGTCATGGCCAACTTCTCCAACGGCGGCGTGGACACCTTCGACCCGGCCAAGGGTTACCTCGGCATCCGCCTCCAGCAGGGCGTCCCGCTCCTCGACCGGGACTGGAACGAGCTGGAGGACATCCGCCGCCACGTGGAGCGCATGCTGCGCCTCCACTACGTCGGCGACGGGGTCCCCGACGTCAGCGGCTTCCAGGTCCTGCCCGCCCCGGCCGGGGCCGAGCACGAGCTGGTCGTCGGTCCCGGCCGGTGCTCGGTGGCGGGCCTGGAGGTCGACAACCCCGAACCGGTGGCGTACTCGGCCCAGGGCGACGGCAACCCGCTGCCCGCACCGCCGGCCGACGCCCCCCTCGTCCTGACCGTCTACCTCGAACCGATCGTCGAGCGGATCGACGCCACCGTCGACCCGGACCTGGCCAACGCCCAGGACGTCAACGTCGAGACCTGCGTGCGCGACCGGCTGAGCTGGGCGGTGCGGGTCGCCCGCCAGCCCGACGTCCCGCCGCCGGGCTGCTACGTGCTGGCCGAGGTCACCCGCGCCGCGGGTTCGACGGTCGTCCAGGCGGCCGAGATCGCCGACAGGCGGCGGACCCGGCTCTCGCTGGCCACCACCGTCGACCGCGTCGGCGCGGCCGAGGCCAAGGCCGCGGCGCTGCAGAAGCTGCTGGAGGACACGCGGGACTGGCTGGAGAAGGTCCAGGTCGACCTGGACCGGCTGTTCTGGCAGGTCCGCGTCGACCCGGCCACCGTCGAGGCGTACTTCGGCTCCCGGGTGCGGGTGCAGGCCAAGGTGACCAACCGGCGCAACGAGCCCATCGCCGGTGCCGTCGTCGCGTTCTCCACCGACTGGGGCACCCTCGAGCCGGCCACCGTCACCACCGGTGCCAACGGCATCGCCGCGGTCGACCTGGTCGGCGTGCGCAACGACGTCCCCATGAAGTTCGCCGACATCGCGGTGCTGGAGCGGGTCAGCGCCAAGGTGTCGGCCGCGGTGGCCCTCCAGCCCGTGGCGGCCAACGTCACGACCAAGGCCATCGAGTACAAGAAGCTGGCCTTCGACCCCGACGAGATGGGGATGATCTCCAAGTACAGCCCCACCGGCGCGCTGGTCGACATCGCCAACGACCTGCCCCGGGGCCCGATCGTGCTCGAGCCGGCCTGGCGGACCGCGAACGTCACCGTCCACGTCAAGGAGTCCACGGCCGAGTCGATCGTCAAGGCCGTGGGGAACGTGCAGGTCCGCTTCGGCCTCTGGGTCCGGGACTGGGCCCGCTCCAAGGTCTGGGAGATGACCGAGCACCTCCAGGTCGGCGCCCGCGTGTCCGACCTGATCCGCCAGGGCCTCGACACCACGACCCGGACCCTCGACCACCAGATCCTGGTCCAGGACCTGCTCCCGCTGACGCTCCAGGCCATCGCCGACGACACGTCGAGGGTCATGAAGGCGACCGCGTTCGGCGACCCCGACCTGGGCGACGACGACCTGCGGGGCAGCGGAAAGCTGGGCCAGCTCCTGGCCGAGGAGGCCACCGCCGCGATCGGGGCCAAGACCCAGAAGGCGGTGGCCCTCCAGCTGGCCACGATGGTGGCCAACGACGACCTCGACGTGGCCGCGGCCAACCAGGCCATGTTGAAGCTCGACCAGGGCTCGTCCCAGATCGTGGCCGGCCTGGCCCAGAGCCAGAAGCAGCGCTTCGCCCGGGTGGAGGCCTGAACCGTGCGGGGCTGGGTGCGCGACGAGCTGGTGCGGGCCGACGGCACCGTCGAACGGTCGCCGTGGCGTCCCAACCTCGTGGTCCGGGGCGGGCTCGACCTGGTCGCCGCCCTGCTCTGCGAGCACGAGGGCGCCCGGGGCCTGGGCTGGCTGGCCGTGGGCACCGGGGACGGGACCTGGGACGCCACGCCACCACCGCGCGACCCGGCCCGCCGGGCGTTGACCGCCGAGGTGGCCCGGGTCGCCCTCCAGCCCGGCACCCGCCAGCTCTCCTACGACGAGGACGGGGGCCGGGTCGTGGTGCGGGCCACCTTCGGGCGGGGCGTGGCCACCGGCACCCTGCGCGAGACCGGGCTGTTCGGCGGGGCCCGGGCGTCGATCCTGGCCGGTTCGGGCGTCCTGGTGAACCACCAGGCCCACGGCCCGATCGACAAGGGGCCCGACGACGTCCTGCACCGCGACGTGGCGCTGGTGCTGGGCGACGACCTCGGGCCCGGGGCCCGGGCGCTGGTCGGACGCCTGCTGGCCCGCCGACCCGGCACCCGCGGGTTGACCCACCTGGCCCTGGGCACCGGCACCGACGCCGACCCGGGCCCCGACGCCCTGGTCGAGGAGCGCTGGCGGGGCCGCCTCGACCGCCGCGGCGTGCGCTACGACGCGGCGACCGCCACCGTGGTGGTCCGGGCCCGGGTCGACCCGGCCGAGGTGCTCGCCACCTGGCCGCAGGGCGAGCCCGACGCCGACGGGCGCCGCGCCCCGCTGCCGGTGCGCGAGGTCGGCCTGCTCGGCGGCGACGCCCGCGACGGCGGGATCCTGGTCGCCCGCACCGCGGTCGACCTCCCCCCGCCCGACGACCCCCGGCCCATCGAGCACACCGCCCGCCTCGTGCTGTCGGCCCGCACCGACGTGGTCGTGCCCGACCTGTCCGGCCAGGCGCTGGACGAGGCCCGGGCCGCGCTCGGCGCCGACCTGCTGCTCGGCGAGGTGGTGGAGCGGGTCGTGGTGGGCGTCAGCGGCGGCACCGTGGAGGCCCAGGCGCCCCCGCCCG
>JBFWTJ010000110.1:0-11533 GCA_050247895.1 Acidimicrobiia bacterium
CGCCACGACCGCCCGGCCTGGGACCCGCGGGTCCTCGAGGTGCTCCGCATCCCCGAGGCCGCGCTCCCCCGCATCGTCGACACGTCGGGCGCGGTGGCCACCGCCTCGCTGCTGGCCGGGCGCCCGCCGATCGCCGCGCTCGTCGGCGATCAGCAGTCCAGCCTCGTCGGCCAGGGCTGCGTCCGGCCCGGGACGGCCAAGGTCACCTTCGGGACCGGCGCCATGCTCGACGTGAACCTGGGGCCCGACCGGCCCGGGTTCGAGCGCCAGGGCGACCAGGGGTGCTTCCCCGTCGTGGCCTGGTCCCGGGGCGACGAGCTGTGCTGGGGCGTCGAGGCCGTCGCGCTGTCCGCGGGCAGCAACGTCGAGTGGCTCCGCGACGACCTGGGGCTCATCGCCACCCCGGCCGAGAGCCACGACGTGGCGGCCCTGTGCGAGGACACCGAGGGCGTCGTCTACGTGCCCGCACCCCTCGGGCTGGGCGCGCCCCGCTGGGACTTCGGCGCCCGGGGCACCCTGCTCGGCCTCACCCGGGGCAGCGGCCGGCCCCAGGTCGTGCGGGCCGTGCTCGAGGGCGTCGCGCACCGGGGCGCCGACCTGGTCGAGGCGGCCGAGGCCGACAGCGGCCTGGCCCTGCCCCGGCTGCGGGTCGACGGCGGCATGAGCGCCAACCCGACCTTCGTCCAGGCCCTGGCCGACGCCACGGGGCGGCCGATCGAGGTCAGCCCGGTCGCCGAGGCCACGACGCTGGGGGCCGCGTTCCTCGCCGGCCTGGCGGTGGGCACGTGGTCGGGCTGGGACGACGTGGCCGCGACCTGGTCGCCCCGGGCCACCGTCGAACCGGCCCGGACGCTGGACCGGGAGCGGTGGGCCCGCGCCGTCGAGCGCGCCATCGAGTGGCACCCGGAGCTGAGCGCCATCTCCTTCTGAGGCCCCGCGGGCTGGCCCCTGCCCGGTCGGCAGGCGCGACGGACCGTGGCAGCGCCCCTACGCCGGGTCGTCAGATTCCCGTTGCCGAGGCTTGATCGGCCCGACACGCATCGGTCGATTGCCGGTCACCTTTGCCTGGGTACCGTGGCGCGGTCCCCACACATCAAGACCGATCAGGGCGGGCGGCGAACGCCTGGATCGGGCGTTCGTGACCACATCGACCTCTACCCCCCGGAGGTTCCGTGCGTCTCGACGTGGTGTTGCCAGCCCACAACGAGGAAGGTCGGATCGACCGCACGCTCCACGCCTACCGGCGTGGGCTGCCCGATCCCGACACCCGCTTCTGGGTCGCGCTCGACGGGTGCCGCGACCGCACCGCCGAGGTCGTGCGGGCCCATGCCTGCGACGACGGGCGCGTCGGCTGGATCGAGCTGCCCAAGCTCGGCAAGGGCGGCGCGCTCATGGAGGCGTTCCGCCACGCCGCCGCGGCGCCGACCGACCTCATCGCCTTCGTCGACGCCGACGGCGCCACCCCACCGGCCGAGCTGAACCGCCTGGTCGACGCGGTGCGGCGCGGCGCCGACGGGGCCATCGCCAGCCGGCGGCACCCCAGCGCCTGCACGCCCGGGTCCCGGCCGATGAGCCGGCGGGTGACCAGCGCCGGCTTCGCCTTCTGCATCCGGCGCCTGTTCGGGGTCCCCTACTCCGACACCCAGTGCGGGGCCAAGGTCCTGCGGGCCGACGTGGTCCGCCGGGTCGGCCCGCTGCTGTCGTCACGGGACTTCCTGTTCGACGTGGACCTGCTCGTCACCGCCGGGCGGCTCGGCTACCGCCTGGCCGAGGTCCCCACCGTGTGGATCGACCAGGCCGGGTCGCGCCTCACCGCCGGGCGTGACGCCCGCCGGATGCTGTGGTCCAGCCTGCGGCTGTGGTTGCACCACCGGGTCATCCCCGTCGAAGGGGCGTCGGGCGACCGGACCCACGTCGAGGCCCCCCGCACCCGTGCCGTGGCGCCGACCGACGTCGTCGACCTGGCCGGGACGCCGACCGACGTCGTCGACCTGACCGAGGCGCCGCCGCGCCCCCGCCGTGCCCTGTCCTGACGTCGCGCTGGTGGCGCCCTACCCCACGGCCGGCCAGCGCCACGCCGGGCCGAGCGGGGTGGCGTCCTACACCGCCAACCTGGCCCACGCCCTGGCCGGCCGGGGCGCCCGGGTCCAGGTGCTCGCGCCCCACGAGCCCGACGCGCCCCTCGAACCCGAGCACGGCTTCGACGGCCCGGTCGCCGTCCACCGCTGCTTCACCCGCGGCGTCGGCGCGCTGCGCAAGGCCAGCCGGGCCGCGGCGGCGACCGGCGCGCCGGTGGTCCACCTCCAGCACGAGCTGTTCCTCTACGGCGGCCCGGAGTCCATCCCGGGCCTGATCCCCGGCCTGGCCGGCCTCCGCCGGCGGGGACGGCGCTGCGTGGTCACGCTCCACCAGGTCGTCGCGCCCTCGACCGTGGACCGCGACTACGTCCGGGTCCACCGGGTCCGGGCCCCGGCACCGGTGGCCCGGGGTGCCCTGCAGGCCCTGCAGCGCTCGATCGCCGAGCTGGCCGACGCCTGCGTGGTCCACGAGCGGGAGTTCGCCGCGCTGATCCCCGGCTCGGTGCCCATCGCCCACGGGGTCGAGCAGCGCGGCGGGCTCGACCGGGACGAGGCCCGGGCCCGGCTCGGCGTCGACGGGCGGTTCGTCGTGCTGTGCTTCGGCTTCGTCTCGCCCTACAAGGGCCTGGAGGCCGGGCTGGAGGCCGGGAAGCTGGCCGGGCCCGACGTGCTGGTCGTGGTGGCCGGAGGGGCCCATCCCCGCCTCGCCGCCCACCGCGACCCCTACGCGGGCGACCTGGCCCGCCGCCACGGCGGTCCCGGGGCCCGCTTCACCGGCTGGGTCCCCGAGTCCGACGTCGGCCTGTGGCACACCGCGGCCGACGTGGCCCTGCTCGCCTACCCGAAGCCCTTCGCGTCGAGCGGCGCCCTGGCTCTCGCCCTGGCCCACGGCACGCCGGCCCTGCTGTCGCCGGCCATGGCCCGCTGCACCGGGGCGCCGCCGGCGCTGTCGGCGCCGCTCGACCCGCCGGCGCTGGCCCGCCACCTGCGTGGCCTGGCCGACGACCCCGAGCGGGTCGCGACCGTCGGCCGGGCCACCGCCTCGCTGGCGGAGGGCCGGGCCTGGCCGGCGGTCGCCGAGGCCCACCTGCGCCTCTACGAGGACGTGCTGCGATGAGGGCCGGGACGTGCCCGAGGTCCTGATCGTCGGCGCCTTCGGCCAGCAGAACCCGGGCGACGAGGCCCTGCTCGACGCCGGCCTGGCCCTGGTCGGGCGGCTACCGGGCTGGGAACCGATCGTGGTCAGCGCGGACCCGGCCGGGACCACGGCCCGCACCGGTGCCCGCAGCGTGACCAACCACCCGGCCGCGGTGGGCCGCGAGGTCGCCCGCCTCGACGGCCTGGTCGTGGCCGGCGGCACGGTCTTCAAGGAGCTCCACCCCCTCTCGGCCCGCCGCCCGGGCTCGCTGCTGCGCCGAGGCGTGGCGCTGGCGCGCGCCGTGCGGGCGCGGGGCAAGCCCGTCGTGGCCGTCGGCGTCGGGGCCGCGCCGACCCGCGCGGCCGCGCAGGGCCGAGTCCGGCACCTGGCCGCGGCGGCCGACCTGCTCGTGCTGCGGGACGACGCGTCGGCCCGCATCCTGGTCGGCTCGGGCGTGCCCGGGCCGCTGCGGGTCGGCGCCGACCTGGCCTGGGACGTGGTCCCCGACCTGCCCGGGCTGCGCCCCGCGCCCGAGCGACCCGGCGAGCTCGTCGTCGCCGTGAGCGCGCTGGCCGGCGGCGCGGAGCTGGCCCGCCTGCTGGTCCGGCGCCTGGAGCCGCTCTGCCTGGCCGGGTGGGAGGTGGTCCTCGAACCGTGGCAGGGCCCGCCTCGCCTGGGTCCCGATGCCCGCCTGGCCCACGACGTGGCCCGGCGCCTCGCGGGCCGGGTGCGGGTCGGGTCCGCCCCCGAGGACCTGGCCGCGGCGGTGCACGCGGCCCGGGAGCGGCGGGTCGTGGTCGCCATGCGGTTCCACGCCGCGCTGGCCGCGGCGGCGGCCGGCACGCCGTTCGTCGCGGTGGCCCACGAGCCCAAGCTGGCCGCCCTGGCCGAGCGGTTCGGCCAGCCGGTGGTGACCCCGACCTCGCCCCCCGACCACCTCGCCGCCGCGGTGGCGCTGGCCGTGGAGGGCCCGGGCCCGGACCCGGCCACCGCGGCGCGCGAGCGGCAGCGGGCCGCGGCCATGGTCGACCTGGCCCGCCTGGTGCTGGCCGGCCGGGGCGAGCCCGACGGGCTCGAGCACCTCGCCCTGGTCCCCGACCCGGTGACGGTGTGACGAGCCCGACCGCCGCAGCCGAGCTCGAGGTCCCCCGCCGCGGCCTGGCCGGCCGCCTGGTCGACGCCGGCCGAGAGCAGGCCGTGGTGGCGTCGGGCCAGGCGGTGGCCGGCCTGGGCAACCTGGCCTTCGTCGCGGTGGCGGCCCGGATCCTCGAGCCCGGCGCGTTCGGCCGGCTCGCCGCCTTCGTCGCCCTGCACACCGCGCTGCACCTGCCCGGCGCGGGCCTCGCCGCCAGCGGGGCCTTCGACCCGGCCCGGGCCCGCCGGCTGGAGCGCCGCTGCGCGACCGCCGGCTGGGCCGCGGCGGCCGTGCTGGCCGCGTGGTCGGCGCCGATCGGGCGGGTCCTCGACCTGCCGACCGGCTTCGTCCTGGCCCTGGCCGCCACCGCGCCGATCGCGCCCCTGCTGGGCCTGCGCCGGGGCCTGGCCTACGGGGGCCGCCGCCACGGCACCCTGGTGCGCAGCCTGGTGGCCGAGCCGGTGACCCGGTGCTCGGCGGGCCTGGCCCTGGCCGTGGTCGCCGGGGCGACGGGGGCGGCGTGGGGCGTGGTGGCCGGCGGCTGGATCTCCTGCGTGGTGCTGGGCCCGGCCCGGCGTCCCCGCCACGCGGCCTCGCCGCCCCGGCGGGCCGGTGGCGTGGCCGTGGGCGTCTCGTTCACCCTGCTGGCCCTGCTCCAGCACCTCGACCTGGTCGTGGCCAACGGCCTGCTCGACGACGCCGGCGCCGCTTCCTTCGCCACCCTGTCGACGGTGGGCGGCCTGGTCGCCTTCGCCACCGCGACCCTGCCGCTGGTCCTGCTGGCGCCGACCGAGGACGACGAGCCCACCCGGCTGGCCCTGGCCCTCGGTGCCGCCCTCGCCGTGGGCGCCGGGGCGGTCGGCCTGGCGCTGGTGGCGCCGGGGACCGTCATCGAGGCAGTCGTGGGCGACGAGTACCTCGGCACCCGCCACCTCCTCGCCCCCTACCTGGGGGCCATGGCCGCGCTGGGCATCGCCCGGGTGCTCGCCGCCCACCACGCCTGCACCGGGCGGTCCCGGCGCGTGGCGGTGACCCTGGTCGGGGTGACCCTCGCCTTCGGGGCCGGGCTGGCCCTGTTCGGCCGGACCGAGGGCACCGTCGTGGCGGTGAGCACCACCTCGCTGGGCCTGGCCGCCCTGGCCCTGGCCGTGCCGAGCGGCCGTCCCCACCACGCCCCCCGCCGCCGGCCCTGGTCCCGGGCCCGGGACCTCGACGTCCCGTTCCTGGCCGGCCTGTTCGTCGCCGCGGTCGGGGTCCGGGTGGTGACGACCCGCAGCCTGTGGATCGACGAGGCCACCACCGTGGCCCAGGCCCGCATGCCGTTCTGGTCGATGCTCGACGACCTGCGCCGCACCGACGTGCACCCGCCGCTGCACCACGTCGTGCTGTGGGCGACCACCCGGCTGGTGGGCACGGGCGAGCTGGCCATCCGGGCGCCGTCGATCCTGGCCGGCGCGCTGACGGTGCCCGCCGCCTACGGCCTGGCCCGGGAGGCCTTCGACCGCCGGTCGGCCCGGGTCGTCGCGGTCCTGGCCGTCCCGGCCCCGTTCCTGGTCTGGTACTCGCAGGAGGCCCGCATGTACGCGCTGTTCATGCTGGCCGGGACCCTCGCCGTGTGGGCCCAGCTCGTCGCGCTGCGCACCGGTCGCACCGCGGCCTACGTGGCCTGGGCCCTGGCCGCCGCGGCGATGGTGTGGTCGCAGTGGTTCGGCCTGCTCCCCCTGGCCGTCCAGGTCGCGGCGACCGTCGTGGCCGTGCGCCGCCGGGCCCCGGGCGGACCGGCGGCCACGCGGTGGCGAGGACCGCTGGTGGCGCTGGGCGTGCTGGTCGTGGCGCTGGTCCCGCTGGTCCCCCTGCTGGCCGACCAGCTGGCCGAGTACGCCGAGCGGGGTGCCGGCCTCTCCCCCGCGCCGAGCGCGGTGGGCCTGGACGCGTCAGGGGTGGAGCGGGCCACGGTCAGCGTGTACGCCGTGGTCGCCAACGGGCTGTGGGCCGTGACCGGCTACCACGCCGACGGGGTGATGGAGCAGCTCGGCGCGCTCTGGCCCCTGGCCATGCTCATGGTCCTGGCCGCCCTGGGCCGGCACTGGACGGGCCGGACCAAGCTCGTGGCCGGCGTCGCCGTCCTGCCCGCGCTGGGCCTGTTCGCCATCGGCTACCTGAAGCGCGACCTGTTCGAGCTGCGCTACTTCGCCCTGCTCGGCCCGCTCCTGCTGGTCCTGGCCGGGCGGGTGACCTCGACGCTGGCCCGCACGCGGGCCTCGCTGGTCGCGGCGACCACGGCGCTCGCCGCGCTCAGCGTCGTGGCCCTGGTCGACCAGCAGCTCAACGGGGCCAACCCCCGCCTGTACGACTTCCGGGGCGCGGTGCACGACATCGTCGCCGACGCCGGACCGACGGCCGAGGTGGCCCTCGAGCCCGAGTACCTCCACACCGTCGTCCACTACTACGGGCCCGACCTGGACACGACCCGGGTCCGGGGCCTCGACGCGTCGAGGGTCGGCGAGGACGGCATCGACGTGATCGTCACCGAGCGGTTCATCGGCAGCCAGGCCGCGTCGGCCCTCGTCGGCCGGTCGCTCTACGAGCTCGAGCAGCGCTTCGGCCCGCCGGAGCGGATCGAGCGGCCCAACGTGATCGTGTGGAGGTTCCGGTGAGCGACGACCCGCGCCGGCGCCCGCCGAGCTGGGACCCGGGCCCGCCGTCGCCGGCCCGGCGGCGGGCCCTGGCCTGGCGGACGCCCCTGGCCGTGGCCGCGCTGGTGCTGTACCTGACGTGGCTGGCCCAGCCGGCCCGGATCGGCAACCCGGCCCTCTACGGGCTGCTGGTGGTGGCCGAGCTCTTCAACGTCGTCCACGCCCTGGGCTTCTGGTGGACCTGCGCCCGGGCCGGGCACCGGCCCCACCGCCCGGTCACGACCCGGGTCGCGGTCGACGTGCTGATCCCGGTGTACGGCGAGCCGGTCGACATCGTGGAGCCGACGGTCGCCGCGGCCCGCCGCCTGACCGGCGCCGAGGTGCGGGTGGCGGTGCTCGACGACGGCGGCTCGCCCGAGATCGAGGCCATGGCCCGCCGCCAGGGTGCCCGCTACGTCCGGCGCACGGTCCACCGGGGGGCCAAGGCCGGCAACATCAACCACGCCCTGACCACCACCGACGCGCCGTTCGTGGCCGTGTTCGACTGCGACCACGTGCCGGCCGCGGAGTTCCTGGAGCGCACGTTGGGCCACCTGGAGGACCCCGGGGTGGCCCTGGTGCAGACCCCGCAGTGGTACGCCAACGCCGACCGCAACGAGGTGGCCGCGGCGGCGGGCGCCCAGCAGGAGCTGTTCTTCGGCCCGATCAGCCGGGGCCGCGACGCCCGGGGGGCGATGTTCTGCTGCGGCACGAACATGGTGCTGCGCCGCAGCGCGCTCGAGGCCGCCGGCGGGTTCCCCGAGGACTCGGTGACCGAGGACTTCGAGCTGTCGATCCGGCTCCACGAGGCGGGCTGGCGCACGGCCTACGTGGCCGAGGTGCTCAGCGCCGGGCTGGGCCCCGAGGACATGGCGTCCTACGCGAGCCAGCAGTACCGCTGGGCCCGCGGGTGCCTGGGCGCGATCCCACGGATCCTGCGGGCCCGCCTGCCGCTGGGCCTGCGGGTCCAGTACCTGCTCTCGGCCTCCTACTTCCTGGCCGGTTGGACGGTGCTCGTGTACGGCTCGCTGCCGGTGGTGCAGATCCTCACCGGCGCCCAGCCCGTGGCCGGCGCGACCGCCGACGAGTTCCTGCTGCGCTTCGGGCCCTACTTCGCCATGGCGCTGGCCATGGTCGCGGTGGCCGGCCGGGGCTCCTACACGTTCCGGGCCTTCGCGCTGGCCGCGGCGTCGTGGTGGATCCACGTGCGGGCCACGGTCGCCGCGCTGCGCCGGACGCGGGGCCGGTTCGTGGTGACCCCCAAGCGGGGCAGCACCGGCCGCCAGCCCCGGGCGGTGTGGCCGAGCCTGGCCGCCATCGGCGTGCTGGTCGTCGCCATCGTGGTCGGCCTGTCCCGGGACCGGTCGCCGGCCACGTTGAACAACGTGACGCTGGCGGTGACCCACCTGGCCATCCTGGCCGCGGGGGTCGCGCCGGCCCTGCGGAGGCGCCCGGTGGCCGCGGCGGCCACGGCGACGACCCGGGAGGTCGCCGCTGCCTGAGGGAGGGCCCGGCGGACGCGCCCCCGGGCGGGCCCGGCGCGCGGACCCGCCCGGCAGGCGCGCCCCCGGGTGGGTCCGGCTCGCCGCGGTGGTGCTCGTCCTGGCCGCGCTGGCGTGGTCGGGCTGCGGCGGGGACGACGGCGACGCGGGCGAGCGCGACGCCGTGGCGGCCGGCGAGCGGTTCCTGGACCGCTACGTCGACGAGGACGGCCGGGTGCGGCGCATCGACCAGGGCGACGACACGGTGAGCGAGGGGCAGGCCTACGCGCTGCTGGTGGCCGTGGCGGTGGACGACCGGGCGCGCTTCGACCTGGTCTGGGCCTGGACCGAGGCCAACCTGCGCCGTCCCGACGGGCTGCTGTCCTGGCACTGGGCCGACGGGGCGGTGTCCGACGCCCAACCGGCGGCCGACGCCGACCTGGACACGGCGTGGGCGCTGGCCCTGGCCGCCCGGCGGTGGGGCGAGCCCTACGCGGGGCCGGCGGCCGACATGGCCGCGGCGATCGTCCGCCACGAGGTGGCGGTCCTCGACGGGCGAGTGGTGCTGGTCGCGGGCCCGTGGGCCAACCGCGACCCGGCCACGGTGAACCCCAGCTACGCCGGACCCGTGGCGGGCGACGTGCTGGCCGAGGTCGTCGGGTCGGCCGGGCCGGGCCAGGCGGTGGACGGCCTGGTGCAGGTGGTGCGCGACCTGGTGGCCGAGGAGGGCGTGGCCCCGGACTGGGCCGAGGTCGGAGCCGACGGGGAGGCCACGCCGATCGAGGCACCGGGACGGGACGGGCCGGGCCGCTTCGGCTGGGACGCGGTGCGGGTGCCGGTGCGCCTGGCCGCGAGCTGCGACGCCGAGGACCGCGCGGTGGCCGGGGCGCACTGGGCGCCGCTGCGCGACGGGGCGGTGGCCGACGAGGTCGCCGGGCACGCGGTGGAGTCGGTCGCCCGTGCCGCGGCGGCCGCGGGGGCGGGCGAGCGGGACGAGGCCGAGGACCTGCTCGACGAGGCCGAGGTCCGCGACGAGGAGTCCCCGACCTACTTCGGCGCCGCGCTGGTCGCGGTCGGCCGGCTCCTGCTCGAGACCGACCGCCTGGGCGGCTGCCCGCCCCTGGCCGACTGAGGACGGTGGACCGGCGGGCACACGGGGCCGCCGCAGGGGACCAGGCCGTCGAGGGCCGACGGTCCTAGACTGCCCTCGACGGTGAGCCGGCCAGGTGGCCGCGGCGAGGCTCGACCTCGTCGAGGAAGGTCGGGGCTCCGCAGGGCAAGGGTGCTGGCGAGAGCCAGGACGGGGTGACCTGTCGGCAAAGGGCAGCAGAGAGCAGACCGCCGATGGCCCGAGGTTCGCCGAGGGCACAGGCAAGGGTGAAACGGTGCGGTAAGAGCGCACCAGCGTCGGGGGCGACCCCGGCGGCTCGGCAACCCCCACCCGGAGCAAGGTCGAATCGTGGGAGGGCCGGCCCGGCCACATCTCCCCAGGTGGACCGCACAGATGGATGGCCACCCCCGGCTCCGGCCGGGACAGAACCCCGCCTATCGGCCGGCTCACCGTCACAACATCCAGGTCCCTCCCGACGGAGTGACCTATCCGGCTCCGACAATCGTGGTCACTTGGCATCCAATTAAATGACCACACCCGAGGTAGGCTGACCCCATGAGCGGATCGCTGACGATCAACCCGGCCCACCTGTCGGACGACGACTGGAAGACCATCCGCGCCTTCCTGGACGCTGCGAAGGAGAAGGGCGAGGTCGTCGAGTTCTCAGCTCGGGTCGAGATGCTCACGCCGGCCGAGGTGGCCAAGCGACTCGGCATGTCGCGTTCGACGGTCCTGCGTCGGATCGCCGTTGGCGATCTGAGGGCGACGAAGGTCGGCACCCACCACCGGATCCCGCTCGGCGAGTTCGAGCGGTACAGCCGGGAGCTCGTGCGACGGATGGCCGAGGCGAGCGCGGCGGACATCGACGCCGAGCTCTTCGGTGGGTGACACAGTCATCTTCCTCGACGCCAATGTGTTGGCCTCGCCGGTCACACGCACGCTGGTGATCGCCACAGGGCGGGCCGATGGCCTCCGGTTGACCTGGTCTTCTCACGTCGAGGCCGAGGCCGACCGTCACGCTCGTGGCGCCGCCACTCGCACGTCCGTGGTGCGCCGCGACATCCTCGGCATGGAGCTGTCGGAGTCCGCTCGCACCACCGACGGACTGCTGACGGGAACATCGGGGGATCGGCAGGTCATCGCCGACGCCATCCGGGCAGACGCTCGCTACCTCGTCACGAGCGACGTCGACGACTTCGCGACCGACGACCTCCGAGCCAACGGGTTGAGCGCCGTGAACCCCGACTACTTCATGGCGCTGCGGTCGAGCGAGCGTGCATACCGGGAAGCGGTGCGCACGCTGGCCGGGGCCATGAAGAACCCGCCCCGCACCGAGGCGGAGGTCCACAGGATGCTCGGCCGCCGCCACCCCCATGTGGCGGCACGGTTCGCCGACGCCTACGGGACGGCCCCGGCACGCCCAGACCCCGATCAGCCGAGCGTCCTCTTCCGCGGAGTGATCTGCGTGCGTTGCGAAGCCAAGCTCGACCACGGCGAGAGCTTGCGCCTCGGGCTGTGCATCGAGCACCGGCGCTCCGACGACTCAAGCTGACACCGAGGAGCAGGGTGCCGACACGCCCCGAGGTGGCGCGACCCTGCACCCGCCCCGCCGCGGCGCGGCGGCGTGCGGTCGAGGGGGCGGGCGGCGGTCTCGACACCTCGGGGCGTGGGCGCGGGCCGCGTGGCCCGGCCGGCGCGGCCGCCTCGGGTGCCGGTCACCACCTCGGCCGGCACGTGGGGTGCGGATCCGGCCCGGCGCGGGACCCCGGGGCGGGCGTGGGCCATCGGACCCTTTCGGGGAGCCGTCGGACCCTTTCCGGGCGGGGCGCCTCAGGTGGGCCGGGGGGCGGCCCGATGTGGGGGACGTGCTCGTCCTCGCCTGGAAGGTGCTCACCAGCCTCCTGGTCGCCGTGGC
>JBFWTJ010000111.1:0-11500 GCA_050247895.1 Acidimicrobiia bacterium
CTCATGCACGGCCCGACCTACATGGGCAACCCGCTGGGCGCGGCGGTGGCGCTGGCCTCGATCCGCCTGCTGCTCGACGGGCCCTGGGAGGCCCGCGTCGCCCGGATCGGCGAGCGCCTGGCCAAGGGCCTGGTGGCGGCGGCCGACCTGCCCGGGGTGGCCGACGTGCGGGTGCTGGGCGCCATCGGCGTGGTCGAGACCCGGGATCCGGTGCCCCTGGCCCGGGTCCAGGAGGTGGTGGTCGACCGCGGCGTGTGGTTGCGCCCGTTCGGCCGGCTGATCTACGCCATGCCGCCCTACGTGTCCTCCGACGACGACGTCGACCGGATCGCCGCGGCCATGGTCGCGGCCGCCGCCGCGCTCGACGGCTGAGGGTGGTCAGGCCAGCTCGGCCAGGGTGCTGTCGAGCCGGTCGAGCAGGGCGTGGTCGTGGTCGTCGCCCGGGTTGGGGGTGGTGAGGAGCCGGTCGCCGAGGAAGATGCTGCTGGCCCCGGCGTGCAGGCACAGGGCCTGGAGCTCGTCGGTCATCTGGGCCCGGCCGGCCGAGAGGCGCACCACCGAGCGGGGCATGGCCAGCTTGGTCGCGGCGATCGTGCGGACCAGCTCGAGCGGGTCGAGCGGGGCGGTCCCGGCCAGGGGGGTGCCGGGGACCTGGACGAGCAGGTTGATCGGCACGCTCTCGGGGTGGGGGTCCAAGGCGGCGAGCTGGGTGATCAGGCCGGCCCGGTCGCGGCGGGACTCGCCCATGCCGACGATCCCGCCGCAGCACAGCTTGACCCCGGCCTGGCGCACGTTGGCCAGCGTGTCGAGTCGGTCCTGGTAGGTGCGGGTGGTGATGATCTCGCCGTAGAACTCGGGCGAGGTGTCGAGGTTGTGGTTGTAGAAGTCGAGCCCGGCCTCGGCCAGGCGCGCCGCCTGGGCCTCGGTGAGCATGCCCAGGGTCGTGCAGGTCTCCAGCCCGAGGGCCTTGACCTCGCCGACCGCGGCGGCGATCTCGCCGACCTGGCGGTCGTTGGGCGAGCGCCACGCCGCACCCATGCAGAACCGGGTCGCGCCCGACGCCCGGGCGTTGCGGGCCGCGGCGACGATGTCGGCGGTGGGCATGAGCCGCTCGGGGGTCAGGTCGGTGCCCCAGCGGGCCGACTGGGGGCAGTAGGCGCAATCCTCGGGGCAGGCGCCGGTCTTGACCGACAGGAGGATGGCGGCCTCGACGACGTGGGGGTCGAACGACGCCCGGTGCACGGCGTGGGCGTCGGCGAGCAGGTCGTGGAAGGGCCGGGCGATCAGGGCCTCGACCTCGTCGACGGTCCAGTCGTGGCGCAGGTCCATCGGCCAAGACTGCTCGTGTCGGCCGGTCGGATCCAAACGGTGGCCGGCCGCGAGTGGCCCGGCGGGCCCTCGCGGTGACATCGTGGCCGCCGATGCGTGAGCGCAGCGAGCGCGCGGCACCACGGCCCGAACCGGGCTGGGACGGCTGGATGGCCGGCGAGCTCGACGCGATCCGGGCCCAGCGCCGCTGGCGGTCGACCCGGTGCCTGGACGCCCTGGGGCCGGTGGGCGACCTCGACGGCCAGCACGTCGTGTCCTTCGCGTCCAACGACTACCTCGGCCTGTCGGCCCACCCGTCGGTGATCGCCGCAGCCCAGGAGGCGCTTGGCCGCTGGGGGACCGGGGCCACCGCGTCGCGCCTGGTGGTGGGGGAGCGGCCGGTCCACGGCCGGTTGGAGGCGGATCTGGCCGAGTGGAAGGGCGCCGAGCGGGCGGTGGTGTTCCCCTCCGGCTACGCCGCGAACCTGGGCGTGGTCACCGCGCTGGCCGGCCCGGGGACCACGGTGCTCAGCGACGAGCTGAACCACGCGTCGATCGTCGACGCCTGCCGGCTGAGCCGGGCCGAGGTCGGCGTCTACCGCCACCTCGACCTGGACCACTTGGCCGACCGGATGGCGATGGCCCGGGGCCGGGTGCTCGTGGTGACCGACTCGGTGTTCTCGATGGACGGCGACGTCGCCCCGCTCGACGGGCTGGTCGCGCTGTGCCGGGACCGGGGGGCGCTGCTGGTGGTCGACGAGGCCCACGCCGTGCTCGGCCCGCACCTGGAGCCGGGCACGCCAGGGGTGGTGCAGGTCGGCACCCTGTCCAAGACGTTGGGCTCGCTGGGCGGGTGGGTGGCCGGTGAGGGCCCGCTGGTGGACCTGCTGGTGAACCGGGCCCGGACCTTCATCTTCACCACCGGCCTGTCGCCGGCCGACGCGGCCGCGGCCCGGGCCGCGCTGCGGATCCTGCGCTCGGCCGAGGGCGACGCCCTGCTGGCCCGCCTGCGGGCCGTGGTCGACCGGGTGCGGCCCGGCAACCCGTCGCCGATCGTGCCGGTGGTGCTGGGCGACGAGGACGTCGCGCTGAAGGCGTCGGCGGCCCTGCTCGACGCCGGCCTGCTGGTGCCGGCCATCCGGCCCCCGACGGTGCCCCCGGGCACGAGCCGCCTGCGGGTCGCGCTGTCGGCGGCCCACGACGAGGCGATGGTCGACCAGCTCACGACGGCCCTGGCCGCCCTGGGCCTGTGGCCCTGAGGGCCCGGTCCGGCGCGGGTGGCGCGGGCGGCGCGGCACCGGCGCGGTCGGGGCTGCGTCCCGGGCGCGAGCCGAGCTCGTGACGGGGTCGACCGGGCCGCGGCCGGCCCGGCTGGTCGTGGTCGCCGGGACGGGGACCGGCGTGGGCAAGACGTGGGCCGCGGCCCGCCTGCTGGTCGAGGCCCGGGCCCGGGGCCTGGTCGTGGCGGCCCGCAAGCCGGTCCAGTCCCACGACGAGGACGCCGCGCCCGAGGGGACCGACGCCGCCGTCCTGGCCGCGGCGTCCGGGGAGCCCGACGCGGGCGTGGTGTGCCCGGCCCACCGGGACTACGCACGGCCCCTGGCCCCGCCGATGGCCGCCGCGGTGCTGGGCCGGCCGTCGATCGGCCTGGACGACCTGGTGGCCGAGACCACCTGGCCCGAGGGGGTCGACCTGGGCGTGGTGGAGACGGTCGGGGGCGTGCGCTCGCCCGTGGCCGACGACGGCGACAGCGGCGACCTGGCCCGCCGCCTGGCCCCGGACGGGGTCGTGCTGGTGGCCGACGCCGAGCTGGGCACGATCAACGCCACCCGCCTGAGCGTCGAGGCCCTGGCCCCGCTGCCCGTGGTCGTGCTGCTCAACCGCTTCGACCCCGAGATCGACCTGCACCGCCGCAACCGCGCCTGGCTCGCCGACCGCGACGGCCTCATCGTCGTCGTCGACCCGACCGACCTGCTGCTCACCCTGTCCTGACCTCGAAGCCCTCGTCGAGGCGGGCTGTTACGGAGTATGCCGCTCTTGTGGATCTGGTAGCTCGCCCAAGTACCAGATGCCCCTCCCATCGGCGATGGAGGCGCGGCGGCGTTTGATCCACTCCTTGGGACTCCGCAGGGAAGGATCATCGAAGCAGGCGAGTGACCGGTCCATCACCATGTCCGAAAGGCACTCGTGGAAGTAGGGGGCGGTGCTGATCTCCTGCAACGTCATGGCCACCACGAGATCCGTATGCGGCGCCCGGCCCAGGAACTTGGGGAGCCAGGGAACCACTGCCTGGACGGTGGCGTCGTAGTCGTTCTGGTATATGCGCCCCCAGGTCAAGAAGGCGTGCCTCGAGCCTTCTTGCGTGGTGGCCACCATTCCGATGATGTCTTCCATGTCCGCTATCCAGGCCCACGCCGCTGCTAGTGCTGTCGCCCTGGGGGGACGGCAATATTGAGAAGCCGAATTTCGTCCTCAGCAAACCCCCTCACATCCTCGTCCTGCGATCGCTGCGCCTGCGAGAGGAGGCTTCCATCGGCTACTGCTAGGCGCCTCGCTGCCACCGCAGCCGTGAGCCTGGTCGTCCTGTCAGGCGACAGTAAATCCTTCGTCACGTCAGCAGCATCAGCTGCACTTAGTTTTGAAAGAAGATAAATTCTGCGGGCTAGGGATGTGGAGCCTCCCCGACTGGCCGCTGCCGCGAGCTGCTCCGGTGTTGCCTGGGAAAGGAACCGCAGCACCTTCCACCTTACAGCTTGATCCGGATCTTCTATGAGGGACACTGCCTTCAAAAGGGTCGAAGCATCGTCAGGTGTTGCGCATAGAAGGACCGAGTCCAAAGCAAAGAAGCGAACTGACCGAATGGGAGAATCCAGGAGATCTTCGATCTCAGGCAAGAGGACGCACGCTAGATCCCCTAGCTCAGACAGAATCCATGCAGCTGCCTGGACCGAGGTCTGATATGGGCTGACGAGTAGCGGACGCAAGCTCTCGACTTCAAGTCCTGATTGGACCTGTCGAAGAAGCTCGGTGGCGATGTTCTCAAGAAGAGTGGCATCAGCGACTACTCCGCCCAGTAGCGCTGCCATGAGCTCTTCTCCACGCGACGGAGGAGTGGTGCTCACGATCGGCTAAGAGATTTTTCAATTTGACGCAACAGCCGTTCCTCCTCGCCAATCCTTCGTCTGTGAGCTGGGTCTTCCCCGAGCCTAGCCTGCTCGGCTTGACGCGTCCCTATGCTGAGTTCGAGGTCAGCGGCGAGCTCTTCAAGCTGCTCCTGTGACCAACCTTCCGGAACTCGCGCGGGTAGCTCGCCATGAACCTTTCCGGTGGCATCGAGGCGGGGTAGACGGCGAGCTAGAAGGTACTGTGTAGTTATGTCTCTGCATTCGGCCGAGAATCGGATTTCGGCTTCGATGCCGCGGTCTCTCGTGGCAGTCAGCGTGAGACTAGGCATTTCCATCCCACCCATATCGCTTATGGCAAGATGGGCCCTGGAAACCACCTGAGTTCAGCGCAGGGACGGGGCCAAGAGACTTGACATTCGGGTTCGGACTTGTCCACTGGTTCAACTAGACATACTGCACACGAAGACGGCAGGGATCGACTGATGACCTTCAAGCTGAGCGCTCATGAAGTCATGCGCGGCATCAAGGTGGATGACGACCGCATCCTTCGGTTGAAGCCGATCGGCTGGGTCGTCGCCGCCAGCACGCTGGAGGCGTTCCTGGCCATCGCCGTGATCCTCGCTGCGATCCTGCTCCGCAGCATCTGGCTCGTCGCCCTCCCCCTTCTCGCGGTATTCGCGGCGGACGCGTTCAAGCGGTCACGGGTCGCCGTGACCGCCAGTACCACAGAGATCGTCATAGTGAACCGATGGCGTAAGCACAGCGTGCCCATCAGCGACGTCGCAGACGTCACCATCGAGAAGGTCTCCTGGTCGTTCCGAGCTCCCGCCTACCTGATGACCCGGTCAGGCCCCGGCCGCGAATGGCTCATCGGCATCGTCGAGACGGCAACAGGCTCCATCCAGTGCGACGCTCTCGTTTCGTCGCCCCGCAGCGACGACACCAGCGATCCGACTCCAGCGGAGATGAAGGTCGACGTCCTACGTCGCTGGCTGGCGTCGGCGACAACGAGCGGTCTCGACACGACATGATCCGATGAGGTCGAGACCAGGTCGTTCAGTCAGTCATCAGCAAATTGGCTGGCCGCGCGGGCAAAGGTCATCGACGGGATCAAACGCTGCCGCGCCTCTGCTATCAGCAAGGCATGCCGCTATCCTGTTTGGCTCCGGCAGCCGCTACCGGTCTTCTGGGAGGATGGGGAGGCCTATTCGGTTCCCTCGCTAGCAACATTGGCGGTCTCGTGCTCGGCAACCTGTTCAACCTCAACTACCAGGGCAACGGCGACTTCGACATCGAACTCGCCGGGAGCTACTGATGCTAGAGGCCGCCTCGAAAGCAAACTCATGGATCGGAGTCCTGTGGTTCGGACTCTTCTCAGCTGGCGGCTTCCTCATCGCCTGGAAGATCAGGAGAGACCTGACCAGAGGACGCATCCGAGGCCGAGGCGGACCTGTCGACATGAAGATCGCCATAGTCGTGTTTGCTCTGGCCGGCGCTTGCTCCCTCGTGCTCGCACTCCGCGAACTCCTACGAGCCACCTGATCAACGCGCACCTCGACCACAGCACGACTCGTCGTCCCCGACTCCTACCGCCCCGGCGGGTGTCGAGCTGGATCCGCCGGGCCGTCGAGCACGAGCGGGGACAGCAGGCCGGCTGATCGAGGCTGCAGGCCTGCGGGTGGCTCAGGTCCCGCGCCCGAGGGCGCGGCCGGTGCGGTAGGCGAAGACCATGGCCGGGCCGAGGGTGCCCCCGGCTCCGCCGTAGGCGATCCCGGTCGGTGCGGCCATGGCGTTGCCGGCGGCGTACAGGCCGGGGATGACGTGGCCGTCGACGTGGAGGACCTCGCCGTCGATCGTGGTCTGCGGGCCGCCCTTGGTGCCGAGGGTGGAGGGGTGGACGGTCGCGGCGTAGTAGGGCGCCTCGTCGATCCGGCCGAGCGTGGCCTGCGGGGTGCCGTAGAAGCGCTGGTCCCCGGCCCAGCCGTCGTAGAGGCTGTTCCCGCGGTGGAAGTCGAGGTCGCGGCCGCCGTCGACGAGCTCGTTGAAGCGCGCCACCGTCGCCTCGAGCGCGGCGGCGGGGACGTCGAGCTTGCCGGCGAGCTCCGCGATGCTGTCGGCGCGGGTCAGCCACCCCGGTGGTTCCTGCCCGGCCGGCGACCCGAAGCAGCCGAAGGTCTCGACGGCGCGCCGGTCGAGGACGAGGTAGGCGGGGATGTTGGCGTAGCGGAACCCCTCGATGTCGAACGAGTGCAGCGCTGCGCCGAACGCGTTGTAGTTGGCGGCTTCGTTGGCGAAGCGGACGCCGTGGCGGTTGACCATGATCGTGCCCGGCATCGTCCGCTCCCGGATGAGGAGCAGGGAGCTCTGGGTCCCGTCCGGCTCGAACTGCCCGGGCGGCGCGACGACCGGCACCCACCACGCGTGCGCCATGGCGCCCAGGGACGCCCCGACCGACTGGGCCAGGCGCAGCCCGTCGCCGGTGTTGGACCGCACGCCGGGCGGATGTGCGATCGGGCCGCGCAGGAACGCGGTGGCGAGGCCCTCGTCGTAGTCGAACCCGCCGGTCGCGATGACGACGCCCCGGCGGGCTCGGAGCTCGACCTCGTCCCCGGCCCGGACCGCCCTGACGCCCACCACCCGGCCGTCCTCGACGACCAGCGCCGTGGCCCGGGTCTCCAGGTGCGGCTCGACGCCGGCGTCGAGCAGGCCGTGCAGCAGGCCGGCCACGATGCCGCGGCCGAGCCCCTCGACGTGCTCCGCCTCGCGCTGGGCGAGCACGTCGGGGGCCACCACGCCGGTGCCGCCGCCGCTGGGGATGTCCTGGATCAGCATCCGCCGCGGCTCGCCGACCAGCTTGTCGACCCAGGGACCGAGGGGGTCGCTGCTGCGCAGCGAGGGCTCGAGGGAGCGACCGCCGGGCAGCGCGCCGGGGTGCTCGGGGTGGTAGTCGGGATACCGGGCCATGAGCTGGAACCGCAGCGGGGTGCGGGAGTGCAGCCAGTCGAGGAGCTCGTCGACGGTGTCGACGAAGGCTTCGAGCATCTCGGGCCGCATGGTGCCGTTCGACAGCGAGCCCAGGTAGGCGAGCGCCTTCTCGCGGCTGTCCTCGATGCCCGCCGCGGCGGCCAGCGGGTTGGCCGGCAGCCACACCATGCCGCCCGAGACGGCGGTGGTCCCGCCCAGCTCGGCGGCCTTCTCCACCACGGTCACGGTCGCGCCGGCGGTGACGGCGGACAGCGCGGCGGTGAGCCCGGCGGCACCGGAGCCCAGGACGACGACGTCGGTCTCGGCCGAGGGGATGGGCATCGGGGACCTCCGGGCTGGTGCTCGACGGTGCGAGCTACTACTTGACGTCCAACGTCAATCTTTGAGCGCGCGCCACGGTAGTGGTGTGGCTCACGTCACAACATGGCCCATCGGTCCGCACCGTGGCCACCTCGGCGCCAGGCCCGCGTCACGGCGGCGCCTCCGGGTGGGACGCGGTCGACCCCCGGCGCACGCGGGCGTCGTACCGTCGGGGCGTGTCGGCGATCTCGTGCAGCCAGCTCGTCAAGGCGTTCGGCGCGGTGCGGGCCCTCGACGGGCTCGACCTCGAGGTCGCCACCGGCGAGGTCCACGGCTTCCTCGGGCCCAACGGCGCGGGCAAGACCGTGACGCTGCGGGTCCTGCTCGGCCTCTACCGCCACGACTCGGGCCGGGTCGCGGTGCTGGGCGGCGACCCGTGGGCCGACGCCGTCGAGCTGCACCGCCGCCTGGCCTACGTGCCCGGCGACACGTTCCTGTGGCCCAACCTGACCGGGGGCGAGGTCATCGACCTGCTCGGCGCCCTGCGCGGCGGCACGGACCGGGCCCGGCGCGACCGGCTCGTCGAGCGGTTCGACCTCGACCCCGGCAAGCGGGCCCGGACCTACTCGAAGGGCAACCGGCAGAAGGTCGCCCTGGTGGCCGCCCTGGCCTCGGACGCCGAGCTGCTCCTGCTCGACGAGCCGACCTCGGGCCTCGACCCGCTCATGGAGGCCGTGTTCCAGGAGTGCATCACCGAGGCCCGCGACCGGGGCCGCACGGTCCTGCTGTCGTCGCACATCCTGGCCGAGGTCGAGAAGCTCTGCGACCGGGTCACGATCATCCGCCAGGGCCGTGCCGTGGAGACCGGCACGCTCGACGAGCTCCGCCACATGACCCGCACGACGGTCACCGCGACGACCGACCGGCCCGCCGCGGGCCTGGGCGAGCTGCCCGGCGTCCACGACCTGCGGGTCGACGGCGACCGGGTCGGCTTCGACGTCGACACCGACCGGCTGGCCGAGGTCGTCCGCCACCTCGCCGCGCTGGGCGTGCGGACGCTGGCCAGCCACCCGCCCACCCTCGAGGAGCTCTTCCTGCGCCACTACGGCGACGAGCTGGCCGGCGCCGACGTCCCGCCGGACGGCCCGGGCCCGGTGCCGTGACGCGGGCCGGGTCGCTGACCGGGCTGGGCCGGCTGGTGCGCTTCGTGCTGCGCCGCGACCGCGTCCGGCTCGCCCTGTGGGTCGGCGGGATCGTGCTCCTCGTCGTCGGCTCGGGGGCGAGCCTGCCGGGCATCTACCCGGACCAGGCGTCGATCGACCAGTACGTGCGCCTGCTCGACGGCAACCCGGCCCTGGTCGCCTTCGCCGGCCCCGGCTACGGGTTCGACGACCCGAACATCGGCGTGGTGCTGGTCAACGAGACCCAGCTCTACGGCTGCGTGGCCACCGCGCTCATGAGCATCTTCCTGCTGGTCCGCAACACCCGGGGCGAGGAGGACGCCGAGCGGGCCGACCTGGTCCGCTCCAGCGTGGTCGGACGCCACGCCCCGGCGGTCGCCGCCGGGCTGGTCGTCGTCGGCGCCGACCTGGCGGTGGGGGCGCTGGCCTTCGCCGGTGCGCTCGCCACCGGCTACGGGGCGGTCGGCTCGCTGGCCCTGGCCGGGTCCCTGGCCCTGGCCGGCGTGGTCTTCGCCGGCACGGCCGCGGTGGCGGCCCAGGTGGCGTCGAGCGCCCGGCAGGCGCTGGCGCTCGGCGCGGTGGCCCTCGCCGTGGCCTTCGTGGTGCGGGCGGTGGGCGACGTGCAGGGGAGCGGGGTCCGCTGGCTGTCGCCGCTGGGTTGGGCCCAGGGCGTGCGGGCCTTCGCCCACGAGCGGTGGTGGGCCTTCGCCCCCTGCGTCGTGGCCGCGGCGGTGGCCTTCGCGCTGGCCGCCGGGCTGGGGTCGCGCCGGGACCTGGGCGGGGGCCTCCTCGCGACCCGCCGGGGCCGGACCCGGGGCCTGCCCTGGATGACCAGCCCGCTGGCACTGGCCGCCCGGCTCCAGCGCGGGCCGGTGGTGGGCTGGGCCGTGGGCGTCGCCCTGCTCGGCGTGGTCTACGGGTCGATCGGCGACCAGGTCGAGTCGATGATCGCCGACAACCCGGAGGTGGCCGACTTCATCGCCCAGCACGACGGGGCCAGCATCGTCGACTCCTACTTCGTGACCGTCGTGCTCATGCTGGGCCTGCTCGCGGCGGGCTTCGCCGTGTCGGTGGCGCTGCGGCTGCGGGCCGAGGAGGCGGCCGGGCGGGCCGAGCCGATCCTGGCCGGGCCGACGGGCCGGACCCGCTGGGTCCTGGGCCACGTCGCGGTCGCCGCCGCGGGCACCGTCGTGCTGCTGGTCGCGGCCGGGCTGGGCCTGGGCGCGGCCTACGCCGTGGTCGCCGGCGACGGGGGCCAGGTGGCACGCCTGGTGGGCGCGGCGCTGGTCGCGGCGCCCCCGGTGCTGGTCCTGGTCGGGCTGGCCGTGGCCGTGTTCGGCTGGGCGCCGCGCGTCGCGGCCCTGGCCTGGGCCGGCCTCGGCGTGGCGGTGGTCGTCGGCCTGTTCGGCGAGGTCCTCCGGCTCCCGGGCTGGGTCCGGGCCGTCTCGCCCTTCGAGCACGTGCCCGCCCTGCCCGCCGAGGGGCTGCGGGTCGTCCCGCTCCTGGTGCTCACCGCCGTTGCCGCCGGGCTGGTCGCGGTCGGCGTGGCCGGCTTCCGCCGCCGGGACCTGCACCCGGGTTGACGGCAGCACCCCGCGGCCCGGCCAGTTGTCCTACCACCTGTACTACCATCGACGACCGTGGCCATCCGTGAGAAGCGGTCGATCTCCCTGCCGCCCGAGCTCGCCCAGCGCATCGAGCGCGCCGCCGATGCGGCGGGCCTGAGCGTCAGCGCCTGGCTGGCCGCCACGGCGGCCCATCGGCTCCGGATCGAGGAGGGTCTCGCCGGTGTTGCCGCATGGGAGCGCGAGCACGGGGCGCTCACCGACGCCGAGATCGCCGAGGGGCTGGCCCGGGCCCGGACGTCGCTCGCCCGCCGTCCGCGTCGCAAGGCGGGCTGATGGGCGTCACCTACGACACGGGGGCGTTGGTCGCCGCCGAGCGCAACGACCGGGCCTTGTGGGCCCTCCACCTCGGCTACCTCGCCCTCGAGGAGGTGCCGACCGTCCCGGCCCCGGTGCTCGCCGAGGCCTGGCGGGGCGGCGCCCGGCAGGCCTCCCTGGCCCGGCTCCTGGCCGGGTGCGCCGTCGAGGCGATGGACGAGGCCCGGGCCAGGGTGGTGGGGACCCTGGCCGGCCGGTCGGACCACGACGACGTGGTCGACGTCGCCGTGGTCGAGGGCGCCCTGCGCCGCGGCGACGTCGTCGTGACGTCCAACCGGTCCCACGTCGAGCTGGTCGCACAGGCGACGAGGCGCCGCATCCGGATCGAGGACGTGTAGGCGCATCCCGGTCGCGTACGGTCGGGGTCGTGCCGTCGCCAGTTCCGGGGCTGCCCGCGGGGGTCACCGCCTGCCTCTTCGACCTCGACGGGGTGCTGACCCAGACGGCGAAGGTGCACTCGGCGGCGTGGAAGGAGATGTTCGACGAGGTCCTGGCGGCCCGGGCCGCCCTCGCCGGCACGCCGTTCCGACCCTTCGAGCCGGCCGACTACCTGGCCTACGTCGACGGCCGGCTGCGCGAGGACGGGGTGCGCAGCTTCCTGGCCTCCCGGGGGATCGTGGTGCCCGAGGGCACCGTCGAGGACCCGCCCACCGCGGAG
>JBFWTJ010000112.1:0-11435 GCA_050247895.1 Acidimicrobiia bacterium
CACGCCGAACACGTCGTAGGTGGGGCAGGCGACGAGGCGCAGGAGCAGCACGTGGGCCGGCGTGAGGTCCTGGAGCTCGTCGACCAGCAGGTGCCGGTGCTCGGCCTGGACGGCCCGGCGGAGCTCGCCGTCGCGCACGAGGGACTCGGCGGCGAGGAACACCTGCTCGTCGAAGTCGATCGCGCCCCGCCGCCGCAGCTCGGCCCGGTAGGGCTCGACCGCGGCCGCCAGGCCCGGCACGTCGCCCATCTGCTCCTCGACCACCTCGGGCCGGCGCAGGCCGAGCCGGACCAGCGACAGGCCCTCCAGGTAGCGGGCCAGCGGGTCGGTGTTGACCCGGCGCTGCTGGCGGGGCACGAGCCGCTCGACGATGGCCCGGACGTCACGCTCGTCGAGGACCTCCGGGCGGCGCCCCAGGGACCGGGTGACCAGCTCGTAGCCCCAGGCGTTGAGCGTGCGGATCCGGGCCCCGAGGCCCGGCGTGCGACGAGCCATCTCGACCTGGGCCTGCTTGTTGTAGGCCAGGGCCAGCACGCCGGCCGGCTCGTAGCCCCGGTCGACCAGGAGGTGGCGGAGCCGCTCGGTGAGCACGCGGGTCTTGCCCGAGCCCGCCGGGGCGACGATCCGGGCCGGGCCCGCCTCGTGGGCCACCGCGGCGAGCTGGTCGGGCGCCAGCGCCACGGCCGGCACCACCGGCTCGGGGACCACGGCCAGGCTGCCGAGGTCGACCGACTCGGCATGGACCACCGCGGCGCCCAGGGCACCCGCCGCCCACGGCCGGCGGGGCCCGCCGTCGACCCAGGCCGGGCGCCCGTCGGCCAGCACGACGTCGCCGGGACCGGCGCCCGGCTCGGTGGCGCCGCAGCGCCGCGCCTTGCGGGCCCACCACCAGATCGGCTCGGCGGCCCGGCCGTCGTAGTTGTTGGCCCAGACCAGGAAGTGGAGCCGGTCGTGCCAGGGGGTGTGGCCGGCACCGAGCTCCCAGAGCTCGCCGGCCGACGACCGGGGGGCGCGGAACCCGGCCGGGTCGACGTCGAGCTCCACCACCACGGGCACCCGGGCCGACCACGCCGCGTGCAGCTCGGCCACGACGTCCTCGGGCGCTGCGACGGCCGCCTCGTCGATCCGGACCCGGCGCGCGCCGGCCCACGGCGGCGGCGGCTCGGCATCGGCGTGGACAACCACGCCACGACCCAGCTCGGCGGGGATCCTCGACGGCACCCGGGTGAGGCTATTGCCGGGGTCGGACGGTCCCGGGCCCCGGCCGTAAGGAAAGCCGGACCCGGGGATCTGACTTGGCGGAACTCCTTCCGCCAGCAGACAGGACCCTCATGCAACGTTCAAGGAACGCTCTCGCCGGCGCAGGCGCGGCCCTCCTCCTCGTCGCCAGCGCCCAGGTGGCGGCCAACGCCCTGACCTCCCCGGCGGGGGTCGAGGACTGCGAGGTGACGACCACGACCACGGTGCCGGCCACCACGACCAGCACCACAGTCCCGACCACGATCACGACCCCGGTCCCGACGACCAGCACCACGGTCCCGACCACGACCACGACCGACCCGGCCACCCCGGATCCCAGCACCACCACGACCACGGTGCCGACCACCACGACCACGGTGCCGACCACCACGACCACGGTGCCGACCACCACGACCAGCACCACGGTGCCGACCACCACGACCACGGACCCGGCCGTGCCGATCGACGGCCCTCCCACCACCACGACGGTGGCGCCCACGACCACGACAGCCGCGCCCACGACCACCACGGCGGCGCCCACGACCACCACGGGTGGATCCTCCGGTTCCTCGAGCACGTCGGGCTCGACCTCGGGCGGGAGCTCCCTCGGCGGGAGCACCATCGGCTCCGGCACGGTGTTCAGCAACCCGAGCACCGACGGCTTCATCCCGGTCCGCGGCCGTGCCGCGGCCCCGACCGCTGCGGACTGCGGCACCATCGTGCAGTCGGACCCCGGCACGCCGATCGTCGCCACGCCGCACTACACGGACTAGCGGTCCCGGCGTGCAGGGCGGCACGGATCCCGTCCCCGGTCTCGGGGAGCGCATCGAGGCCAGCCCGGTCGGCCGCGCCGCGGCCGCCGGGCTGGTCCTCGCCATGCTCGTCCTGCACGCCCTGATCCACGTCCCCGCCGACGCCGCGGTGGCCCGGGCCTTCGCCCGGCCCGCGGCCACCCTGGCCGGGCTCACCGGCGCCGAGATGTCCTGGGGCGTCTTCGCCCCCGATCCCCGCGACGTCAGCCGCACGGTCTCGGCCCGCGTCGAGTACGTCGACGGCACCGTGCGCACGTGGCGGCCGCCCATGGGCGACGCCGTCCTCGGCCACTACCGCTTCTACCGCTGGCGCAAGTGGGTGGAGGTGTTCACCCTCGACGCCTGGTCGGAGCTCTGGGAGCCCGCCGCCCGCTGGATCGCCGACGAGATGACCGACCCGGCCGGACCGGCCGTGGCACGCGTCGTGCTCCTGCGCCACCATCGGACCAACGACCCGGTGGCGGTCCCCGGGCCGTACGAGACCACCGAGATGTACGTGCTCGACCTGGCCGGAGCCTCGGGATGACCGAGCTCCTGTTCGCCCCCCGCTCGGTCGCCCCCGTCGCGCTCTGCCGGGCGGCGTGGGGGCTGCTGGTCGCCGTCTGGGCCCTCACCCTGATCCCCGACGTGCCCGACCTCGTGGCCGGCGGCAGCCTGGCCCACCCCGTGGACGGCCTCGGCCGCTGGAACCCCGTCGCCACCGTCACCGGTCCCACGGGCCTGACCCTGGTGTGCCTGGCCGTTGTGGCCGGCGGGCTGCTGACCAGCGTCGGCCTGTGGACCACGGCGAGCACCGCCGCGACCTGGCTGGGCGTGGTCGGCCTCCAGCGCACGAGCCCGCTGGTCATCAACTCCGGCGACGTCCTCATCCGCCACCTCGGCCTCGTCCTCGTCTTCGCCCCCGCCGGGGCGATGCTGTCGGTCGACGCCCGGCGGCGGGCCCGGCGCGGCGTGGTCCGGTCGACCCGGCGGGCACCGGTGGCCCTGCGCTACCTCCAGCTCTTCGTGGCCACCGGCTACCTGTGGTCGGCGCTGGCCAAGCTGCGCGGCCCCTCCTGGCACGACGGGACCGCCATGGCCCTGGCCCTGCGCATCGACGACATGCAACGGGTGGCGCTGCCCGACTGGGTGTTCGACCAGACCGTGGCCCTCAACCTGCTCACCTGGGCGGTGCTGGGCTTCGAGCTGTTCTTCTGCGCCGCGGTGTGGAACCGCGCCCTGCGCCCGTGGGTCCTGGGCGCCGGCATCGTCCTGCACGCCGGCATCGAGGTGCTGGTGGACGTGGGCTTCTTCTCGTGGGCGGTGATGGTGGCCTACCTGTCCTTCGTCCCCTTCGAGACGGCGGACCACGTCGTCGAGGCCATCGAGGCCCGCCTGGCCCGCCTCGCCCGGTTGGGACGGGCACGACCCGCGACCGCGACCGTGCCCGTGCGGGCCGCGGGCAGCGGGGTGGCCACGGCAGGTGCCGATGTGGCCGAACGCCGCGCCGCGGCGCCCCCGTCGCCGTAGCCTGGCGGGGTTCCGCCCGCGGCGGCGGGCGGCCCGAGGGAGGTGTGCGACCGATGCTCTTCGGACGGGACAAGTCGACGATGGTGGCCCCCGAGCAGGCCCTGCCCGGCCGGTCCGAGCCGATGCCGGTCGGGACCCGCCACCACGTCGACGGGACCTCCTTCACGCCGCCCTACCCGGAGGGCACCGAGGTGGCCTACTTCGGCATGGGCTGCTTCTGGGGTGCCGAGCGGGTCTTCTGGCAGACGCCCGGCGTGGTCACCACGGCGGTGGGCTACCAGGGCGGCTACACGCCCAACCCCACCTACGAGGAGGTGTGCAGCGGGCTGACCGGCCACGCCGAGGAGGTGCTAGTCGTCTTCGATCCGGCCGAAGTGTCCTACGACGAGCTCCTCCGGGTCTTCTGGGAGTCCCACGACCCGACCCAGGGCATGCGCCAGGGCGCCGACCGGGGCACCCAGTACCGCTCGACGATCTACGCCGGCACACCGGAGCAGGAGAAGGCCGCACTGGCCAGCCGGGACGCCTACCAGGCCCGCCTCACCGCCGCCGGCCACGGCCCGATCACCACCGAGATCCGCTCGGCCGACGACGCCGGTCCGTTCTACTTCGCCGAGGACCACCACCAGCAGTACCTGTCGAAGAACCCGTGGGGCTACTGCGGGATCGGCGGCACCGGCGTGTCCTGCCCGGTCGGCCTGGCCGGCTGAGCGGCGTTGGTGGGCGTGGAGGGACTCGAACCCCCGGCCACCTCGATGTAAGCGAGGTGCTCTAGCCAGCTGAGCTACACGCCCGGGAAGCGTCCGAGGGTAGTCGGGACGGGCTGTGAGACCCCAGGGCGAGCCGGGGGCGGATCGGCCGGCCAGGCCGCGGGCAGGTCGGACCGCCCACGCCAGGTCCAGGGCGCGGCGGAAGGCTCAGGGCGTGTCCGGGCGGGCGTGGCGCCGCGCTGCGACGGCCCGGGCGGGGCGACGACCGCCTCGGCGATCGAAGGTCGCCCTCACCGGCGCGAGCACCTTCTCGGCCCACTCGACGGGCACGAAGGACAGGTAGGAGACCATCACCACCAGTGGGAAGAAGCCCAGGGGCATGCCGATCTCGATGCCGAGGTGGAGCGCCACGCCGCCGAGCAGCACCCACGGGCGCAGTCGCCGGTTCCACACCAGGAAGACCAGGGCCAGCTCGAGGACCAGGGTGGCCCAGGTCAGCAGGTTGTCCAGCCAGCCCGTACCGGTGATCCAGTCCACGGCGTCCGAGCGCGTCAGCGCGTCGTTGGCCAGAGCGAAGCCGACCGCCGTGCCCCGTCGCCAGGTCTCGCCCACGATCTTCTCCCACACCGAGTCGAAGTACATGACGCAGACCTGGACCTGGAGCAGCCGCACGGCCCACAGAGGCCGTTCCGGTGCCTGCCAGAAGTCGGCGCGGTGCCGGCGCCAACGGTCGTAGGACAGGGCCGCTCCCGTGGGGGCCAGGGCGACGTAGACGGCGACCAGCCGCATCAGCAGGTCGCCGCCGTTGACGACGTAGGGGTTGCGGTACTGGAGCGACACGAGGCCGACGAAGACCACCCACCCGGCGACCTTCGACCGCAGCCCCACCGCGAGCGCCAACCCGGCCAGGCCGACGCCCACGACGAACACGTAGGCGGCCCACGTCGTGTTGAGGTGGCGCAGCAGGGCGAGCACGCCGGGTCGGTCGGGCTGGGAGGGCTGGATGCCGTCGGGGCCGAAGAACCACGCCACATCGCCCCGTAGCGAGAAGGCCCAGACCGCCACGAGCAGGCCGAAGGCGATCCGCAGGAAGGCCAGGGGCAGGGTGGAGCGTGGCGTGAACCAGAAGGCGTTCCAGCCGGCACGGAGCTGGGTCACGAGCCCTCCTCCATGGTCGCGGTCACCAGGTGGGTCCGGGCGCTGACCGGGTCGGCGCCCTCCTGCACGGTCGAGGTCAGGCGCCACAGGGAGACCCGCCGGACCTCCAGGTCGTCCCGCTCGGCGAACTCGCCGACGGTCCGGGCCGCGGCCTCGAGGCGGGCGACGTTGCGCGAGCGCATGAGGGACTCGCCCCACTTGCGCCACCGGTAGCCCGAGTACGAGCCGAGCGGGCCCTCCCAGCTCGGCAGCTCCCAGACCGCGGTCGACCCGTCCTCGTACTCGACCCGGGCGACGAGCCGGCCCTGGCGACGGGGCGGGTTGGGTGCGAACAGGGCCCAGTTCTGGCGTAGGGCCAGGTGGTCTTCGACGGGGCGGACCGCGGGTCGGATGGCGTCCTTGAGCTCGGAGTCGGGCAGGTTGTCGACGGCCAGCACGGCCAGGACCACGACGATGACCAGGTTGGGCACCAGGTGGCCGAGGCGTGCGGGCGTCCAGCGCCGGCCACGGCCTCGGGCGACGCCACCGCCCGGGCCCTGCGGCCGGTCCTCGTGCCAGAGGGGTGGGTCTTCGTGGGTCAGCGACATCTCGGGTTCCTGTCTCGCCGGGTCGTCAGGCGAGCGCCACGACGACCCAGCGCTTGCCGGAGTACTCGACGACGATCGGCTCGTCGGGATCACGGGAGGCGGTCAGCAGCTCGACCCGGTACCGAGAGGTGGCCTTCGCCGCGGTGATCGGGAAGTCCTCCGCCTTCTCCCGGTAGGCGTCGTCGGCCCGCTCGGCCACCAGCTCGAGGACCTCGGGGCAGGTCCCGACGTCGTACTCTCGCAGGAGCTGGTTCACCGCGTACCGGGAGAGCATCGAGCAGGCCCGCTCGTCGTTGCGGGCCAGGAGGCGGAAGAAGGTCTTGGCCGTGGCCGTGGCCCGCTCCTCGGAAGCCGCCACCTGCTCGGCCGAGGGAGGGTCGGCGTGCCGCAGGCTGCCGCGGTCCTGCGACGAGCAGGCGTTGGCCGTGCCGGCGACGGCGAGGACGCACGCGAGCCCGCGCCAGCTGGCAGCGCGGCGCAGGCGGACGAACCGCCCCGGGTCCTCCACACGCTGTCTCATGTCGTTCCGATGCTCCAGACCTCGGCGTGATTACAGCCGGCTCCGCGGGCCGCGGGGATCCGGCCCTGAACGCGCCGACTCCCCTCCGGCGAACACACGGAGGGGAGTCGGCGGACCGTGGTCGGCTGGGGTCAGCCGGTGTAGCGCGGGGTGGCCCGGACCGGTGAGGCGGGTCGGGGGACGTACCAGGTCCAACCGCCGGAGAGGACCTCGTCATCACCACCGTCGGGCAGGTCGGTGCCGTCGGCGTCGGCATCCGAATCGGCATCGGCGTCCGCGTCGGTGTCGGCGCCGTCGCAGGCCGCTCGTGCGCCCATCTCGCCGTCCGAGCAGCCCTCGTCGGTCATGTCGGCGTCGGCATCCACGTCCGCATCGGCATCCGCATCCGCGTCGGCCAGGTCCATGCCGTCGGCATCCACGTCCGCATCGGCATCCACGTCGGCGCCATCAGCCAGGTCGAGCAGGTCGTCCATGTCCGCATCCGGCATGTCCGAACCGTCGGCATCGGCATCCGCGTCGGCGTCGGCCAGGTCCATGCCGTCCGCGTCGGCATCCGCCGTGCCCGACGGACCGCCCTTGTCCCCGCCATCCGCATCCGCATCATCCGCATCCGCATCCGCGCCGTCAGCCAGATCCATGCCGTCCGCATCCATGTCCTCGCCATCGGCATCCGCGTCGGCACCGTCAGCCAGGTCCATGCCATCGGCATCCATGCCATCCGCATCCATGCCATCGGCATCCATGCCATCCGCATCCGCATCCACCGTGCCCGACGGACCGCCCTTGTCCTGACCATCCGCATCCGCATCCGCGTCATCCGCATCCGCATCCGCATCCGCGTCATCCGCATCCGCATCCGCATCAGCGCCGTCAGCCAGATCCATGCCGTCCGCATCCATGTCCTCGCCATCGGCATCCGCGTCGGCGCCGTCGGCCAGGTCCATGCCATCGGCATCCATGCCATCCGCATCCGCATCGACGCCGTCGGCATCCATGCCGTCGGCCAGGTCGAGCAGATCACCCTCGTCGGCATCGGCATCCGCGTCGACATCTGCATCGGCGCCATCGGCCAGATCCATGCCGTCGGCGTCCGCATCGGCATCCGCGTCGTCCGAGCTGCCGGAGCCGCCCTCGAACTCGCACTCGTCGTCGACCAGCTCGCCGTCGGGCGGGCACTCCTGCACATCGCTCGAATCGTTCACGAAGTCCGGCAGGTCCTCGCCATCGCCGTCGGCGTCCTCGTCGCTGTCACCCGGCGAGTCGGGGTTGCCGTCAGCGTCCTCGTCGCAACCGATCCCACCGTCCTGGTCGGCGTTCACGTCCTGCGGCCCGTCGACGCAATCCGTCCCCTGGTCCGGGAAGCCCTTGTCCTGGCTGTCCCCCAGGTCCACGTCCACATCCCCGTCCGGGATCGCGACGTCGAGCAGATCGGTCCCGTCACCGCTCCCGACATCGGGACCATCCCCGGCGTCCTCGTCGTCGGCCAGGTCCATGCCGTCGGTGTCCGCATCGGCATCCGCGTCCGCACCATCGGCGAGGTCCGGGCCATCGGCGTCGGCATCGGCGTCATCAGCCAGATCCATACCATCGGCATCCATCCCGTCCGCATCCGCATCGACGCCGTCGGCATCCATACCGTCGGCCAGATCGAGCAGATCACCCTCGTCGGCATCGGCATCCGCGTCGACATCTGCATCGGCGCCATCGGCCAGATCCATGCCATCCGCATCGGCATCAGCGTCCGCATCGGCGCCGGAGCCAGAGCCGCCGGAGCCGCCCTCGAACTCGCACTCGTCGTCGACCAGCTCGCCGTCGGGCGGACACTCCTGGACATCGCTCGAGTCGTTCACGGTGTCCAGCAGGTCCTGGCCATCGCCCCAGTCGTTCACGAAGTCGGGCAGGTCCTCGCCATCCCCGTCGGCATCCTCGTCGCTGTCACCCGACGAGCCCGGGTTGCCGTCAGCGTCCTGATCGCAACCGATCCCACCGTCCTGGTCGCCGTTGAAGTCGGGGATCTCGTCGCCGCAATCGGGCAGCGCGAAGTCCAGGGTTCCGCCGCCGAGGTCGCGGTCCGCGTCGGCGGGCGGCACGTCGCCCCCGTCGTTGTCCTGGCCACTGCTCCCGGACGAGCCCGAGCTGCCGTCGGAATCCTGGTCACAGCCGATCCCGCCGTCCTGGTCGGAGTTGATGTCGAGGATCTGGTCGCCGCAGTCGGGCACGGCGAAGTCCAGCGTGGGGAAGTCGGCGGCGCCCGAACCGTCGGACTCGTCGGCCGCGGCCGGGTCGCCCGACAGGTCGTCACCCGCGACCAGGTCGGGCAGCGCACGGGCCTCTTCTTCCACCGCCGGCGTGGCGAACGGCACGGTCTCCACCGCGGCCGGGTCGCCGTCACCGATCAGGACGGTCTCGTCGAGGCCGTCGGACGCTCCCGCGGCGGGGACGTACCAGGCGGTGACGAGCGCGAGCACGGCGAGCGGCCTGGCGAGGCGCGAGGGTCGGAGCAAAGTTCTCTCTCTCTGATCTGTGGGCGACGACGCAGCAGCCGAAGGACCCCGCAGGATTCCGTCAGCGCTCTGATCGACGGTGCTGGCCCCGCGACCTAACAGTCCGCGGCGACGACGTCCCACGCCCCGCGGCCGCACGGCCACCTGGCGCGGTGCTCCCGCGCAGGGTCGTCGCTAGGAGGCTTCGCGGGCGCGAGCCTGGACGACCAGGTTCTCGAGCAGCGTGAGCAGCACCAGCTTCACCGACTCCCGGCGGCGCGCGTCGCACTCCAGCACCGGCACGATCGGGTCCACGCCCAGGGCGTCGCGCACCTCGGCCATGGGGTACCGCTCGGCGCCCTCGAAGCAGTTCACGCCCACGACGAAGGGGATCCCCTTCGACTCGAAGTAGTCGACCGCCGGGAAGCAGTGGTCGATGCGCCGGGTGTCGACCAGCACGCAGGCGCCCAGGGCGCCGGTGCACAGGTCGTCCCACATGAACCCGAAGCGGTCCTGGCCCGGGGTGCCGAACAGGTACATCACCAGGGTCTCGTCCACGGTGATCCGGCCGAAGTCCATGGCCACCGTGGTCGTCCGCTTGCCGGGCACGTGGGTCAGGTCGTCGATGCCCGACGAGGCCACCGTCATGGCGGCCTCGGTCCGCAGCGGTTCGACCTCGGACACCGCGCCGACGAAGGTCGTCTTGCCCACGCCGAAGCCGCCGGCGACCACGAACTTGACCGGCGTGATGCGCCGCCCGACCGGGGAGGGGGTCATGGTCACGTCCACACCCTCAGATGGCCCGGACCCGCTCGATCATGCGGGTCAGCATGTCGAGCTCGATCTCGACGGGATCGGTGTGGTGGACCTCCAGCAGGCCCTCCTCGATCAGGTCGCCGACCAGCACCGAGGCCACGCCGACGACCAGGCCGAGCTTGGCCCCGATCTCGGCCACCGACTGAGGCTCGCGGCACAGCTCGACGATGGCCCGCTGCTCGGCGGGCCGATCGAGGGCCCGCGACGGGTCGGTGGTCTGGAGCATCGTCTCCAGGCGCAGGTCCCGCCGGGCGGCGCGCGTCCGTCCGCCGGTCATGATGAAGGGCCGCACGAAGTCGTGCCCGCCGCCGCCCCCGGTGCTCACGGGACCATCATCTCCGACTTCAGCTCGTCGACCAACGCCGGCGAGATCACCGAGCCGACCCGTTCGACGAGCACCGTGGTCTGGTAGCCGACCAGGCCGATGTCGCAGCCCTTCCCGGCCACCACGCCCAGGCAGCTCCCGTCGGAGATGGCCGACAGGAACAGGAAGCCCCGCCGCATGGCCACGATGATCTGCTCGAGGCCCTCGAGGCCGAAGCAGGCCGACGCCCCGTGCCCGAGGCTGACCATGCCCGAGATGATGGCCGAGAGCTGCTCGGCCCGGGTGCGGTCGAGTCCCCTCGACATGGCCATGAGCAGCCCGTCGGAGGAGACCACCACGGCGTCGGTCACGCCGGCGGTCTGGTCGACGAAGTTGTTGAGCAGCCAGGAGAAGTTCCGGGCCTCCTCACTGATCGTCATGGTCGTCCCACCTCACGGGTCGGTCCTCGGTCGGGTCGTCACCTTCTGCGCCGCCCCGGGCCTCGGCGCGGCCCCGGCTCACCCCGTCCTGGAAGTTGGAGAGGAACGAGTAGACGTCGGCCGCCGACGAGCGCGGGGCCGAAGCCGCCGCGCCGGGCCGGTCGGCCGCGCCCGGCATCGACGACTCGGGCCGCTGCGCGCCGGGCACCCGACGCGTCAACCCACCCGGCGTGAGCGCACCGCCGCCGGTGGCGCCCGGCGCCATCGGGAACGGCGGGGGCGGCGGAGGGGGCGGCGGCAGGACGTCGGACCCGGGCGGGGGCGGGACGGCCGGCAGCGGCGCAGGTGCGAGGGGTGAGACCGGCGGCACCGGCGGCGGGGGCAACGGACCCGGCGGCGGGGGCGGGACGGCCGACGGGCCGTCGCCGATCGTGGGGCCACCGGGCGCGGGCAGGGCTTCGGGCTCGACCGGCGGGGCCGGGACCGGCGGGGCGGGCACACCACCCAGGCGAGCCAGCAGCGGCGGCAGCGGCTCGGCCCCCGCGCCCAGCGAGCGCGGCGCGGGCCGGGCCCCGGGCGGGGCCTCGGCCGGACCCGACCCCGGGCCGATCGGGCTCGGGCCCGCCCCGGCAGCGCCGTTCCCCGCGGGGCGGGTCGGCGCCTCGAACGTCGAGGCGGACGAGGCGATCCGCTGCGGCGCGGACGACCGGTCGTCCGGCGACGGCCACCCGGCCGACGAAGGTGCGGAAGGGGCGGGGGACGGCGCGTGGTCGGGGCTGGGCCCGGCGCCCGGCGAAGGCGCCGAGGGCGGGACGACGCCGGAGCGCGGCCCCGCGCCCGGCACCGGCGGTGCCCCC
>JBFWTJ010000113.1:0-11406 GCA_050247895.1 Acidimicrobiia bacterium
TGGTCGCCATCGTCTTCGACAAGACGACACGGGCCGAGGAGGTGCTGCTCAACGTCGTGCACCTCCAGCAGGAGGGCTCGATCCGCCTCAGCGACGCGGTCATCGCGGTCAAGGACGACCAGGGCAAGGCCCACGTCCACCAGACCGTCGACGTCACCGCGGGCAAGGGGGCGATGACCGGCGGGTGGTGGGGCCTGCTGCTCGGCGTGATCGTGGCCGGACCGGTCGGCGGGCTGGTCGCCGGCGCGCTGTCGGCGGGCGGGGGCGCCCTGTACGGCAAGCTCGTCGACGTCGGCCTGGACGACGGTTGGATCCGCCAGATGGCCGACTGGCTGGAGCCGGGCACCTCGGCCCTGCTCCTGCTGGTGGCCGAGATCCACCTCGAACCGGTCCTGGTCGAGCTGCGCCGCTACGAGGGGCGGCTCGTGTCCACGACCTTCCCCGACGAGGTCAGGGCCCGGCTCGAGGACGCCCTGGCCGACCACCTGCGCAGCACGTCCTGACCCGCCGGCCCCGGCACACCGGCCCCGGCGCCCCGGGCCGGGCAGGTCAGCCGGCCTCGACCTCTCCCCCGGCGGTGCCGGCGTCCTGCGCGGGTGCCTCCTCGGCGCTCGGCGGGGCCGGGAGCTCGACGCCCAGGAACCGGGCCAGGGCGTCGTTGAAGGCGTAGGGGTCCTCGACGTTGGGCAGGTGCCCGGAGCCAGGGACGACCACAAGCTCGGTCCCCTCGCCGAGCAGGGTCCGCAGCAGGGTGGCGTCGGCGATGGGCGTGATCCGGTCGACCTCGCCCACGATCACCATGGCCGGCACCTCGGCCTGGCGCAGGACGTACATGGAGTCGGGCCGGGTCCGCATGGCCTCAAGGGCGTCGAGCCAGCCCTCGGAGGTGCCGCCCTCGGCCAGGGCCAGGACGTAGTCGAGCAGCTCGACCCGCTGGACCGAGGCGGTGGACAGGAGGCCCTCCACGAGGTGCTTGCCCAGCGACATCGGCTCGGCCCCCTCGCGCAGCTGGCGCTGCTGGTCGAAGCGGCGGGCCGCGGTGGCGTCGTCGTCGGAGCGGGCCCGGGTGTCGGCCAGGACCAGCCCGCCGACCAGGCCCGGGTGGCGGCGCAGCAGGGCCATGGCCAGGTAGCCGCCCATCGAGCAGCCCACGAAGGTCGCCGTGCGCACGTCCAGCTGGTCGAGGGCACCGGCCACCAGGTCGGCCCAGCGGTCCATCGTGGCCGTGCCGGGCGAGGCCGGGGCCGGCGACAGGCCGAAGCCGGGCAGGTCGACCGCCACACACCGCCGCACGTCGGCGAAGGCGTCCACCTGGTAGTCCCACATCGCCCCGTGCAGCGGGAAGGCGTGCAGGAACACGACGACGTCGCCGCTCCCGCGATCGGACAGGTGGACGGACTCGCCGGCGACGTCGAGCAGGGGCACGATGCGGCTCCAGGGGGAGGAAGGGGACCCCACCACTACCGCCTCGGCGGCCCGGTTGCACAATCGGTCGCTCAGCGGGGACCGAGCGCGCCACGCAGCCGGCGCAGGAGCTTCCGCCAGGGCGACTCGGCCCGCTCCACCTCGGGCTGCACGCCCCAGCGCAGCTCGAGGTAGAGCGACTTGGCCGCGCCGACCAGCGGCGTGGCCACCAGGGCCCCGGGCACCCCAGCCGCAGCGGCGCCGACCAGCGCAGCGAGCATCGTGGCCGGCGGCGACAGGTCGACCGCCCGACCCACGATGGCCGGCTGGATGACGTGGTTCTCGAGGTTCATGTAGACGAGGTAGAGGGCCAGCACGGCCAGGCCGGTCTCCACCCCCTGGGTCAGGGCCAGCACGGTCAGGAAGCTCCCCGAGAGGAACCCGCCGACCTGGGGGATCAGGTTGACCATCAGGGTCCACAGCGCCGCGGCGGGTGCCAGCGGCACGCCGAAGGCCAGGCCGACGGCCAGGTTGAAGGTGGCGGCCAGGATGGCGACGAGCACCGAGCCCGAGAAGTAGGCCCCGATCGTGCGGTAGAAGGTCCGGCCCACCGTCAGCGCCCGGGCCTCGAACCGGGACGGCAGGGCGGCGCTGATGCGCCCGACCATCCGGTCCCCGTCGACGAGGACGGCCACGCCGACCACGATCACGATCAGCCCGGCCAGCACGCCGTCGAGCACGCTGCGGGCCGTGGCGGTGACCGTGGCCGTGTCGAGCCGGGCCGGCAGGTCGGCGGCCCACTCCCGCACCTTGTCGGCCGCCTCGGCGTCCTCCAGCCGGCTGCCCAGGATCGGCACGCCGTAGAGCTGCTCGACGGTCTCGGGCAGCTCGGCGCTGAAGCGCTGGGCCTGGCGCACCGCGGGCGGGCCGAGCACGAAGATCAGCACCGCGAACAGGGCCACGGCCGACAGGCCGACCGCGGCCACCGCCACCGGTCGGGACACGCCGAAGCGGTGGCGCAGGCGCACCACGACGGGGTCCAGGGCGAACGCGAGCAGGATCCCGACCCCGACCCGGGTCACGCTGTCGGGCACGCTGCGGACGAAGGCCAGCAGCACCAGCCCGGTGACGATCCCGCCTGCGATCCACGCCGCGGAGCGCCAGTCGAGGTTGACGACGGTGGCGGCGTCCCCGGCGCCGTCGGAGGCTCCCTGGGCGCTCGCCGGCACGTCGGTACTGTACGCAGACGTGGCGTCCGGCCCGCGCACCCTGCGCCTCACCGTGGGCCCCCAGGCCGTGGTGGTCGTGCTCGGTGCCATCGCCCTGGCCATCGCCGTGTTCGCCGTGGCCAGCGCGGCGAGCCGGACCATCGGCTGGGCCGTGGCCTGCGCCGTGGTCGCCGCGCTGATCGAACCGGTCGTGGCCCGGCTGGCCCGGCGGGTCCCCCGCGTGCTGGCCATCGCGGTGGTGCTGCTCGGCGTCGGCTTCGGCGCGGTGGCCATCGCCGGCGGGGTGATCGTCGAGATCGACCAGCAGTACGACCGGCTCCAACGCGAGGCGCCGCGGGCCGCGGCCCGCCTCGAGGAGTCGGAGCGCTTCGGCGACATCGCCCGGGACTTCCGCCTCCAGGAACGGGTGGAGGAGGTGCTGGACCGCCTGGCCCGCCCGGTGGACGCGGCGCCGGCGTCGACGGCCACGACGATCAGCACCTACCTGGTCTGCGGGGTGCTGACCGCCTTCTTCCTGTCGTGGGGCCCCCGGCTGGGGCGGGCCGCGGCCGAGCAGATCTCGGACCCCGGCACCCGCCTCCAGGTCCGCTACGTGGGGTCCCTGGCCTTCGCCCAGAGCCGCCGCTACGTGCTGGGCGTGGTGGCCGAGGCCGTGGCCGCCGGGCTGGTCGTGCTGGCCTGCTGCACCTGGGCCGGCCTGCCCGCGCCCGTCGTCCTGTCGGTCTTCGTGGCCGGCTTCAGCATCGTGCCTGGCTTCGGCGTCCTGTTCGGGAGCCTGCCCGCGCTGCTGCTCTCGGCCGGGCTCGAGCCGGGGCGGACCACCGTCCTGCTCGCCGTGCTGGCCGTCGCGCTCCAGGTCGCCCACGAGGTCCTGCTGCGCCGGCTGGCCCGCCGCCGGTCGCTGGTGGTGGGCCCTGCGGCCATCGTGATCGCCATGATCGTCGGCTTCGAGGTCTACGGCATCGGCGGCGCCTTCTACGCCGCCGCGCTCGTGGTCTTCGCCGTGGCCCTGCTCGAGGCGGCCGGCCACCGCGAGGCGGCCCTCGCCGACGCCGAGCCGTAGGCGACCCGACCGGCGACGCTCACCCGGCGTCGTCGTCGGACACGTCGGCCACCAGGGCGCCCGAAGCGGCCAAGGTCACGCCCGACAGGTCGACCCGCCGCGCCCGGCGCTCACCCGGCATCGTCGTCGGACAGGTCGGCCACCAGGGCGCCCGAAGCGGCCAAGGTCACGCCCGACAGGTCGCCCCACAGCGACCGGGGCTAGCCGGCGTCGTCGTCGGACAGGTCGGCGAGCAGGTCGACCGAGGCGGCCAGGGCGGTGGCCAGGCGGGCCGCGCTGTCGACCACGGCGGACATGTAGTGCTCGGCGATGGCGCCCTGGCCGTGCAGGGGCGCCTCGCCGAGCGATCGCAGCAGGGTCGCGGGGGCGTCGGACGGCGTGATGGGCGCCGGGTCGGGCAACCGGGGCACCGGGCGCCACAGGTCGACCGGCTTGGCCTTCTGCTGGCGCCGGCGGCGGCTCGACGCCGAGCGCCCCTTGCCCCCGCCCTGCCCGTTCCCGTGACCGCCGTGACCGTTCCCGTGGCCGTTCTGGTTGCTCACGTCGACTCCTCGGTCAGCAGCGTGTCGGAGCGCAGGCCCAGCGCCACCCGCAGCTGCTCGGCGTCCAGGTCGGCCAGCGAGCTCGACTTGGGCAGGACCAGGTCGGCGATGTGGCGCTTGCCGGCCACGACCTCCTCGACCCGCTCGTCGACGGTGCCCGGGCACACCAGGCGGTGCGAGACCACGGTGCGGGTCTGGCCGATCCGCCAGGCCCGGTCCCGGGCCTGGTCCTCGACCGCGGGGTTCCACCAGCGGTCGTAGAGCACGACGTGGGAGGCGGCGGTCAGGTTGAGGCCCGTGCCACCGGCCTTGAGCGACAGGACGAGGGCGCCGGGGCCGGTGCCGGCCTGGAAGTCGGCGATCATCCGGTCGCGGGCACCCCGGGCCAGACCGCCGTGGTAGCACTCGATCTTCACCCCGGTCGTCGAGCTCAGGTGGTCGGCGAGGCGCTTGCCCCACTCGGCGAAGTGGGTGAAGACCAGGATCCGCTCGCCGGCGGCGAAGACGGCCTCGACGATCTCCTCGAGCCGGGCCAGCTTCCCCGAACGGCCGGCGAGCGGGCGCCCGTCGTCCTGGTAGGCGGCCGGGTGGTTGCAGATCTGCTTGAGGGCGGTGATGGCGGCCAGGATCGCGCCCTGCTTGCGCTCGGTCCCGTCGGCCTCGGCGTCGGCGACCAGGCCGTCGAGCACCGCCTGGTACAGGCCGATCTGCTCGGGGGTCATCATGCAGCGGTCGAGCTCGTCGATGCGGTCGGGCAGCTCGGCGGCGACGACCGGCTCGCTCTTGGTCCGCCGGAAGACCAGCAGGCCGTTCAGGGCCCGCAGGGCGGCCTCGCCCTCGCCGGCCAGCTGGGCCACGAAGGTGGGGCGGCTCCCGACCAGGCCCGGGTTGGTGAAGTCGAGGATCGACCACAGGTCGCCGAGGCCGTTCTCGATGGGCGTGCCGGTCAGCGCCAGGCGGCTGCGGGCCGGGATGCGGCGGAGCTGCTGGGCGGTCTCGCTGGAGGGGTTCTTGATCGCCTGGGCCTCGTCGAGGACCACCCGGCGCCACGTCCGGGCGGCCAGCGCCTCGACGTCGCGGATGGCGGTGCCGAAGGTGGTGATGACCACGTCGGCCCGGGCCAGGGTCCGGTCGAGCTGGGCGGCCGAGGCCCGGGACGCCCCGTGGTGGACGACCACCCGCAGGTCCGGGGTGAAGCGGGCCGCCTCCGCGGCCCAGTTGCCCACCACCGCCGGCGGGGCGACGACCAGGGCCGGTCCGTCGCCGGTGTTCCGGGCCAGGTGGGCCAGGACCGTCGGGGTCTTGCCCAGGCCCATGTCGAGGGCCAGGCAGCCGCCGAGGTCGGCGGTGTCGAGGAACTCGAGCCAGGCCAGCGCCTCGGCCTGGTAGCCGCGCAGCTCGCCGACGAAGCCCTCGGGCGAGGTGACGGGCTCGGTGGGTGCGTTACGGGCCGCCTCGAGGAGGTCCGCGGCCCATCCCGACCCGTCGATGGTGAGCCCGCCGCCCAGGCCCGGGCTCTCCAGGCCGACTGCGTAGCGCAGGATCTCGGCCCCGGTCAGCTGGGTGGTGGCGGCCCGTTCGGCCAGCGCCGCGGCGGCCTCCTTGAGGTCGGCCCGGTCGAGCTCGACCCACCTCCCCCGGGAGCGGACCAGCGGGCGGGCCTCGTTGGCCAGCCGGGCGATGTCGGCCGCGGTGAGCTCGACGTCGTCGAAGAGCACCGACCACCGCACGGCGCTGAGCTGGTGGGCGCCGACCACCGTGTCGCCGGTCGGTTCGGTGAACAGCCGCAGGCTCGGGTTGGGCTTGCGCCGGGACAGGGACGGGACCCGCACGTCGAAGCCGGCGGCCTGGAGGGCCGCGCCGGTCACCGTCATGATCTCCCAGGCCTCGGGCTGGCTCACGTAGACCTGGCCCCGGCGGCGACCGCCGGGACGGAGCAGCGCGGGCAGGATGCGCTCCAGGCGGTTGAGCTCGTCGGCCATGGGCTTGGGGGCCCGGCTGTCGTTGAGGGCGACCTCGATGGGCAGCAACGTGCCGTCGGCCCCGGGGCCCAGCACCGAGAGGTACCAGGCGTCGCTGCGGTCGGGCGGCTCGAGCTGGACGACCAGGGTCGGGCGCGAGGTGCCGGTGACGGGCTTGACCCAGCGGTCGAGGCGCTTGGAGACCTCGGCGCCGGCGGCCACGGGGGCCTCGAAGGTCGAGCCGTCGAGCCGGGTCAGGAAGGCCTCGGCGACCGCGCCGGTCGACCGGGTGACCGGCGGGGGCGCAGGCAGGGTCAGGCCCTTGGCCGCGGTGGTGGCGATGGCGTCGGCGACCGTGCCGAGCACGTCGAGGGTCACGACTCGGGCGTCGGCCCGGGCCAGGGCGGTGACCGGGCCGGGCATGGCCGCGGCGAGCAGGTCGACCTCCTTGGCGTCGACCAGGGCCGGGACCCAGCGGACGTTGAGGGACAGGGTGGCGGCGTCGCCCCGGCGGGTGCCGCGCAGGGTCGGCACGACCGCGCCCCGGGCCACGTGGCGGACCGCGGCGAGCGCGACCCGGCCCAGCCAGGTGACGCTCGACCCGACCCCGTCCCCGCCGAGGCCACCGCCGACGGCGACCAGCCAGCCGAGGGCCTCGGCCACCGGGATGGACAGCGCCGCGGCCCGGGCACCGATGGGCAGGACGACGGGCGGGTGCTCGCTCCAGCCGAGCTGGGGCCCGCCGATGGCGCGGAGCCGTTCGGCCAGGCCGGCGGCGTCGCTGGGCGCGGTGTCGGGACCGGCGGCCCACACCACGATCTGGCCGGCCGACCAGCTGGCCTGGAGGCGGACCTCGCCGACGGGGTCGGGGGCGACGACGATGGCGTCGCCCGGGGCGCTGGCCCGGGTCAGGCGTTCGTAGGCGAGCTCGATCCGCTCGAGCTCGGTCTCGAGGTCGGCGATGACCTGGGCCCGCTCGGGCCCGGTGATCTCCCGGACCGCCTCGAGGTGGTCCTCGGTGTCGTCCAGGAGGCGTTCGACGGCGCGCCGCCAACCCCAGGGATCGGCTTCGAGCAGCGCGAGCTGGTCGGTGGTGGCGATGCCGTCGACCGCCGCCCAGGCGGCGGCCTCCAGGTCTCGTGAGACGTGATCCATGCCGTGGTCGGCGCTCCCCGCGCCGAGCTCTCCCCGCCCGATCGGCGTGAGAGACGTGCCGCGACCGCTCCGTCCGACCCCCGGGTGCGTACCCCGGCCGATCGGGCGTTGGTGCGGTCGCCGCCGGTGCACGTGCACCAACGGGGTCATCTTAGCGATGGCCTGGGCCTGCGCCAGACTCGGGCCAGGGCTTTCGCGCCTGCCGGGACGGCCCGCCGGGCCCGCCCTGCGGCCCTGGACCGACCCGGTCCGCGCCGGCGGGAGGCGGCGTGGCGCCCGGTCGGGCGGGGGGCGCGGCCTCCGCCGGGCTCGAGAGCTCCGGCGGAGGCCGCCGGGGGGTCGTGTCGAGCCCGATCCGGTGCGCCAGCCCGCCGCACGGGATCGATGGGAGCCACCCACCTCACCCCGGCGACGGCATCTCACCGCAATCTAAGTAACACGATCGCAAAGAGCAACCGGGGTCCCGACGCGGCGGTGGCCCGCCGCGAGGGCGGGGCACCGGTCGGTCGCCGGGATCGTCAGCTGCAGCCGCTGGTGCTGCCGCAGCTGGGGCAGGCGTGGCACGAGCCGGCCCTCTGCATCTGGACGCCGCACTGCATGCAGTAGGGGGCGTCGTGGGCCACGACCTTGGGCGTGATGACCGGGTTGGAGGCCGGCGCCTCGTTCGCACCGATCACCCCGGCCCGCTCCAGCAGGGAGGGCTCCCGGGGCGCGTCGGGCGACGAGAGCAACGGCGACGACGAGTCGATCGACGGCGGGTCGGCCGGCAGGTCGCCCTGGCGGGTCTCGGTGATGGTCTCCTCGACGCCCGGGAGCGTGGGCTGGGTCCGCTCCCCCGTCGTGAGGATGTTCAGCTCGAGGCGCTCCTCGAAGCTCAGGTAGTCGACGGCCAGGCGCCGGAAGATGTAGTCGAGGATGGAGCTGGCGATCCGCAGGTCGGGATCGTCGGTCATGCCCATGGGCTCGAACCGGGTGTTGGTGAAGGCCTCGACGAAGCTGCGCAGCGGCACGCCGTACTGCAGGCCGTGGCTGACCGAGATGGCGAAGGCGTCCATGATCCCGGCCAGGGTCGAGCCCTGCTTGGAGACCTTGAGGAAGATCTCACCGGCCCGACCGTCGGCGTACTCGCCGATGGTCACGTAGCCCTTGCAGTCCGCGACGCGGAACTCGAAGGTGCGCGAGGTGCGGTTGCGCGGGAGCTTCTCGCGCACCGGGACCTTGATGACCTTCTCCACGACCTTCTCGACGACCTGGGTGACGACCTCGGGCGCGGCCGTCGCCGGCTCCTTCTTGGCCGTCGACAGGGGCTGGCCGACCTTGCAGTTGTCCCGGTAGATGGCGATGGCCTTGACGCCCATCCGCCAGGCGTCGACGTGGAGCTGCTCCACCTCCTCGACGGTGGCCTCCTCGGGCATGTTGACCGTCTTGGAGATGGCGCCGGAGATGAAGGGCTGGACCGCCGCCATCATCCGCACGTGGCCCGAGTAGTGGATGGTGTTGTCGCCCATCGAGCAGGCGAACACGGCCAGGTGCTCGGGGGCCAGGCCCGGCGCGCCGACGATCGACTTGTGCTCGTCGATGTAGGCGACGATGGCCTCGACCTGGGCCTCGGTGTAGCCCAGTCGTCGCAGGGCCCGCGGGACCGTCTGGTTGACGATGGACATCGTGCCCCCGCCGACCAGGTTCTTGATCTTGACCAGGCCGAGGTCGGGCTCGATGCCGGTGGTGTCGCAATCCATCATCAGGCCGATCGTGCCCGTGGGGGCCAGCACCGAGGCCTGCGAGTTGCGCACGCCGACGTCGGCGGCCAGGTCGCAGGCGACGTCCCAGCACTCCTGGGCCGCGGAGAGCAGCTCGGCGGGCACCAGCTCCTCGTCGATCTCCGAGGCGGCCTGGCGGTGCAGCTCGAGGACGCCGAGCATGTGCTCCTTGTTCTCCTCGTAGCCGGCGAAGGGACCCATCCGGCCGGCGGTGCGGGCCGAGGTGGCGTAGGCGTGGCCGGTCATCAGCGAGGTGATCGCCGCGGCGTAGGCCCGACCGGCGTCGCTGTCGTAGGGCAGGCCCAGCGCCATGAGGGTGGCGCCCAGGTTGGCGTAGCCCAGGCCGAGCTGGCGGAAGCGCCGTGACGTGTCGCCGATCGGCCCGGTCGGGTAGTCGGCTCGGCCGACCAGGATCTCCTGGCCGGTGAACATGACCTCGACCGCGTGGCGGAAGCCCTCGACGTCGAAGCTGTCGACCGAGCCGTCGGCCGACAGGTCCAGGAACTTCAACAGGTTGAGGCTGGCCAGGTTGCAGGCCGAGTCGTCGAGGTGCATGTACTCCGAGCACGGGTTCGAGCCGTTGATCCGACCGGTGTTGGCCGCGGTGTGCCACCGGTTGATCGTGGTGTCGAACTGCATGCCGGGATCGGCGCACTCCCAGGCGGCCTCGGCGATCTGGCGGAACAGCTCGCGGGCGCGGACCGTCCTGACGACCTCGCCGGTGGTGACGGCCCGGAGCTGCCAGTCCTGGTCGTCGACCACGGCCTGCATGAACTCGTCGGTCACCCGCACCGAGTTGTTGGCGTTCTGGTACTGGACCGAGGCCATGTCCTTGCCGTCGAGCGACATGTCGAAGCCGGCCTCGGCCAGGACCCGGATCTTCTGCTCCTCGCGGGCCTTGACCCAGATGAACTCCTCGACGTCGGGGTGCCCGGCGTCGAGGATGACCATCTTGGCGGCCCGGCGGGTCTTGCCGCCGGACTTGATGGTGCCGGCCGAGGCGTCGGCGCCCCGCATGAAGCTGACCGGGCCCGAGGCGGTGCCCCCGCCCTTGAGGCGCTCGACCGAGGAGCGGATCCGGGACAGGTTGATGCCCGAGCCCGAGCCGCCCTTGAAGATCGTGCCCTCCTCGACGTACCAGTTGAGGATCGAGTCCATCCGGTCGTCGACCGACAGGATGAAGCAGGCCGAGGCCTGCTGGGGCACGCCGGGCACGCCGATGTTGAACCAGACCGGGCTGTTGAACGCCGCCTTCTGGGTCACCAGCAGGTGCTTGAGCTCGGCGTTGTAGGTCTCGGCCTCGGTGTCGTCGACGAAGTAGCCGCCCTCCACGCCCCAGCGGGTGATCGTGTCGGCGACCCGGTCGATCACCTCGCGCAGCGAGCTCTCGCGCTCCTTGGTGCCCGGGGTTCCCCGGAAGTACTTCTGGGCGACGATGTTGGTGGCGTTCTGCGACCACGTCGCGGGGAACTCGACGCCGAGCTGCTCGAAGGCCACCGAGCCGTCGCGGTAGTTGGTGATCCGCGCGTCGCGCCGCTCCCAGGCGACGTCGTCGTAGGGGTGGGTGCCCTCGGTCGTGAAGTGCCGGCGGATGCCGATGCCGGCCTGCTCGGGCGCAAGTGCCATCTGCGAGGTCCTCCCAGGACGTTCGGTGTAGTTATCAACACCGGCAGGAGCCTGGAGGTTCCCTGCGCCGGGCGTTGAGCGTTCGGACTGACCACTAGGTCTTGTGGCGCATCCGTCTCCCGACGCCCCCTGGCCACAAGATGTGGTGGAAACTACAGCACCGTAACTACAGCCGTGTCAACACGTCGTGCCAGGGCGGGAGACAGCTGCGACACGGGCTCCCAGGTCCAGAGCTCTCAGCCTGCCCAGCGCCTGTCGGCACCAGCAGCTGATCCCCACGGAGCCGCTTAGCCCACCACAGACGTGCACGACCACCATCTATTCCGGGCGCCCGTGCCGCAGCCATTGCACGGCTGTGCAACCTAGGGACGGGGGGCTGTGGAGCGCTAGAGGTGGATCCTGTGAATTCAAGGTGGAATACCGATGACTTCTCCACAGCTCCGAGGTGGCGCGACAGAGGCCGCCGGGGCGGTGCCGGCGGCCTCTGTCGGTGGAGCGGGCGATCCCTACTGCTTGACGACCTCGGCGTCGATCTCGATCTTCACCTTCTTGCCGACCAGGACGCCGCCGGTCTCCAGGGCCTGGTTCCAGGTCAGGCCGAAGTCCTCCCGCTCGATCTCGGTCGTGGCGGTGAACCCGGCACGACCCCCACCCCAGGGGTCGACC
>JBFWTJ010000114.1:0-11399 GCA_050247895.1 Acidimicrobiia bacterium
TAGACCCGGCCGCCGTCGACCTCGACCCGGGCCTTGGTCACGGTCCGGTTGGGCTCCTCGACGGTCTCCAGGCCCAGGTAGCGGACCTCGTGGCCGGCCACCACCGCCGACTCGCCGACCTCGAGCACCTCCTCGGCCTCGCGCACGTAGCTGCCCGAGGCGGCCAGGGCCACCGCGACCAGCACCACGCCCAGGTGCACGACCATGCCGCCGTTGGTCCGCCCCACGACCCCCCGCCAGCCCTGGCGGCGGCTGGCCAGCACGAGCTGGCGGACCGCGGCGCCCGCGGCGAAGGCACCCAGGCCGAACGCGGCGACCGGGGCCAGGCCCCGGGCCCCGGCGGCCACCGAGCCCACCAGCACCACCGCGGCGGCCACCGCCGGCCACAGGAGGCGCTGGGACAGCAGCTCGCCCGACGCCTTGCGCCAGGGCAGGGCCGGGGCCACCGCCATGAGGAAGAGCAGCACCAGGCCGATCGGGACCGTCATCCGGTTGAAGTAGGGCGCGCCGACCGACAGGGGCCGGCCCTGGACGGCCTCGGCGATCAGCGGGAAGACCGTGCCCAACAGCACCACGAAGGCGAACGCCGCGAACAGCACGTTGTTGAGCAGGAACGCGCCTTCGCGCGACGCCGGCGAGTCGATGCGGCCCGGGGCCCGCAGGCGGTCGCCCCGCCAGCCGATGAGGCCGAGGGTCACCGCGACGACCACGGCGAAGAACGAGAGGAACCAGGCGCCGATGTCGCTCTCGCTGAAGGCGTGGACCGACTCGATGACCCCCGAGCGGGTCAGGAAGGTCCCCAGGATCGTCAGGCTGAACGTGGCGCACAGCAGCGACAGGTTCCAGACCCGCAGCATCCCCCGGCGCTCCTGGACCATCACCGAGTGCAGGTAGGCCGTGCCGGTCAGCCACGGCAGCAGCGAGGCGTTCTCGACCGGGTCCCAACCCCAGTAGCCGCCCCAGCCCAGCACCTCGTAGCTCCACCAGGCGCCGAGCCCGATGCCCACGGTGAGGAAGCCCCAGGCGAACAGGGTGGCCCGGCGGGTCTGGAGCAGCCAGCCCTCCCCCAGCCGGCCGGTGACCAGCGCGGCGACGGCGAAGGCGAACGGCACGGTGAACCCGACCACGCCCAGGTAGAGGAACGGCGGGTGGAACGCCATCAGGATGTGGTCCTGCAGCAGCGGGTTGGGCCCGGGCCCGTCGTAGCCCGGCGCCACGTCGACCCGGCCGAACGGGTTGGCCGGACCCAGCATGAGGGCGAAGAAGAAGAGGCACACGGCCAGCATCGTGAGCAGCGCCCAGCCGACCAGCGGGTCGGCCAGCCGGCGCCGGAAGCGCCGGGCCACCAGCACCGTGTAGCCGGCCAGGACCGCGCCCCACAGCAGGATCGAGCCCTCCAGCGCCGACCACATGGTGGCCACGTTGAACAGCGGCGGGGTCCTCGACGACCCGTTGTCGTGGACGAACGAGACCGAGAAGTCCCGGGTGATCAGGGCCCGCTGCATGGCGGCCACCGCGACGACCGAGCCGAGGCCGACGAGCAGGGCGTAGGTCCAGCCGGTGCGCAGCAGCGCGGGCCGGCCCCGGACCAGGCCCACGGCCAGGGTCAGGATCCCCATGGCCGAGGCGGCCACGGCCAGGACGATGCCGGCCGTGCCGAGGACCGCGTTCACCGGTCCGACGCCTCCCGGGCGCCGCGTCCGTGACCGTCCTCGGCGTCGGCGATGCGGTCCTCGTTGTCGGCCACGTAGTTCTCGTCGTGGCGGATCAGCATCTCGTCGCTGGCGAAGCGCGCACCCGACCACCGGCCGCTGAGCACCACGGGGATCCCCTCCTCGAACAGCTCGGGTGTCCCCCCGGAGTGGACCACCTCGACCTGCACGTCGTTGAACTCCACCGTGAAGGCGGCACCGCCCTCGCTGCGCCGGACCGAGTCCTCCACGACCAGGCCCTGGAGCCGGAACCGCTTGTCGCCCAGCGCCTCCCGGTCGGCCACCGCCTCGTCGGCGTTGTAGAAGTAGACCGCGGCGTTGGTCATGGCCTGCCAGGCGATGACCCCGATGGCCACCACGGCCAGGCCCACGACCAGCAGCGCCCAGCGCCGCCGGACCGGGGGCCGCAGGGCCTCGGCCGGCTCCCCCAGCGTGCGCGGGGTCAGCTCCACCGGCGCTGCTCCCGCGGCACCTGGCGGGACAGGGCCCGGCCCCGGCGCAGCACCCGCAGGGCGTAGGCACCGAAGGCCAGCACCGGCACGGCCCAGCCGGCCACGACGTAGGAGGCGTGGGTCATGGCCAGGCTCATCGGGCCGCCTCCGCGATCGGCGACGCGCCCTCGGCACGCCGCTCGGCCAGGGCCACGTCGAGGCCCGACTCCTCGGCCCGCTCCTCGAGCCAGCTCACCCGGAAGCGGTGGACGAGCAGCCAGGCCACGGCCAGCCCGCCGACCACGATGCCCAGCACCAGGCTGAACAGCATCGACCCCTCGATGGTCGGATCCAGGCGGGTGATGGTCGCCTTCTGGTGCAGCGAGTCCCACCAGTCGACCGAGTAGTGGACGATCATCACGTTGGGGAACAGCAGCAGGCCCACCACCGCCGAGCGCCGGCCCCGGGCGGCGGCCGCACCGGACTCGCCGTCGATCCGCCGCAGGGCCAGGTAGGCCATGAGCATGACGAACAGCAGGGCGGTGCTGGTCATGCGGGGGTCCCACTGCCACCAGGTCCCCCAGGTCGGGCGGCCCCACACCGAACCGGTGAACAGGCAGATGCCGGTGAGCAGGAGCGCGACCTCGGCCGCGGCCGGGCCCATGACCCACCAGCCCTCGGAGCGCCGGCGGAGCCACATGGCCGAGGCCAGGGTCGTCAGGAAGCAGGCGCCGTAGGCCCAGATGGCCGACGGCACGTGGACGTACATGATCCGCACCGCGTCCTTCTGGACCCGGTCGGCCGGGCTCCACCACAGGCCGTAGGCGACCAGCAGGGCGAAGCCGGCCAGGCTCACCCCGCCCAGGGCGCGGGTCAGCGACGAGGACGTCGTGGTGGGTGCGGGGGGCGGGCTGGTCACTGTTCCTCCAGGAGGGGGCCGAAGGCGACGGCACCGACGGCGAGGTAGAGGGCGGCGAAGAAGGCGAGCGCGCCGCACCAGGGCCAACCCTCGGCCGCGACGCCGCCGAGGGCGGCGTCGAAGGACTCGGTGGCCCCGATGAGCACGGGCGACAGCGCGGGCAGCAGCATGATGGGCAGCAGGGTCTCGCGGACCCGCAGCCCGGCGGCCAGCACCCCGTAGAGCGAGCCGGCCGCGGCCAGCCCGGCCGTGGCGGTCAGGCAGGTGGCCACCAGCAGCGGGACGCCGGTGACCTGACGGCCGTAGAGCACGACCACCCCCACGGCGAGGACGGCCTCCAGGACCAGGAGCTGGGCCCCCACCGCGCCCACCTTGCCGAGGAACACGCCCATGGGGTCCAGGCCCGAGAGGCGCAGGCCGTCGCGGCCCCCGTCGGCGGCCTCGAGCGAGAAGGCCCGCTGGACCGCCAGGAGCGAGCAGAGCAGTACCGCGACCCAGAACAGGCCCGAGCTGGCCCGTTCGAGCACGCCCGCCGCGGGGTCCAGCGCGAAGGCGAACAGGATCAGCACGAGCACCGCGAAGGGCGCCACCTGCTGGGTGGTGACCCGGGACCGCAGCTCGATCCGCAGGTCCTTGCCCGCGACCAGGGCCGCGGCCCGCCACACCCCGTCAGCGGACACCGGCCACCTCCGCCGCCGGCACGGGGGCGGAGCCGGGGGCCCCGGCGTTGGTCCCGCCGTCGAGCTGGACGACCCGGGTGGCCAGCGCCTCGGCCCGGTCGAGCTCGTGGGACGACAGCAGGACGGTCGCCCCCGCCGCGATCGCCCGGCGGGCCAGGCCGTCGATCAGGTCGCGCCCGGCCTGGTCCAGGCCGGCGTGGGGCTCGTCGAGCAGCCACAGCTCGGGCCGCCGGGCCAGCAGGCAGGCCAGCGAGGTGCGCCGCCGCTGGCCGGCCGAGAGCCGGACCACCGGGAGCCCGGCCAGCCGGCCGGACAGGCCGAGCGCGTCGAGGGCCGCGTCGACCTCGGCGGCCGACGCGCCGGCGGCCCGGGCCCAGAAGCGGACGTTCTCGGTCACGGTCAGGTCGTCGTAGAGGCCGGTCTGGTGGCCGAGCACCCCGACGCGCCGGCGCAGGGCCCGGGCCGCGGCGGGGTCGGACAGGTCGTAGCCCAGCACCGTGCCCTCGCCCCGCACGAGGGGGGCCAGCCCGGCGCAGAGGCGCAACAGGGTCGTCTTGCCCGCGCCGTTGGGGCCGCGCAGGAGGACGATCTCGCCGGCGCCGACGTCGAGGTCGACCCCGGCCAGGGCGGGGAAGCGGCCCAGCAACGTCACCGCGCCGCGGAGGTGGACGACCGTTTCCATGGGCTCCGGGGAAGTCTAGGAACCGGCCTTGGACACGGACAAAGCAGGCCGTCGAGGTAGGTTCGCCCCCCATGCGGCTGGCGAGGGTCCTCGGTGCGGTGGGCCGCGTGCTCATCACCGCCGGGGTGCTGATCCTGCTGTTCGTGGCGTACCAGCTGTGGGGCACCGGGATCCGCGAGGCGCAGTCCCAGGACCGCCTGGCCGACGACTTCGCCGAGCTCCTCGACCGACCCGACCCGACGACGTCGAGCACCTCGACGACCAGCACCACGCTGGACGGGTCGACCACGACCTCGGTGGCGACGGGGCCCGCGACGGGGCCCGTGGTCGTGCCGCCCGAGGGCGAGGCGGTGGCCCGCATCACGATCCCCCGGATCGAGGTCGACAAGATCGTCGTCGAGGGCGTGTCGGTGGCCGACCTGAAGAAGGGCCCGGGCCACTACCCCGAGACCCCGCTGCCGGGCCAGGCCGGCAACGCCGCCATCGCCGGCCACCGCACCACCTACGGCGCCCCCTTCAACCGCATCGACGAGCTGGTCGCGGGCGACGAGGTGGTCGTGGAGACCGTGCAGGGCCGGTTCCGCTACCTGGTGCGCGAGCAGCTGATCGTGAGCCCGTCGCAGGTCGAGGTCCTCGACCAGACCGGCGAGGACCTGCTCACCCTCACCGCCTGCCACCCCAAGTACTCGGCCCGCCAGCGCATCGTGGTGGTGGCCGAGCTGGCCCCGGGCCAGACCCCGCTGCCCGTCGTGCCGGCCGACCCCGGCCAGGCGGGCGACCCGGCCCCGGTGCGGCCCCAGCTCGACGACATCGACGGCGAGAGCGCGGCCATCTGGCCCGCCCTGGCCTGGGGCGGGCTGGCCGCCCTGGTCTGGCTGGCCGCCTGGCTGGTCGGGCGCCGGTGGCGCCGCTGGCCGGCCTACCTGGTCGGGCTCCCGGTGTTCCTCGTGGTCCTGTTCTTCTTCTTCGAGGAGTTCAGCCGCCTGCTCCCGACCAGCTACTGAGGTGGGTGCCTTCCCTATGCTCCTGCGGATGAGAACCCTCAGAACCGCTGCCGTGGCGACCTTCGGGCTGGCCGTGGCCCTGGGCGCCTGCACGGCCGACCGGGGCGACGTGCTGCGAGCCGGCGTCGAGGACGGCTTCGAGCAGGCCGGGATCGACGTCACCGACGAGCAGTCGAAGTGCGTGGCCGACTCGATCACCGAGCAGCTCGGCGGCGAGGAGCGCCTGGAGGAGCTCGAGGAGGACTACGACTCGGTCGAAGACCTCCCCGAGGAGATCAGGGAGGAGTTCGCGCAGGCCGGGATCACCGCCTTCGCGGACTGCGACATCGACGTGACGGGCGCGGGCTGAGCCCGCCGGGACGGAGGAGCACACGATGACCGACGCACCCGCAGGCTGGCTCGACGACCCGGCCGGACGCCACGACCACCGGTACTGGGACGGCCAGCGGTGGACCGAGCACGTGGCCGACGGCGGCGTGGCCTCGACCGACCCGCTGGAGGCGCCGGTGGCCCCGCCCCGTGGCCCCGAACCCGACCCCCAGCCGACGGTCGCCGCGCCGGCGTTCGGCACCGAGACGACCGCGGGACCCGTGGTCGGGGAGCCCACCGTGGTGCAGCCGGCCGCGACCCCGTGGCCGGCGGCCCAGCCCGCGGCGTCGCCGGCCGGCAAGCCGAGCTCGCAGAAGGGCCTGTGGATCGGCCTGGGGGTGCTCGCCGCGGTGATCCTGGGGATCCTGGCCTTCGTGGTCTTCGGTGGCGACGACGACGGCGACGGCCAGCCGGTGGCCAGCGGGGGCATCCCGGTCGACGAGGACGAGGACGACGAGGGCGACCGGCCGGCCGACCCGGACGGCGACGAGGACGACGCCGGCGACGACCAGGGCGACGCCGACGACGGCGACGGCGACGGCGACGCCTCCGGCAGCTCCGGGTCCGGGTCGGACTCGGGTTCGGGTTCGGGTTCGGGTTCGGGATCGGGATCCGGTGCCGGTTCGGGCTCGGGCTCGGGCTCGGGCTCGGGCGACGGTGACGACGACAGCGGGTCGCTCGGCGACGGGACGAACATGTTCGACGACCCCGAGGCGTACCTGAGCGAGCTGTACCAGGACATGCTCGGCCTAGACGAGGGCCAGGCCGACTGCCTGGCCCGGGAGATCCTGGAGTCGACGGGCGGCCTCCAGGCCGGCGAGGAGCCCGACGTGAGCGAGATCATGTCGGTGCTGGGCGAGTGCGACATCAGCCTGTCGGACCTCTCGACCGCCGGTGGGGGCCGCTGACCCCACCGCGGTCCACGTCCCGGTCGGGGCGGCTCGGTACCGTCGACCGGGATGCTCGTGGTCGTCGCCGTGGTCGCCGGGGTCCTCGTGGGCGCCGGGCGGGCGCCGGCGGGGGCCCACGCCCGGCGGCCCCGCCTGGTCCGCCTCGAGCTCCTCGCCGCCGCCGCGGTGCTCCAGGGCCTCACCTGGGTCGTGCCCGACCCCTGGGCCGCGGTGGCCTTCGCCGGATCGCTGGCGACCCTGGCCGCGACGGCCTGGTCCAACCGGGGGCTCACCGGCCTGGCCGTGATCGGCCTGGGGGTCGCGCTCAACCTGGCCGCCGTGGTGCTCAACGGCGGGATGCCCGTGCGCCCCGCCGCGCTGGTGCGAGCCGGGGCGGCACCTGCCGACGAGGTCGCCACGCTGGAGGTGTCGGGCGGCCGGCACCTGGAGCGGGGTTCGGACCGGGTGCCCTGGCTCGGCGACGTCGTGCCGGTGCGCCTGCTGGGCCAGGTGGTGTCGTTCGGCGACCTGATCGTGGCGGCCGGCGCGCTCGACGCCTGCGCCGAGCTGGCCCGGCGCAGGCGCCCCCGGCCGCTCCTCCCCTCAGCCCGGGCGGGCCTCGTGGCGGATCAGGTCGGGCAGGACCAGGTCGGGCCCGACCTCGAGCGAGCCGTCGAGCGCGCGCAGGACGGTGAGCAGGTCGGCGGTCGCCGCCACGTCGTGGACCCGGAACAGGAACCCCGGACGGGGGCCGACGGCGGCGACGGCACCGAGGGAGCCGGCGAGGCGCTGGGCCGGTGGGCGCAGCGTGAGCGCGCCCACGAAGTCCTTGCGTGACAGGGCCAGCAGGACCGGCCGGCCGAGCGCGGCGACCCGGTCGATGCCGCGCAGGAGCTGGATCGACTGGAACGGGGTCTTGGCGAAGTCGACGCCGGGGTCCACGACGATCGAGCGCTCGTCGAGCCCGTGCGCCCGGGCGACCTCGATCGAGGCCGAGACCCGGTCCACGACGTCGGCCACCACGTCGTCGTAGAGGTCAGCCTGCTGGAGCCGCTGCTTGGGCCGGGCCCGGGTGTGCATGACCACCAGCGCGGCGCCGGCCTCGGCGCACAGGCCGGCGACCTCCGGGTAGGCCAGGTTGCTGACGTCGTTGACGATCGCGGCCCCCGCGCCCAAGGCGGCCCGCACGACCTCGGGCCGGTACGTGTCGACCGACACCACGGCGTCGGGCCGGGCCGCGACGACCGCCTCGACCAGGGGCAGGACCCGGGCCAGCTCCACGTCGACGCCGATCTCGGGGACGTTGGTGATGGCCGACTGGCCGCCCACGTCGAGCACGTCGGCGCCCTCGTCGAGGAGCCGCAGGGCGTGGGCCAGCTGGGTGTCCAGCGAACGGGCCTCGCCCTGGTCGCTGAACGAGTCGGTGCTGGCGTTGACGACCCCCATGAGCAAGGGCCGTCCGGTGGGAAGGCGCCGCCCGCGGGCGACCAGCGCGGGGGCGGTGTCGTCGGTGGTCACCGCGCCACTCTGTCACCGACGTGACAGGGGCCCGGTCCGCTGGACAGGCTGGACCGATGGCGGAGCTCCCCACCGACCCGGTCCTGCGCCGCCGGGAGCAGATCCGGCGCCTGGTCGAGGTGGGCCAGCGGGTCGGCTACGCGCTGTTCGGGCTGGCCGTGGTGACCTTCGTCGTCGGCTTCGCCACGGGCTTCAAGGGACCGACCGTGCCGGTCATCGTGGCCTCGATCGTCGTCGGCTCGGTGGTCCTGGCCCCGGCCATCGTGTTCGGCTACGGGGTGAAGGCCGCCGACCGGGAGGACAGGGAGCAGGGCCGGGCTCCGGGCGGCGGGTAGCGTCGGCCCCCAGTGGTCCGCCTCCCCGCGCCTCGCCGCCGCCGCCAGCTCCTCGAGGTGGCCCGCCGCATGTTCGCCGAGGACGGCTTCCACCCGACCTCGATGAACGAGATCGCCGAGGCGGCCGGGGTGACCAAGCCGGTCCTCTACCAGCACTTCCGGTCCAAGCGGGACCTGTTCCACGAGGTCCTGGACGACGTGGGGGCGCTGCTGCTCGACGAGATCACCAAGGCCACCACGGCGGCCGCCGGTCCCCGTGAGCAGGTCGAGCTCGGCTTCCGGGCCTACTTCCGCTTCGTGGCCGAGCAGGGCGACGCCTTCCAGGTGCTCTTCGGCGACGGGGCCCGGCGCGACCCCGAGTTCGCCGGGCAGGTCGACCAGGTCGAGGGCGTCATCGCCGAGGCCATCGCCACGCTCATCGACGTGGAGGGCCTGTCGGCCGAGGGCCGCCTGGTGTTCGCCCACGGGATCGTCGGCATGGCCGAGGCCACCGGGCGGCGCTGGCGGGCCCAGGGGGCCGAGGGTGACCCCGACCGGCTGGCCCAGGCCATGGCCGACCTGGCCTGGCGGGGCCTGCGGGGCGTGCGCGGCGGCAGCCAGGGCTGAGCCGGGCCGGCGCCCGAGCCGCCGGCCGCTACAGCTTGCGGGCCAGGCGGTGAACCGTCTTCCAGGTCCGCGTGGTGATCTGCTTGCCGAAGGTCCGCTCGAGCCAGCGCATCAGGTCGGGCGTGCGCGAGCGGGTGAGGTCGACCACCGAGAACACCGTGCCGGGGTCGGCGGCCACGACCGTGTAGTCGGCCGCCTCGGGCGTGTAGGGCAGGTCGAGGCGGAGCGTGGGCGGGTCCTTGAGGAAGGTGACCTGGAGGCTGCTGGCCCGCTCGTCGGGCCGGCCGTCGAAGGGGTCGCCGCCGGCCAGGGCGTGGATCTGCTCGGCGCTGCGCACGATCGTGGTGCTGGAGAAGCCGAGGTGCTCGGGCCAGGCCGCCTCGATCCGATCCTCCAGGGCCCGGACGTCGGTGGTCTCGGCGTCGAAGAGCACGTTCCCGCTGGAGATGACGGTCTCGACCCGCTCGTAGCCCAGCGCCTCGATCACGCCTCGCAGGTTCTCGTTGCGCATCTTTGGGTTGGCCGGGGCGATCCCCCGCAGCAGGGCGACGTACCTCATGCACATGGAAGTGTTGTTTGAATGCACTGTCGATGTCAAACAACACTTTCATGTGGATATGTCGCTGCCATCGGTTGGCATGTTCGGCCAAGATCGTCATAATCATGTCTATGGCGACGACCACGTCCACCCCGCCGAGCGCCGTGGCCGAGGTGACCCTGGGCCGGCACCTGCGCGCCCGGCGGATCGCGGCCGGGCTCAGCCAGGTCGAGCTGGCAGAGCGGGCCAACGTGTCGATCGGCGCCCTGCGCCACCTCGAGGCCGGGGCGGGCGCCAACGTGACCACCCTGGTCAAGGTCGTGGTGGCGCTCGGGGCCGAGGACTGGCTCGAGCGGCTCGCCCCGCCGCCCGAGCCGTTCAGCCCGATGGACGTGCTGGCCCGCCAGCGTGCGGCGCAGGCGGAGGCGGCCAAGGGCCCGCCGAGGGTCCGGCGCGCCCGCCGGGGCGACCGGCGGTGACCTACCAGCCGGTCGAGGTCATCGAGGTGTGGGCCTGGGGCGAGCTCGTCGGCGCGGTCGCCCGCAACCCCGACAGCGGCTTCTACGCCTTCGAGTACGCGCCCTCCTGGATCGACGGGGGCGTCGAGCTCGCCCCCCTGCACATGCCCCTCGGGCCCGGCGCCCGCGAGTTCCGCGACCTCGACCCCGCCACCTTCGGCCGCCTCCCCCCGCTGCTGGCCGACGCCCTGCCCGACCGCTTCGGCAACGCCCTGGTCGACGCGTGGATGGCCGCCAACGGCGTGGCGCCCGACCGCATCACCCCGCTCGACCGGCTGGCCTACGCCGCCGACCGCGGGATCGGCGCGCTCGAGTTCCGTCCCCCGGCCCAGGACGCCGCCGCCGGCCCCGCCACCGCCGTGGTCCTGGCCGACCTCGTGCTGGCCGCCCGGTCGGTCGTGCACGGCACACTCGCCGACGACGCCGCCGCGCACGAGGCCCTGTCGCAGCTCATCCAGGTCGGCACCAGCGCCGGCGGGGCGCGGGCCAAGGCGGTCGTCGCCTACAACCCGGCCACCGCGCAGGTCCGCTCCGCCTACGGCCCCACCCCCGAGGGCTTCGAGCCGTGGCTGGTCAAGCTGGACGGCGTCTCGGGGACCGGCATGGACGGCCACGGCAGCCGGCTGGGCGACGCCGCCCCGTTCGGCCGCATCGAGTACGCCTACCACCTGATGGCCACCGCGGCGGGCGTCACGATGGCGGAGTGCCAGCTGCTGGCCGAGGGCCCGCGCCGTCACTTCATGACCCGGCGCTTCGACCGCGGCCCGGCCGGCGAGCGCCACCACCTGCTGTCGCTGTGCGCCATGGCCCACCTGGACTTCAACCTGGTCGGCGCGCACAGCTACGACCAGTACCTGGCCACCGTCGCCGCGCTGGGCCTGGGACCCGACGCCCTGGCCCAGGCCTACCGCCGCATGGTCTTCAACGTCATCGCCGTCAACCGCGACGACCACACCAAGAACTTCGCCTTCCTGCTCCGGGCCGGCGGCCGCTGGGAGCTCGCGCCCGCCTTCGACGTCACCCACGCCTACCGGCCCCACAGCACCTGGACCAGCCGCCACCTCATGGCGGTGAACGGCGCCTTCGAGGGCATCGGCCTCGACGACCTCCACGCCGTGGGCGAGCGCCACGCCGTGCGCGGCTACCGCACGATCGTGCGCGAGGTGCGCGACGCGGTGGGCGCCTGGCCCGAGCTCG
>JBFWTJ010000115.1:0-11393 GCA_050247895.1 Acidimicrobiia bacterium
GCCGGCCGTTGTACGCGTCGTCGCTGGCGTCGGCCCCGGCGGCCAGCTGCACGGTGGTGGTGGTGCCGCCTTGGGCGGTGCCCTGCACGGCAGACACCAGGGCGGCCACGGCGGCGGCGACGGTCGCAGCTGATGGGATGTCACCGGTGGCGGCCGGTGCCGCCGGCAGGTTGTCGGTCTTGGCCTTGATGGCGGCGACCTCGGTGTCGACGGCTGCGAGGATGGCGGCGACCTCCGTGTCGACGTAGGCGGCGACCGCGGCGACGTCGCCCTGGCTGGCAGGGGTGGCCGGCAGGTTGTCGGTCTTGGCCTTGATGGCGGCCACCTCGGTGTCGAGGTAGGCGTCGACGACGGCGAGCGCGGCCGCGGTGGCGAGGCCGGCCTGGATCTCGGTGACGGCGTCGGCGGCGAGCTCGGCCGCCCCGATCGCGTCGGTGGCGATCTTCGCTGCGGTGATGGCGTCGGTCGCGATCTTCGCGGCGGTGAGCCCACCGTCGGCCAGAGTCACGGTTGCCGACGCCAGATCGAAGGGATGCAGCGCCGAGGCGTGTCCGTACGTCTCGACGACGACGGCCTGGTCCTCGACGGCCTTGGTCGCCGCGTCGGCCACGAAGATCGCCAGCGTCTTGCAGGTCAGCTCGGCGTCGGATAGCACGAACTTCCACATGGCGGTGTTGCCCATCGTCACCGCCGTCGGCAGGGTGCCGATGTTGGCGGCCGCGCCGCCGTCCTTGGAGACCTTTACGTCGCCTGCGGCGGGCGTCCAGTCGGCCGCCACCGCGAAGTCGATCGAGTCCCGCTTGATGATCGGCACGTACAGATCGGCGCCCGAACCGGTGGCGTACTTCCGCAGGAATGCGCTCATGCGAGTCCTCTCGTGAGACCTCGAGGCCACGTCCGGTCGCGAGGCATCGAAGCGGCACCGGGCGCGGCAGCCGACTCGTAGGCGGCGAGAGCGATGTCGGCGGGTCGGCGACCGCGGGCCAGCAGGCCGTTCGGGTCGGCGTAGAGGCGGGCGACCTCACCGGCGGTGAGCGCCCGCCGCCACACCCGGGCGATCGGGATCGCCGCCGACGACCACCGGGCGCTGAAGTCGCCGGCAAGATAGCCGCCCACCGCTACCGGTTCCGACGCCCCAGCCGCGTGGCCGCCGGTGAACACCCCGACCCGGTTCCCGTCGAGGAACGCCAGGGTGTTGTTGGACCCGGAGGCGAACACCCCGACGACGTGGTGCAGACCGGTCCCGATCGCGGTGGCCGTGTCCCGCCAGGCGACGCTCTCGTCGAGGAGCAGCAGGTCGTTGGCCGACACGCTCATGTTCCCGGAGCCGACGCCGATGGCGTGCCCGCCGTTGACGTCGCCGACCTTGATGAACGCGCCCTGGGTGCTGGCCGAGTCGAGGTAGACCCACGCTTCGAGCGTCAGGGGGATCGTGGAGCTGGAGGCAAGCGACGCCACCGTCACGTTCTGGCTGGCAGTCCCACCGAACTTGAAGGCCCGGACCCCCATGGCCGGCAGGAAGGTGACGCCGGCGGCCTGGGTCAGGGCCCGGCCGGCGAGCACCTCCCGCTGGCCGTGCAACGCCAGGATCAGACCGCGGGCAAGCGGATGGCTGGGATCGATGCGTTGAGCGCCGGGCCCGGCGAGCCGGCGGGTCGGCACCCGGGCGAGACCGGTGGCCATCTACGCCTGCTGGACGCTGTGGGTGCGGTACTTCAGGGTGCTCCCCGACGACGCGAACGACTGGCCGGTGCGGTTCCGCACGGCGAGCTTGAACAACCCGGGCGGGATCGGGATGTCCCGGGCGGCGAGGCGTCTGGCGGTGGTGGCGGCGTCGAGCGCGAACGTGGCGATCGGCTCGGAGCAGGTGGCCTCGAGGTCGGCGTAGTTGGTGCCGTCGACCGACGGCACGATGTAGACGTCGACGACCGCTCCGGCCGACCGGGCAGAGCCTTGGGCGGCCACCACGAGCTCCAGGTCGGCGAAAAGCTCGAGCGCCGACGTGTTGTCGATGGCCGACGACGCCGCGGTGAGGCTGTTGTTGGCCAGCGAGTTGAGCTCGGTCGACAGGGCGGTGGCGATGGACGCGTACGAGCTGTGCTTGAGAGTGGTCATCTGCTCCTCACCCGATCGGGGATGCGACTTCGACGAAGGGGATGGACCACCAACGGGGTTCGCCTGGCCCCCACACGTGGGTTTCGGTGACATCGCCCGCGACCCGCACCCACCACTGCTGGCCGAATGGGGACTGCAGCAGCAGCGTCGACTGCGCCTCGAGGAGCGTCTCCAGGGCGGCGCGGGCGGTGGGTCCGGTGGTGAAGACCCGCAGCGTCATCGTGCGGCCCTTGGCGACGTCGGCCTGCACGACCGCCTCACGGGAGCCGATCGGGTCGAACACGGCCACGGCCTGCCGGTGGCGGATCTCGCCGGGGGCGTCGACTTCGAGGACGAGGTTCAGCTCGGGGAGAGTGGGGTGCTTCAGCCACCAGTCGTCGAGGTCCAAGACGACGGTCTGCTCCGACGACGGGGCCGAGCGAACCTGGCTGGCGGTGGAGAGGGCGGCGATGATCGACGCCCTGTAGGTGCGGTGCACGCCGGGTGGCAGTAGGTGGTCGAACGCCGCGTAGGTCTCCGTGGCGGACACGTCGACCACCCCGCCGGGCAGGGTGACCCAGGCGCCGCTGTCGTGGTACTCGAACAGGTAGACCGCCTCGTCGTACGGGTCGGGCGGGCCAGCAGCGACGAGCATCACCCGGCCCTGGCTGGGCTGCGGTTGGGCGGTGAGGGTGGGGGGTTCGGGGGCGTCTATGTCGACGGTGAACTCGCTGTACTCCCAGGTGGAGGCCTGCCCGCCGACCTGGGTGACCTGCACGTAGTCCCGGTAGGTGACCCCGTTGGCCAGGTCGCCAGCCCGGGGGACGCTGGCGGCGTTGGTGTAGACGACACCGGTGTCGAACGTCGCTGGGCTGGTCGCCGGGTCGAACCCGCCGGCGCCGTACTGGGCGGCGGTGAAGGTCCGCACCCGCACCGACTCCTGAGCGGCGCTCTCGGCGTCGCCGTAGGTGATCTCGGTCGGCGGGACGGTCGTGGTCGTGACGGTGCCGGCCGGGGCGTCGACGGTCACGGTCGGCGGGTCTGAACCGACGACGCTGCGGGCCGCCGAGGCCGGGCTGGCGTTCCCGGCGGCGTCCTTCATCTTCATCTTCCAGGAGTACGCCTCGCCGCTCGTCCCGATCTGCCCGCCGGGGATCGTGACGATCGGGCTGGTTTGGGTGAGGTAGGTCTCCGAGCTCTGCCAGGCGGCGCCGTCCCACCACTTCTCGGCGGCCGCCGACGGCACCGTCCGGACGAAGCTCAACGCCACCGCCGACGGGTGGTCGTTGGGGAGGTCCGGGTCGTTGAACCGCCCCTCGAAAGACTGGGCGTCGTCGAAGTCGACCGGGGCGTTGTTCGCCGGGCTGACGAGCGTCGGGGCGGTCGGGACCGCCGCCGGGCAGTTGGCGACCGCCAGCAGCTGCCCGGCCGACGGGGTGTCCACCGGGGAACCCCAGGACAGCCCGGTGGCGGACCGCCAGGCGTCGTCGCTGTCACCGACGAACACGAAGTCCTCGCCGGACCACACCATCCCTTGCGGGGTGACGCCAGCGGCACCGAAGACGGCGCCGCTGCCGCCGGTGTTCGGTGGGGTCAGGGCCCGCACCTCGGAGCGCAGGGTCGACGAGCGGCCGACGGCCACCAGGCTCGAGCCGTCGGTGGCGAGCGCGTCGACGATCATCGAGAAGGTGTTCCAGAACGCCCACCCACCGCCGCCGCTGGACGTGGAGAAGGTGGTGGTGTTGCCGCTGAGGTTGTGGGCGGCGACCAGCACCCCGGCGCCGGCCACGATCCTCGACACGGCGCCGCCCGGGCTGACCAGGACCTGAGCGGCCCCGCCGCCCGGGTAGGCGATCGACTCGACCGTCCAGGTGGAACCGTCGGCCGACTTGTAGACCGAGTCGGTGGCCCCGACCGCCGCGAAGAAGTTGGTGCCGAGGACGGCGATCTGCGCCCGGGGGATCGTGGCCGGCAGGGCCGACCCGGAGACGATGACGTGGCGGGTCCAGGTGATGCCGTCGGTGGACCGCCAGGCGATCGGGCCGGCGCCGGCGTCGCCGACCGCCACCCACCAGGTGCCGTTCCAGGCGACGGCCTTCAGGTCGTCGGTCGTGTTCGGGCCGGTCCGCACTGTCCAGGTGCCGCCCTGGTCGGCGGAGGTGACCACCGACCCGTTGTCGCCGACCGCGACGGTGAGGCTGCCGTCGGGCTTCGCGGCCACCCCTCGCAGGGCTTCGGTCACCCCAGAGGTGCGGTCCGTCCACGATGCCCCATGATCGGTGGACGTCTCGATCTCGCCGCCAGCACCGACCGCGATGACCACACCCATCAGCGGGCCCCGATCAGGCGAGTGAGCTCACCGGCGAACCGGTCGAAGCGGCGGTCGAGGTCATCGACGCCGTAGACGTTCCCGTCGATGTGGAGGTGGTAGGTGTTGCCGCCGACGAACTCCATCCCGGGCTTCAGGGGAATGACAGCCTCGTCGTAGCGGCCCTCGCCGATCCGAGCGAGCGTGCCGCCGGGGCGGGCCCGGACGACCCCTCCGTCGGCAAGTTCCGGGATGTCGGGGACGCCGAGCGTGAAGCCGCCGAACTTGGGTCCGGGGCCGGGAGGGTCGAAGCCGGGGATCTTGAACTCGAGCCCGTTCCAGGCTCGGATGATCCAGTTGATGGCCGACTTGAAGCCTTCCCGGATCGGGTCCCAGAGGCCCTTGGCCAGCTCGGAGACGGTGGAAGCGAGCCCGCCGAGGATGCCCCGGACGGTGTCGACCGCGGTCTGGATGACGTTGGTGATCTGGTCCCAGGCGCCGGCGAGGATCTGCTTGATGCCGTCCCAGGCCTTGCCCCAGTCGCCGTTGATCAGCGCGAGGACCGTCTGGATGACACCGCGGATCACCTGGAGGACGTTGTCGATGGTGTTGCGGATGTACTCGAACGCCACCTTCGCGAGTCGGAAGAGGTCGTCGCCCCACGCTCGCCAGAGAGTCTTGACGATGTCGATGTAGACGCCGATGACCTCGCTCACCACCCGCATGACGTGGCCGACGGCTTCGGAAATCTGGGGCCACATCTTCTTGACCCACTCCACCGCGTTCCCGAACTGCTCGACCAGGTAGGTCGACACCTGGACGATGACTGGTAGCACGGTGTCGACCAGGAACCGGACGACCCCGTTGACCACCTCTTGGAACGTCTCGAACTTGATGTAGGCGAAGACCAGCGCCGCGGCGACGGACACGAACGGCGCGACCAGAAATGCGACGGCCACACCGAGGCCGATCAGAATCGGCTTCAGGTTGTCCTTCACGAAGTCGGCGACGCGCTGCATCACCTCTCGAAGCCGGAACAGCCCGGCGATCAACCTGGAGTCCTCCTCGAACGGGCCGCCTTTGAAGTCGCCCTTGAACAGCACGCCGATGACCTGCTCGGCGACTCCGGCCACCTTCTGGAACGCCTCCCGGATGCGGAACAGGACGTCCACGAACTTGGAGTCCTCGGCAAACGGTCCGCCCTTGAAGTCGCCCTTGAAGATGACCCCCGTCACCTGGCGGACGATGGCCGACACCTTCTCGAACGCGGGGAACAGTCCGTCCGAAATGGCGCCCGTGAGTGCCGACACGACCGGGAGTAGTGCCGTGCCGATCTTCGCCTTCAGGTCTTCCATGCGGGCAGCGAGGATGCGCTGCTTGTTCGCCAGCCCGTCCGACGTGCGGGCGAAGTCGCCCTGCGCCAGCGTGGTGTCCTTCATGATGAGCGCGTAGGCAGCTTGCGCCTTCGCCCCCGGGGTGAGCGCGTCCTTCGTGGTCTTGATGAGACCCATCCGGAGGGCCTCTTCCTTCAGGCGGGCGTCGTTGATGGCGACACCGAACCGCTTCAGCGGCTCCGTTTCACCGGAAAGCCCCGACCGGAGGGCGAGGAGGGCGTCGTCGACCGAGGTGTTGTTGAACGAGGCCAGGTCGGCTGCGAGCTCGACCATGCTCTTCGACATCTTCGCCGACTCGTCCCGCCCGACACCGAACGCCTGGAAGAGGTTCCCGTAGGTGCCGGCGGCCTCGAGCGCCTGCTGCTTGGACTGACCGAACCCCTTTGCGGCGGCGCCAGCCCACTTCTCGATCTCCTTGGCCTGCTCGCCGAAGACGACGTTGCTCTTCCCCAGTGACTCCTGAAGAGCCGACGCCGCCCCGACCGTGTCCTTGGCGAATTGGACGACCTGGACCCCGGCGAACGCCGCCGCTGCGGCACCAGCGAGCCGCTTGAAAGCGCTGCCCATCCGGCTGACCTGCCCATCGATCGAATCGACCGCCCGCTCGAAGTGGGAGGGATCACCGAGGATCCGGACGGTGACAGACCCGGGTGACGCCATCGTTCACCTCCCACGACGCTCCGCTTGCAGGGCGCGGTTCATTTCTTCGACGAGGATGTTGAGGTCTCGGGTGGTGAGCTCGCGGGCGTCGGCAAGCCCGATGTTCCAGAAGCGGCAGACGGCCGCCAGCGTCAGGAGACGGCGGCGTCGGTAGGGTCCGCTGCAGGTTCCGGCTCGGGGAACTTGACGACGAGCTCGCCGGCATCCTCGAGCGTGAAATCCGGATCGCTGCGGCGCTTCACCACGTAGGCGATGGCGCGTAGCACCTTTCCTTGCGGCTTCCCTTCGGCGAACGCTGACCCAATGGGCCCGCTGATGATCTCCTCGATCTCCTCGATCTCCCGGATCTTGAGTCCGTCGAGGCTGACCTCGAACACCTCGTCGTCGTTGGTCATCGGTTCCTCACCTTGTCGAGTAGTCGGTCCATCTCTCGCTCGTAGACATCGACGACGTCACGGCGTGCCGCCTCGGCGGCGTTCCACAGGAACGGCCGGCCTCGGACGACGTTCACGCTCATGCGGTTGCCGGGAGGGCTACCGACGTTGCCCCTCAGGCGACCCCAGTGAACCGCTGCGGCGTAATCGACCTTCGCTGTGCCCGCTGCCACCTTCGCCTCCTTCTGGGCCCCCAACGCTCGCACGGAGGCCTTCAGCCGGCCGGTGACGGCCGGTACGTTCGGTAGTGCCCGGTCCACGACAACCTGCGCTGCCGTCTTGTTCGCGTCCCGCAAGGCCTTCTTGAGGCCGGCGTCGCCGATCTCTCGGAGCGCCCGGCGAAGGTCGGCGGTGTCAACCTCGATCCGGGCGCCCATCTCAGTGGGCGGTGTCGGACGACTGGTACTCGAGCTTCACAGCGACGTTCGAGTCGTCGTGCAGCACCGGGCCCGACAGGGTGAGGGTCGGCTCCGCTCCGGCCGGGTCGACCTGAGGGGTGTCGCCCCGCAGCTGCACCGCCGCCATGGTGGCCTTGAGGTAGGGGAACTCGTTGGTGTCGATCTCGGTGGCGCCGGTCCAGGTGGCCACCACCGCGAGCGTCGCCCCGGAGCGGACCAGGTCGTAGTAGGTCTCCTCCGTGTAGTCGAGCTCGAGGTCGACCATGTAGGACGGGTCAGCAATCCGGACCGGGACCTTCTTCAGCCGGCTGCCGCGCAGCCGCCGGCGGGCAACGTCGAGACCCCGGTCAGCGGTGAGCTTGAACGATCGGACGTCGACCGGGGTTCCGCCGAGGGTGACGACCAGGTCGGGCCATGCGAACTCCACCGCCGCAGCCGGATAGACGGCGGCCGCCGCCGACTGGCCGAGGTCCTCGTCCTGGCTGTTGTGCTCGACGGTGAGCTTCAGGTAGGCGTCGCGCTGCTGCTCGAGCGTCCAGCCGTGGATCGTGGTGCCCGGGTATTCGAAGCACTTCGTGCCGCCGGCCTTGCCGCGAACGACCTGCATGGTCAGGCTCTCGCCATTGAACTCCTGGGCCGAGTTGAAGGTCTGGAGGTAGGCGGCGGTGGCACCGACCTGGGCGATGGCGGCGGTGTCGAGCATCGCCCGGAACAGCATCCCGAACCCGGTCTGCATGACCGTCAGCGGGAAGCTGCCGGTGGCTCCGATGACGGTGGTGCGCACCTCGGCAGCCCGGCGGGTGTGCCGGCCGGCGCGCAGGCCGGTTCGGTCCAGGTGCTGCATCTCGACCTTGGCCGGGTCGGCCTCGGCCTCGAAGCTGCGGGTCGGCGCCTGCCGGGTGCCGTAGGCGGACGCCTCACGCCCGAACCCGACGTAGCTGTCCCTGTTGGCCACTGTCAGACCTCCGTGGTCTTCGGCTTGGTGGTGACCGGCGGCCACTCGACGGCGTCGAGGACCAGGTCGTCGGGCACGTCGACGACGTCGCCCCGCTTCACGTGCAGCTCGCTGCCGTCGGGTAGGACCAGGTCGACTTCGGTGACCGGGCCTGCGTAGGTGCGCTTCATCGGGGCTCCTTCATGGGAGAGACGCCTGGCAGTGGATCTGCAGCCGGCCGAGGGCGGTGGACCCTTCGTCGCCGGGTTCGACGTCGATCGTGAACTCCCCGGCGGACGCTCCGCCGGTGAGGCCGGCGAGGGCGCCGAGGTGAGGGTCGCCGGCGACGACGTCGCACACGAACCCGGCGAGCTCCTCGCACCGTTCGTGGGCTTGCTCCTGGCTGGCTCCGGGGGTGGTGACGGCGATCCACACGTCGACATCGAACTCGTCATGCACCCGTTTCCGGGCCGACCGCAGCGCTTGCACGGAGCGCGCCCCGGTCGACGATCCGACCCAGACGCATTCGTCCTCGAGGTCGGGGCCGGGCCAGCCGAACGTGACCTGCACCGGCCGGCCGTCGTCGCGGGTCGGGCCGGCGGCGACGACGAGTTCGACGAGGCGGGCCTTGACGTTCGTTCGGATCGGGATAGTGGTCGGAGGCACTCAGCGCACCCCGCCGTGGAAGAGAGACCCCCGGCTGGGGTCGGTGTTCAACGCCCGGGAAGCCGGGGCGACACCCGACCCGGCGGCGCTCGCTCGGAGGCTGTAGCGGCCGTAGGCGGCGTCGACGTCGGGCATGCCGGTCTTGTACGGGTTGGCGGTGTCGAGGGCGTAGGTGCCGCCGTCGGCGACGGTGAACCGGGTGGCCCGGTCGGGGATCCCGGAGCGGACCTGGTTGACCCACCAGCGGGTGCGCTGCATGAACTGCCGCTTCAGGTCCTGCGGTGGCCGGTCGTAGCCGTGCTCGTACTCGACGACGACGTTGCCGACGCCTCCGTCGAAGATCGCCCCGTCGGAGCGGACGATCATCCGGGAACGGATCTGCAGCGCGGCGAGCTCGGCGGCGGTGAACGCCCGGTAGCTGTCCGGGGCCGAGTAGATCCTGACGGACCGGACCTGGCGCACGTGAGGGTCGGGGATGGCGAGGTCGCTGGTGCCGTCGCCGTCGACGGCGACCCGGCGGTGGCGGGGAACGAACGCCACGTCGCAGATCCACTCGCATTCGGCTTCGGTCTCCAGGCGGGCCTGGGCGAGCGTGGCAGCCGGGTACTTCGTCGGGTCGGCGAGCGAGGTTTCCGCCGCCCGGAGCTCGGCGACGGAACACAGGAACCCGCCGCACACCTCGACCACCGTCCGGTGGCTGGCCCCACCAGCGACGGTCCAGGTGGCCGTGAGCGTCTCGAGGGTGGCGACCGCCCCCAGGGCGTAGGTGTAAAGGCCGGGCGACGGGTTGGTGGTGGCGGTCCCGGCCGCGACGACTTCGGTGCCGTCCGCCTTGGCCACCGCGACGGTGACGGTCGCGGCCGCTGCGACCAGGTCGCCGTCCTCGTCGACGTTCTCCCACCGCAGCGTGGAAGCAACCCCCCGCTGGACCCGCTGGTGCGGCACGGTCGGGAGCGGCACGTCAGCCCCAGACGACGGTGGCGTCGAGGGTGCCGGAGGCGATCACGACGAGCCCGACCCGCAGGTCGAGCCCGAAGTCGAACACGCCGCGGGTGTCGGTCTTGATCGACGCCACCAGGTTCCCGGCGGCGGCGTCGGCCACAGCGGCGACGTCGTACACCTTGAGGGTGCCGGAGCCGAGCTCGGTGCCGAGCACGACCCGTTCCAGCCGGCATGGGCCCGGGTGCACGAGGCCGTCGTCGCTGGTGCCTGTGATGTGGAAGCCGGTGGTGGGTCGCATCGTCACGCCTCATCTCGTTGGGCGAGCAGCTGGTCGTAGAAGCCGACCGTCAGGTAGGCGGGCTTCTTGTGAATGGCGGTGACGCCGGTGTGCATGAAGATCGGGAAGCCGAGCGCCCGGGCGCGGAGGCAGGCGACGATGTCCTCGCCGTACTGGCGGCCGTCGCGGATCTCGTCAGCGAAGAACGGCAGCGGGTTGGTCGACCCGTCGGGAAGCGTCCCGTACGACTCGGCCATCTTCTCGAACACGGACCGGTGCCACAGGCAGAACCCGCCGCCGGTGGCGTGGATCTCGATGATGGCATCGCGGGGGAAGTCGAGCACCGGTCGGGTGTGGCCGTCGGCGCCGAGCTCGAAGATCATGGGCATCATCACGCCGCCCATCCGGCCGCCGGAGAAGTACAGCCCGGCGACGATGGGACGCTCGACGGGATCAGCGACCTCGAGCAGCCGGTGGAGGCTGTCGGCGTCCCACGCCATGTCGGCGTCGAGCATGAACAGCCACTCGAAGTCGCTGTCGAGGAAGTCGCGGACGGCGTCGCCGCGGTTGCGGTCGACGTACACGCCGCCGCAGACACGCACGATGTTCCCGACCCGCTGGGCGCGCCGGTCGTGTAGGAGCAGGGCAGCGAGGGCGAGCGTGAACTCGCCCTCGGTCTGCCCTGCGTCCAGCCACGCGACGCAGACGTCGTTCAACGCTCAGCGGGCCTTGTAGAGCACGCCGACGGTCATGGCGGGGGTGGCCAGCCCGGTGCCGCCCTTGGCGATGGCGAACGACAGGACGTCTCCTTCGGCGAGGTTGAGGCTGGCGGCCGTGGTGGACAGCGTGACGTCCTTCTGGTCGAACGCGGCCAGGTCGACGCCGTTGGCGAGCGCCAGGGAGGCGACCTCGGTGGTGCCGGCGCCCGCGGCGCCCTTGTTCAGGGCGGTGACCGTGGCGTTGTCGGTGGTGTGCCCGGTGGCCGCCGCGGTGGGCAGCATGTAGATCCCGGTGATGGTGCACCGGAACGGGGCGCGGAAGATGGCGTTGGTGTTGGTGCCGGCCGCCGTCGTGGCGGCGATCGGCTGCTCGGTGACGTGGTTCCCGGCGATGTGGCGTTGCAGCATGGATGGCTCCTCTGGTGGGGGTGGGGCTTGGGGTGGAGCGGGCCGGGCCCCCTGTCCGTCCCTGGTGGGTGACGGTCATGGGGCCCCGGCGGTCCGTGGTGGTGCTGGTGCTACTGGGTGCCTCGCTGCGCGGCGCGGTGGTCGAGGACGGTGCCGCCG
>JBFWTJ010000116.1:0-11320 GCA_050247895.1 Acidimicrobiia bacterium
CTTGTCCAGCTTGTAGAGCGTGAGCCCGATGCGGTGGTCGGTGACCCGGTTCTCCTTGAAGTTGTAGGTCCGGATCTTCTCGCTGCGCCCGCCCCCGCCGACCTGGCCCCGCCGGGCTGCCGACGCCTCGGCCGCCTGGCGGTCCTGCTCCAGCTTGAGCAGGCGGGACCGCAGGACCTGGAGCGCCTTGGCCCGGTTCTGGAGCTGGCTCTTCTCGTCCTGCATCGAGACCACCAGGCCCGTGGGCTTGTGGGTGATCCGCACCGCCGAGTCGGTGGTGTTGACGCTCTGGCCCCCCGGGCCCGACGAGCGGTACACGTCGACCTGGAGGTCGTTGGGGTCCAGGGCGACGTCGATCTCCTCCGCCTCGGGCAGCACCGTCACCGTGGCCGACGACGTGTGGATCCGGCCCTGGCTCTCGGTCACCGGCACCCGCTGCACCCGGTGGGGCCCGCCCTCGTGCTTGAGGCGCGACCAGACCCCGTCGCCGCGGACCAGGAAGGTCACCTCGTTGAACCCGCCCATGTCGGACTCGTCGGTCCCCAGGACCTCGAACCTCCAGCCCATCCGGGCCGCATAGCCCTGGTACATGGCGAACAGGTCGCGGGCGAACAGGTTGGCCTCCTCGCCGCCCTCTGCCCCCCGGATCTCCACGATCACGTCCTTGCCGTCGTTGGGGTCGCGCGGCAGCAGGAGCAGCTTCAGCTCCTGGGTGACGCGCTCGACGTCGGCCTCCGCGGACGCCGCCTCCTCCCGGAACAGGTCGCGGTCCTCGCCCTCGGCGTCGCGCAGCAGGTCCCGGGCCGCGGCCATGTCGTCGGTGCGGGCCCGCAACCGCCGGTAGGCGGCCACGATGGGCTCCAGCTCGCGGTGGCGGCGGGCCACCTCCTGGTACCGGGGCTGGTCGGCGATCAGGTCGGGGTCGGCCAGGCGGGCCTCGACCTCGCCCAGCTCACGCTCCAGGTCGGCCAGGCGGGCCAGCACTCAGGCCGCCTCGCGCCAGTCGCCCGCCACCGGGACGACGCGGCCGGGCACGGCGAGCCGCTCGACGAGGGCCTGGGTCACCGGGTGGGCGTCGCGGGCGGGGACCACCAGCCACAGGTCGGCCCCCGGCGCCAGCACGGCCCGCGTGTCGGCCGCGGCGGGGACCAGGTCCAGGTCGACCCCGACCGAGAACACGACCACCACCTCGCCACCGCCGGCGTCGACCCCTCGGGCCGCGGCGACGTGGCGGTCGCGCAGGTTGGGGCGGGGCACCGCCGTGGGCGCCGGGTGCAGCTCGCGCAGCCCGATCCGCGACGGCTCGGCCACCAGCTGGGCCCGCAGCCACCGCTCGGGCACCAGGTCCTTGAGCGGGTGGGGCGGCGCGTCGGCCCGCCGGTGGTGGCGGGCGATGGCCACGACCCGGTCGAGCTGGTCGACCGGGTCCAGCTCGCCGTGCACCAGCGCGGTGAGCTCGCGGTCGGCCTGGCCGACCCCGACCTGGAGCCGGCCGTCGACCACCCGGGCCACCTCGAGCCCGTTGACCTCGCCCCGCACGATGCCGTCCTCGACCAGGACCTCGAGGCCGGCGTCGACCAGAAGGCCCGCGGCCTCGGCCGAGCCGGGCGCCACGGCCGGGGACGGGACGGGTTCGGGCTCGGCGGGCACCAGCGAGGTCCCCGCCACGGCCCACACCTCGGGGGCGGGGTGGAACTGCGCCGCCCGACGGGCCAGCACGCCGGCCGACGCGTCGGCGACCACGTGCAGCCGCCCCACGCCGGCGCGCTCGGCCCAGACCAGGGCCGGGCCGAAGGCACGGACGTCCTCGACCAGCGCCCAGGCCTCGTCGGTGCCGACCAGGGCCGCGCCCCAGGGCACCTCGTGGGGCTGGCGCGGCGCCTCCCCCCACCGGGCCCGCACCAGCGCGGCGAGCTTGGCCGCGAGGAGCGGGGGCTTCAACCCTTCCGGCGCTTGCCGTAGCGGCGCTCGAACCGGTCGATCCGCCCGCCCGTGTCCACCAGCTTCTGCTTGCCGGTGTAGAAGGGGTGGCACTCGCTGCACAGCTCGACCTTGAGCTCGGACTTCGTCGAGCGCGTGGTGAACGTGTTGCCGCAGGAGCAGTGGACGGTGGCGACCACGTATTCGGGGTGGACGTCGGCCTTCATGGCGATCTCCGTGTTCTCGGGGCCCGGAAAGGCTACCCGCCCAGGGGGGCCTTGGCGATCTCGGCCAGGAACTCCTCGTTGGAGCGGAAGGTGGCCATCCGGTCCAGCAGGAGCTCGAGGCCCGTGGCGTAGGAGCGCTCCCCCTCGCCACCGGTGGTCATGTTCGACAAGACCCGGCGCAGCTTCCACACCGACTGGAGCTGGACCCGGGGGAACAGCAGCTCCTCGTGGCGCGTCGAGCTGGCCTCGACGTCGATCGCCGGGTACACACGGCGCTCGGCCAGGCGCCGGTCGAGGCGCAGCTCCCAGTTCCCGGTGCCCTTGAACTCCTCGAAGATGATCTCGTCCATCCGGCTGCCGGTCTCCACCAGGGCGGTGGCCAGGATCGTGAGGCTGCCGCCCTCCTCCACGTTGCGCCCGGCACCGAAGAACTTCTTGGGCGGGTAGAGCGCCCCGCTGTCGATGCCCCCGGTCATGACCCGGCCGGTGGTCGGCGCGGCCAGGTTGTAGGCCCGCGACAGCCGGGTGATGCCGTCGAGGACCACCGCCACGTCGTGGCCGGCCTCGACGAGGCGCTTGGCCCGCTCGATGGCCAGCTCGGCGACCTGGATGTGCTCGTCGGAGGGGCGGTCGAAGGTCGAGGCCACCACGGTCGAGGTCTCGTTGCGCAGCCAGCGGCGCATGTCGGTGACCTCCTCGGGCCGCTCGTCCACGAGCAGCACGAACAGGTGGACCTCGGGGTTGTTGACCTCGATCGAGCGCACGATCTGCTTGACGACGGTGGTCTTGCCCGCCTTGGGCGGCGACACGACCAGGCCCCGCTGGCCCTTGCCGATGGGCGAGATCAGGTCGATGATCCGCGCCGTCGTGTTGGACGGCTCGTTGGGCAGCTCCAGGCGCAGGCGCTCGTCGGGGAACAGCGGCGTGAGGTCCTCGAAGCGGCGCCGGGACCGGGCCTGGTCCGGGTCGGCGCCGTTCACCGCGTCGATCCGCAGGAGCGCGGGGTTCTTCTCGTTGCGCAGGGCGGCCCGGCTGGCCCCGCTGATGTGGTCGCCCCGTCGCAGCCCGAACTGGCGCACCTGCTTGACCGAGACGTACACGTCGTCCTTGGAGGGCAGGTAGCCGTGCAGGCGCAGGAAGCCGTAGCCCTCGTCGCGCAGGTCGAGCAGCCCGGCGACCTCGACGGGCTCGGTGGCGATCTCCTCGGTCGTGGGCTCGGCGCCGCGCTCACGGTTGCGACCCCGGCGTCGCCGCCGGCGGTTGCCGTTCTCCCCGTCGTCGCCGGGCTGGCCCTGGCCCCCGGCCGGCCCCCCGCCGGCCGGTTCGGCGCCGTTCTCGATCTCCCACTCCGCGGGGGGCTCCTCCACCGGCGCCCCACCGGTGCCCCGCCGGCCCGAGCCGGACCGCGCCGGCCGGGTCCGCGCCGCGGGCTCGGCTCGGGGGGACGGCGGGTCGGTGGCCTCGTCCGGACCGGCCGGCGGTTCGGCGGCGGGCGGCTCCTCGGCCGGCGCGTCCTGGGCGGCGGGCTCGTCCGCGGGCCCCTCGGCCTCCGGCTCTGCCGTCGGCTCGTCGGCCGGCGCCGGATCGGCCGGGGGTTCCGGCTCGGCCAGGGGGAGCGGGGGGGCGGCCACGCCGGTCAGCTCGAGGATCAGGTCGACGATGGCGGCCTTCTTGGCCCGGGACCCGGGCTTGCCGCCGAGCGCGACGGCGATCGTCGTCAGCTCGTCACGGTCCTTCTTCTCGAGGGCGGAGCGCTCGAGGTTCGTGGAGTCCACGCTGGTTGACCTCTGGTTGTACGGGGGAGCCCGGAGGCGGGGACGGCGTCGGCGGACGCCGGCGTTCCTCGAACCGGAAGGGATGCGGGCCGTCGACGCGGCGTCACCCTCCGGCGGAACGGGCCAACCCTAGCGAGGTGCCGTCGGGCCGACCAGCCGACCCATGAGCTCGTGGCCCGCCACCGGAGCGCAGTCCGCGGTGGCCGGTTCGCTGTAGGTGCCACCGGGGCCGTCGACCGCCGAGTCGACCAGCAGGTACGGCACCGAGTCGGTGGTGTGGGTCTTGAGCCGGACCGGCGTCGGGTGGTCGGGCAGCAGCAGCATCCGCCACGGGCCCAGCGCGTCGAGCCCCTCGACCAGGCCCGAGAGGATCCGCCGGTCCCACGCCTCCAGCGCGGCCACCTTCTGGTCGAGGTCGCCGGCGTGGCCGGCCTCGTCGGTGGCCTCGACGTGGACCAGGAACAGGTCGGCCCCGGCCTCCAGGCCGCGCAGGGCGGCGTCGCGCTTGGCCTCGTAGTCGGTGTCGAACCAACCGGTGGCCCCGGGCACCTCGACGACCTCGATCCCGGTCAGCACCCCCAGGCCCCGGATCAGGTCGACCGCGGTGACCAGCCCGGCCTCGCACCCCGTGACGTCGCGGAAGGCCGGCATGCGGGGCTGGAAGCCCTGGCCCCACAGCCAGACCTGGTTGGCGGCCAGGTCCGAGGCGCCCACGATCTCCCGGCTGGCCTCCATCAGCTCCCGCAGGCGACCGGCGGCCGGTCCCGTCGGCCACACGACCGGCTTGTCGGACAGGTCGTGGGGCGGGGTGCAGCCGGCCTCGGCCCAGTCGGCCGGCGCGACCAGGATGTGGCGGTACTGCACCCCCGCGTGGAACTCGACCCCGGCCCCCGCGCCCCGGCCCAGCTCGGCGTCCAGGCGGGCCACGACCTCGGCCGCGGCCTCGGTGGAGGGGTGCCCGCCGGCGAAGTCGACCATCGTGGCGTCCGTCCCCACCGTGACCAGGTTGCAGCGGTAGGCGACCTGGTCAGGGCGCAGGCGCAGGCCCAGGGCCGCCGCCTCGATGGGCGCCCGGCCGGTGTGGAACTCCTGCGGGTCGTAGCCCAGGATCGACATGTTGCCCACGTCGCTGCCCGGTGCCATCCCCGGCGGGATCACCGCGGCCCGGCCCACCTCGCCCCGGGCGGCCAGCTTGGCCAGGGTCGGCATGTGGGCCGCCTCGAGCGGCGTCGCGCCGCCCAGCTCGGCCAGGGGCTCGTCGGCACAGCCGTCGGGGACGCACACCACGTACTTCACGCCCGCCATCCTCTCAGGAAACCCGCTCGTCCAGGTAGGCCGCGACCGTGTCCAGGTCGGCCGGCAGCAGGTCGCAGCGCTCGGGCCGGTCGAACAGGTCGGCCAGGCGCAACGGCAGCGCGGGCCGCCGCCCGGTGGCCTTCTCCACCGCGTCGGGGAACTTGGCCGGGTGCGCCGTGGACAGGCACACCACGGGCCGCTCCCGGCCCAGGCGCAGCGTGCGGGCCACGTGCAGGCCGACCGCGGTGTGGGGGTCGGCCACGTAGCCGCCGTCGGCCACCGCGGCGATCTCGGCCAGCGTCTCGCCGTCGTCGGCCCGCCCGGCGCGCACCCCGGGGGCCCGGGGGACCTCGACCGAGCCCACGGCGCGGAACCGGGCCAGCAGGTCGGCCGTCGCGGCGCCGTCGCCCCCCAGCAGGGCGTGCACGAGCCGCTCGTGGTTGGACGACACCTGGATGTCCATCGACGGGCTCAGCGTGGGCACCACCGGCTCGCCGACCAGCGCGCCGGTCTCGACCCAGCGGGCCAGGATGTCGTTGGTGTTCGAGGCGATGACCAGGTCGGCGATCGGCGCGCCCATGGCCCGCGCGTACCAACCGGCCAGGACGTTGCCGAAGTTCCCGGTGGGCACCACGACGTCGCAGGGCCCCAGCCGGCGGGCCGCGGCCACGTAGTACGGGATCTGGGCCAGCACCCGGCACCAGTTGATGGAGTTCATGGCCCCGAGGCGGAGCCGGTCGCGCCGGGCCGGGTCGGCGAACAGCGCCTTGACCAGGTCCTGGCAGTCGTCGAAGGTCCCCTCCACCGCCACGTTGTGGACGTTGGGGGCGTCGACGGTGGTCATCTGGCGCCGCTGGACCTCGCTGACCCGGCCGGCCGGGTGCAGCACCACGATGTCGAGGGTGGCCCGGCCCACGCAGGCCTCGATGGCCGCCGAACCGGTGTCGCCCGAGGTGGCCACCACGATCGTGCGGCGGTCGCCCCGGCGGGCCAGCTCGGCGTCCATCAGCCGGCCCACGAGCTGGAGGGCCACGTCCTTGAAGGCCAGGGTCGGCCCGTGCCACAGCTCCTGGACCCAGCGGCCGTCGGCCAGCTCGACCAGCGGGCACACCTCGGGGTGGTCGAAGCCGGCGTAGGCCGCGGCGACCTGGGCGTCGAGGTCGTCGAAGCCGTCGACGAAGCCGGCCATCACCGCGGCCGCCAGGGGCGCGTAGGCGTCGTCGAGGTCGCCCGGCAGCGGGGGCAGGCGGTCCGGGACGTAGAGGCCGCCGTCGCGGGCCAGGCCCTCGAGCAGCACGTCGGCGAAGCCCAGCTCGGGCGCCGCGCCCCTCGTCGACACGTAGCGCATCAGGCCTCGCCCACGACGCGCAGGACCGAGCCGATCCGGTCGACCGAGTCGAGGTCGCGCAGGTCCCGCAGGGTCGCCTGGACGTCGGCCTCCCGGGCCAGGTGGGTGATGAAGATGAGGCGGGCCTCCTCGCCCAGGCCCTCCTGCTCCATCGAGCGGATCGACACCTGGTGGTCGGCGAAGATCCCGGCCACCTGGGCCAGCACGCCGGGCCGGTCGGCGACCTCCAGGTTCAGGTAGTAGGCCGAGCGCAGCTCGTCGAGGGGCCGGATCCGGGCCTTGCCCAGCTGGCCGACCGAGCCGTGGGCCCCCTTGCGGAGGTTCACCGCGGCGTCGATCAGGTCGCCCAGCACCGCGCTGGCGGTCGGCCCGCCGCCCGCGCCCCGACCGAAGAACATGAGGTCGCCCACCGCGGCGCCCTCCACGAACACCGCGTTGAAGCTGTCGCGCACCGCGGCCAGGGGGTGGGCCGCGGGGACCATCGCCGGGTGGACCCGCACGCCGATCTCGCCGTCGACCGACTCGGCCACGGCCAGCAGCTTGATGACGTAGCCCATGCGCCGGGCGAAGCCGATGTCGGCCGGGGTGATCGACGAGATGCCCTCGTGGTGCACGTCGCCGGCCACCACCCGGGCGCCGAAGGCGATGCTGGCGATGATGGCCGCCTTGGCCCCGGCGTCGTGGCCCTCCACGTCTGCGGTCGGGTCCCGCTCCGCGTAGCCCAGGCTCTGGGCCTCGGCCAGGGCGTCGGCGTAGGTGGCGCCGTGGTCCGACATGCGGGTGAGGATGAAGTTGGTGGTGCCGTTGACGATGCCCATCACCCGGGTGATGCGCTCGCCGACCAGCGACTCCCGCAGGGGCCGGATGATGGGGATGCCCCCGGCCACGGCCGCCTCGAAGAGCAGGTCGACCCCGGCCGCCTCGGCCGCCGGGAACAGCTCGAAGCCGACGTTGGCCAGCAGCTCCTTGTTGGCGGTGACGACCGGCTTGCCGGCCTTGAGCGCGGCGAGGATCAGCTCGCGGGCCGGCTCGATGCCCCCGATGACCTCGACCACCACGTCGACGTCGGGGTCCTCCACGACCGAGGCCGCGTCGGTCGTGAGCAGCTCGGGCGCGAGCTCGACGGCGCGCTCGCGGGCCAGGCTGCGCACCGCGACCCGGGCCACCTCGAGGCGCACGCCGGTCCGGGCCTCGATCTCGACGGCCTGGGCCGCCACCAGGCCGGCCAGCGCGGCGCCGACGTTGCCGCAGCCCAGCAGGCCGACCCGCACCACCTCGGTCGTCCGTCCCGTCGTCACCGTCGCATCGTAGGGGCCGGCGGCCAGGGAGCGGTCAGCCGGTGTAGCGCGGCCTGGCGGCGATCGGCCGGGCCGGGCCGCCCGGGACGGGACGGGGCGCCGGGGCCACCGTGGTGGTCGTGGGGGCCGCGGTCGTCGTGGTCGTCGGATCCGGTTCGGCCGGGTCGGCGCAGCCGGGGTCGGCCTCGTAGGTCACCACGACCAGCCCCTGGCCGAAGTGACCGACGTCGAGCACCTCACCACCGGCGGGCACGAGCGACGAGCCGCCCCCGCCACCGCCGGCCGACACCGCCGCCGCACCCCACTCGCCACCGCCGCCGCCCCCGGCCAGGCCCCCGCCACCCCCGCCCCCGGCGTTGACCCACGTGTCGAAGTCGCCCTTGACGTCCGCCCCCGCGCCGCCCTGGCCGGGCTGGCCGTCGCCCGCGGTCGTGGCCCCGTCGTCGTCGCTGCCGGCCACGCCGGGCTGGTCCCCCGCCGCACCGCCGCCACCCTGGCCCTGGGCACCCTCGCCGTCCGCGCCGACGCCACCCGCCGCGCCCCCGCCGTCGTTCTCCCGGCCGGCACCACCACCGCCACCGGCCAGAGCGAGGACCTCCCCACCCCGACGGACCTCGCTCGCCCCACCACCACCGGCACCCGCGGCGCGGTGCAGCGCGAAGGCGTGGCTCTCGGGGACCGACCCCCCGTCACCACCGCCGTTGTAGCCCCCGGCCCCGCCCGGCACCGGCGTGTCCAGGTCGTCCTCCTGGACGTAGCCGGGCTCGCCCCGGCCCCCGACCACCACGGTGAGCACCTCCCCGGGGGTCACCTCCAGCGTCCCGGTGACGATCGCCCCGGGCCCACCGGCGGTGATGACCTGCTCGTTGCGCACGATCGGCCCGCCGTCGGTGCCCCGCAGCTCGACCTCCAGGGTGCACACCTCGGCCGGCACGACCCAGTCGACCGGCGCGAACGTGAGCTCGAACTGCTCGGTCACCGGCGCAGCCTGGGCGGCGGGCACCGCCCCACCACCGACGACACCGATGAGCGAGACCCCGGCCAGGACGCGACGAACCTGCATGCGGGACTGGACGCCGGGCGGGCCCGTGTCCTTACACCTGTCAGCACACCTGTCAGCCGACGTCGGTGGCCAGCAGGTCCTCGACCGTCTCCCGGCGCACCACCACGCGGGCCACCCCGTCCCGGACGAAGACCACCGCGGGGCGGGTGACCGTGTTGTAGTTGGAGCCCATCGAGTGGCCGTAGGCGCCGGTCACCGGCGTGGCCACGACGTCGCCCACCGCCACGTCGGCGGGCAACCGTGCGTCGCGCACCAGCAGGTCGCCCGACTCGCAGTGCTTGCCCACGATGGTGACCGTGCGCGGGCGCCCGGCGCCGGGCGCCCGGGGCAGGAAGGCCTCGTAGCCCGAGCCGTACAGGACCGGGCGGGGGTTGTCGGACATGCCGCCGTCCACCGCGAGGTAGGTCCGCACCCCGGGGACCTCCTTGATCGTGCCGACCCGGTAGAGGGTCAGCGCGGCCCGGGCCACGATCGAGCGGCCCGGCTCGGCGGTGACCCGGGCCTCGATCCCCGCGGCCCGCCAGGCGTCGAGCACGGCCCGGCCCCACTCGGCGATGGTGGGTGCCTCCTCGCCCTCGACGTAGGCCACGCCGAGGCCGCCGCCGATCGAGACCTCCTCGACCCCGAGGGCCCGCACCCAGGGGGCCACGACCTCGATGGCCTGGTGGAAGAAGTCGGCCACGAACACCTGGCTGCCGATGTGCATGTGGATGCCGACCAGCTCGACGGACCGGGACGCCCGGGCCCGGGCCACGGCCCGCTCGGCGTCGCCCGACGCCAGGCCGAAGCCGAACTTGGAGTCGACCTGGCCGGTCCGGACGAACTCGTGGGTGTGGGCCTCCACGCCGGGCGTGACCCGGACCAGCACCCGGGGCACGACGCCGTCGGCCGCGTGCAGGGCCTCGAGCCGGTCGAGCTCGTCGAAGCTGTCGACCACGATCCGGTGCACGCCGGCGGACCGGGCCGCGGCCAGCTCGGCCCCGTCCTTGTTGTTGCCGTGGAGGACCAGCCGGCCGGCCGGCACGCCCGCGGCCAGCGCCACCTGCAGCTCGCCCAGGGTGGCCACGTCGAGGTGCATGCCCTCCTCGTGGGCCAACCGGGCCATGGCCCGGCACAGGAAGGCCTTGGTCGCGTAGGCGACCCCGTCGCCGAAGGTGGCCACGGCCTCGCGGCAGCGGGCCCGGAGGTGGTCCTCGTCGTAGACGAAGAGCGGCGTGCCGTGCGCCTCGGCCAGCTCGGCCAGGTCGCACCCGCCGACCCGCAGCCCGCCGGAGGGGCCGACCTCGGCCGTGTCGGGCAGCAGCGCGGTCGGCAGGGGTCCCCCGGAGGGCCCGGTCACATCGACTCCGGCGCGCTCACCCCGAGCAGGCCGAGCCCGATGGACAGGCCGACCCGCGTCGCCTCGACCAGCCACAGGCGGGCCTGGGTCAGCTCGGCGGGCACGTCGCCGATCACGTAGCAGTCGTGGTAGAAGCCGTGGAACCGCCCGGCCAGCTCGCGGACCCAGGTCGTGACCCGGTGCGGCGCCCGCTCGGTGCAGGCCAGGGCCACCACCTCGGGCAGCTCGGACAGGCTGCGGAGCAGGTCGAGCTCCCGCTCGTGGACCAGCACCGACAGGTCGGCCTCGGCCAGCGGGCGGGCCTCGACGCCGGCCTCGGCGGCCCGGCGGCGGATCGAGTGGATCCGGGCGTGGGCGTACTGCACGTAGAAGACGGGGTTGTCCATCGACCGCGCCGTGATCACGTCCAGGTCGATGGTCTGGCGGGTGTCGAGCGACTGGAGCAGGAAGGTGAGCCGGGCCACGTCGGGGCCGACCGCGTCGACCAGGTCGTCGAGCAGCACCAGCTCGCCGGCCCGCTTGGACAGGCGGACCTGCTCGCCGTGGCGGACCAGGGTGACGAGCTGGCCCAGGACGATCTCGATCTCGTCGGCCGAGTGGCCCAGGGCCTGGAGGCCGGCGACCAGGCGGGGCTGGTACCCGTGGTGGTCGGCCCCCCACACGTCGACGAGCAGCTCCCAGCCCCGGGCGAACTTGTCCCGGTGGTAGGCCAGGTCGGGCAGCAGGTAGGTGGGCTCGCCGTCCGACTTGACCAGCACCCGGTCCTTGTCGTCGCCGTGGTCGGTCGAGCGCAGCCAGGTGGCCCCGTCGGACTCGTAGGTCGCGCCACGCGCCGCGAGGTCGGCCAGGGTGGCGTCGATCGCGCCCGAGCCGACCAGGCTGCGCTCGCTGAACCAGGTGTCGAACCGCACCCCGATCCGCTCCAGGCTGGCGGCCAGGTCGGCCCTCACCCGGGCGTAGCCCCACTCGGCCGGGTCGACGTCGTCGGGCATCTCGGCGGCCCACTCGACGATGTAGTCGCCGGCGTAGCCGCCCTCGGGCAGCTCGGAACCGG
>JBFWTJ010000117.1:0-11071 GCA_050247895.1 Acidimicrobiia bacterium
GATCTCGGCCGCGGGCACGCCGAGGCGCTCCCACACCTCCTGGTGCAGGAACCGGTCGCGCATGCGCACCGCGGCCTCGAAGGCGAACTCCTGGCGCTCGCGCAGCTCGGCCGAGGTCAGCTGGGCGTAGTGCTCCCGCAGGGACAGCACGCCGAAGGCCACGTGGCGGGCCTCGTCGCTCATCACGTAGCGGAGCAGCTCGCGCAGGAGCGGCTCGGTGGAGATCTGGCGCATGAGCCCGAAGGCGGCCAGGGCCAGGCCCTCGACCATGATCTGCATGCCCAGGTACGTCATGTCCCAGCGGTGGTCCGACACGATGTCGTCGAGCAGCAGCCGCAGGTGGGCGTTGATCGGGTAGGCGCCCGAGAGCTTCTCGTCCAGGTAGCGGGAGAAGACCTCGACGTGGCGGGCCTCGTCGACGACCTGGGTCGCGGCGTAGTGCTTGGCGTCGATCCAGGGGACGGTCTCGACGATCTTGGCCGTGCAGACCAGGGCGCCCTGCTCGCCGTGGAGGAACTGGCTGAGGGTCCAGTTCTGGGTCTCGATGCCGAAGCGGAGCCACTCGGCCGGGCCCCAGCGGGCGAGCGGGGTCCCGCTGACGTCGACCCCGAGGCCGGCCCCGTCGTCCGACGCCATGGCGTTGGCCACGACCACCGCCTCCTGGTCGACGTCGAGGTGCCAGGGCAGGTCGGTCTCGGCGTTCCACTGGGCCGTCTTGGCCCGCTCGTAGAGGCGGTCGAGGCCGGGCCGGGCGCCCTTGCGGTAGTCCCAGGTGAAGGTGGCCTCGGCGGGGTCGACGACGCCGTGGGCCCGCTCGGTGGGGTCGGTGGCCGGGACCGCCAGCGCCGCGGCGAGGCCACCGTCGTCGTCGAGCGGGGCGGGTTCGACGTGCCCGGTGGCCACGACCGCCACGGTACGCCCGGCCCGGGCGCACCGCACCGCGGGGCCGGGGTGGCCGGCGACCCAGGGTGCTACGAGCCCGAGCGGGCCAGCTCGTCGGGGGTCCGGTCGGCGTCGCCGGGACCGCCGGCGGCCTCGGCCCGGCGCCTCTCCCGGGCCTCCTGCTGGGCGACCCGGCGCAGGATGAGCGGGTAGCCCACGACGGCGATGGTGCTGAAGGTGAACCACTGCAGGGCGTAGCCGAGGTGGGGACCCTCGCCCGGTTCGGGCGGGTCGAGCGGCACGAGCACCGGGCCGTCGCCCGCGGTCACCTCGGCCGGGTCGGAGGTCACGAGCTGGAGGTAGACGGGGAGGAGGTCGACCTCGACCTGCCGCTGGTACCGCTCGAGGTCGGCTCGGGCCAGCTGGGACAGCACCCCCTCGGCCGGGTCGGTGGGCCCGATCGAGCCCCGGCGCTGGGTGAGCCGGACCAGGCCCGTGACCTCGACGGTGCCGCGGGGCGGGTCGGGGGCGACGAGGTCACCGCTGCGGTCGAAGCCGATGAAGCCCCGGTTGACCACCACCGCCGTCCCGTCGCCGAGGTCGAGCGGGGTGAGCACCCAGCCTCCGGCGGCCCCGTTGTAGCTGCGGTTGACCACCACCACCGAGTCGGGCAGGTAGGTGCCCCGGGCCGAGGCGGTGCGGTGCTCGGCCCGGACGACCTCCGGGTCGTCGACCGCCGCGCCGGGATCGACGATCTCGGCCACCGGCTCCACCGGCTGGGCCTGGCGGGCGTCGACCCGGGCGTTGAGGTCGCGCTTCTCGTCGAGCCGCCGGAGCTGCCAGAACCCGAGGTTCACCATGACGACGACCATCGCCACCACCAGCAGGTGCCGGAGCACCCACGACGGACGCCGAGCGAATCGCCAGCTCACGGGAGCCGAGGGTAGGCACCCCCCGCCCGACCCACACAGTCCGCGATCGGCTCGACGGGGATCCTCACCCCAGCCAGGCGGCGAAGGCGGGGAAGTCGTCGAGGTCCCCGCCGCTCTGGTCGACCACGGCGCGGCTCTCCCGCCGATCCAGGTCGAGCAGCACGAGCGCACCGCGCGCGTCGACGTAGAGGACCTCGCGCCCGTCGGCGGACACCGAGGGCGTGACGAGCGGGACGTCCTCGGTGAGCTCGACCAGGGTCGCCCCGGCCGGGTCGACCACCCGGAGGCCGCCGTCGGCGTCGGTGACCACGACGGATCCGTCGCCGGCGACCGCGGTCCAGCTCGGCACGACCTCCAGGTCGAGCGAGCCGAGGACCCGCGCTCCCCGCAGGTCGACCACGACCACGCCGTAGCCGGTGCCGTGCGCGTAGGGCTGGGCCACGACGCCGTCCCGGGCCGAGCCGCCCCGCAGGGCCGTGGCGCCGGGCGGCAGGTGCCCGGAGAGGTCGACCCGCTCGCTCGTGCGGTCGGTGACGTCGCCCACCAGGACCGTCGTGGCCACCGTGTCGCCGTCGGGCGAGGTGCCCTCGGCGAACCAGGCCACGAAGACGTCCTCGGTCAGCCAGGCCGGGTCGACGACCACCTCGTCGGAGACCTCGCGGGCCTCGAGGGTGCCCAGGTCGACCAGCGACGGCCGACCGTCCCGGACCACGAGCACCTCGCCCCGGCCGACCCGCGGCGCGAGCCGCTGGCCGGGGTCGATGCCCAGGTCGGTCACGTCGGTGGCCCCCGTCCTGTCCAGCGTGCAGAGGTGGGCACCGTCGTCGGCCGCCAGGCAGGCGGCCACGATCTCGGCGGCCTCGCCGCCACCGGGCAGCTCGCCGCCCTCGGCGCACCCGGCCACCACGACCAGCAGGCCCAACAAGCCCGACGTCATGCCGGCGGCTCGACGCCTCACGGCCGTCCCGTCCACGGCTCGATGAGCACCCGCTCGTCCAGGGTCGTCCTCCCTCCCTGGTGGCCGGACCAGGTCCGGCCGCCTCCGCCGACCCACGGCCGTGACCCTACCCCCGGCCGTCCGGGCCCTGGCCGTCGTCCGGTCCCGGTGCGAGGGGCCCCACGACGAGCCGGGCCAGGTCCTCGAGCTGATCGGGGGAGACCGAGAGCGCGTGGAGCCGGATGGGCCACCACCGCAGGGGACGTCGCCGGACGTGCACCGATGCGCACGAGCTGTAGAGGCCACCGACCCAGCCGCGGCCGGCCCCGAAGCCGACCACCTGGTCGACGGGGACGGACCAGGTCCGCATGAGGTTGACCACGACCAGGCGACCGTCCCGCCGCTCGACGCGGAGCCGTCCCAGGCGGACCCGGCCCGCCACCGCGGCGACCACCAGGCCGGCGACGCCGGCCAGGATCCCCAGCACCGGGCCGAGGTCGGTCAGCACCGCCGCCGGAAGGAGGACCGTCATCGCCGCGGGGTAGGAGAAGTCGAGCGCCAGGGCGCGCTGCTGGTTCCTGGGAGCCGGGCCCAGCTCGACCGGCTGCCGGTGGGTGGGCACCCCCGTTCGGTCGGCTCCCACCCGGTGCCACCGACCGCCGTCGAGGCGCAGCTCGGGCGCCAGGCCCGTCCGGGCGAGCACTCCCCGGCCCGCGGTCCTCACCGGTCGTAGGACGGCGCGGCGGGGAGGCCGAACATCTCCTCCAGGGTCCCGACGCCCCGGACGTGCATCTCGCGGGCCAGGTCGCGGCCCACGTAGCGGTAGTGCCAGGGCTCGAACTTGAAGCCGGTGACCTCGACCTGGCCCTCCGGGTACCGCAGGATCCAACCGAAGCGCCAGGCGTTGTCGGCCAGCCACCGCCCGGCCGGCGTGTCGGCGAAGCACGCGTCGAGCGTGCAGCGACCCCCGGTCGTGGTCAGGTCCGTGGCCAGGCCGGTCTGGTGCTCGCTGTGGCCCGGACGGGCGCTGGACACGTCGGCCCACGCCTGGCCGTTGCGGCGCACGAACCCCTCGTAGATCGCCTGCTGGGTCTCGAAGGACCGGTAGTTGGACTGGGCCAGCAGCTCTCCGCCCGCCTCGGCCCGGTAGGCCGCGAACAGCTCCTCGATGGCCCGGGCCGCCTCGGGCCGGAGCAGCGGAGGTTCGGCGTCGTGGGCGACGTCGGCCGAGACGAGCTCGGGCACGTGGTCGAGCGGGTCGAGGGGGTTCCGCTTGTTCACCACGACCCAGGGGCTGTCGGGGTCGGTGAGCGAGTACCGGGCCAGGTCGAACCCGGTCGGTCGCGGTGGCCGGGTCGTCGGCGCCAGCGAGGTGGCCGGGACCGCCGGCGACCCGTCGGAGGAGCTCGGCGTCGGGTCCTGGCCGTCACGCCCGACGACCAGGACCGCCACGGCCACGGCGAGGGCCACGAGCGCGCCGAGGGCCGGCAGCACCGGCGATCGCAGGATGGGTCGAGGTCGTCGCTCGCCTCCCGAGCCGGCTGCGGAGGCCTCGACCGGCCCGGACCGGTCGAGGTCGACGGGCACGTCGACCTCCGATCCCCCCGGCCGGAGTCGGTCGACCCGAACCTCGTCCACCGCTCCGAGCCTACGAGCGGGCCGGGTCCTCGCCCTCCTCGGGCTCGTCGCCGGCCCGGCCGTGCTTCCAGTAGCCCCGGATCGTCGTGGCCCGGCGGTCGACGCCCCTGTCCTCGAAGAACGAGCGGCGCAGGCGCTGCATCGCCGCCGCCTCCCCCGCGGCCCAGATCCGTCCGCCCGCCGGCAGCACCAGGTCCCGGGCCGCCTCGACCAGGGCCGTGCCGGGCGGGGCACCCTCGGGCGCCACGACCCAGCGGACCTCCACCCCGGGCCCGGCCTCGACCTCACCGAGGATCGCCGCCCGGTCGGCCACCTCGAACACCGCGACCACGGGCAGGTCCGGGGGCCGGGCCGCCACGAGCTGGGCCGCGGCCGGCAGGGCGCTCTCGTCGCCCAGCAGGACCAGCGCGCTGGCCGACCCGTCGAACCGGTGGCCCCGACCCGGGCCCGACACCGCGGCCGGGGCGCCCGGTGCCGCCGCCCGGGCCCAGGCCGCCACCGACCCGGCCGGGTGGTCGACGACGTCGAGGAACAGGGCCTCGTCGGACGCGGCCCGCAACGACGGGGTGAAGGTGCGGATCAGCGGCCGGCGCCCACCGGGGAGCAGGAACTCGTTCCCCGACCACTCGGGCACCACCAGCCCGGCGGCCCCCGGCGAGGGGACGAGCAGCCGGATGCTCGCCGCCGGCTCGTCCACCACCAACCCCTCCAGGGCCCCGCCGGCCAGCCAGACCCGCACCATCCGGGGCGTGCGCCGCTCCACCCGCGCCACCTCGACCGGCCGGAACGGCGGTGGTGGACGACGGGCCCGGATCGCCATCACCCGAGCCTCGCGCGCCACGGGCCGGGGCAGGAGGTCCCCCACCCCGGCCCGGACCCGGGCCGACCCCGAAACGACCACGGCCGGCCCGGGTGCCAGACTCGGGGGCGTGAGCGAGGCCCCGGGCCAGGACGAGGACGCCCCGGCGCCGGCCCGGGAACGCCGCCGACCCTCCAAGCGGGCCGTCACGATCGTGTCGATCCCGCTCGTGGTCGTGACCCTGCTCAGCTACGTGGGCGACGGCATCATGCCGGGCCTGGTCGACGAGCACCCGCTGCTGCTGATGGCCCTGAACCCCCGCAACCGGAACCTCGTCCTGGTGACCAACCAGGTCGACGCCTGGAGCTACTACCTCGTCGGCTTCCTGCGGCTGATCCTCACCGACCCGCTCTGGTTCCTCATCGGCTACTGGTACGGCGACACCGCGCTGCACTGGGCCGAGTCCCGCACCCGCACCTTCGGCGAGACCCTCCGCTGGCTCGAGTCCGGCTTCGGCAAGGCCGCGTACCCCCTCGTCGTGGTGGCACCCAACAACTGGATCTGCCTGTTCGCCGGCTCGGCCGGCATGGGGCTGGCCACGTTCCTGGTCCTCAACGCGCTGGGCACCATCGGCCGGCTGGTGACCATCCGGCTCCTCGGCGACGTCTTCGAGTCGCCCATCGACCGGGTCCTCGAGTTCATCGCCGACTACCGGATGCCCCTGCTGATCGTGTCGATCGTCGCCTTCGGCCTCATGGCCCTCCTCGAGTACCGCAAGGGGGAGGGCGACCTCGAGGGCCTGTCCCGCCTCGACGAGGAGATGGCCGAGGCCGCCGAGGCCGACGCCGGAGCCGGGTCGCGGACCGAGGCCCGGCCGGCACCCCGCTCCCCCGCCGACGACCCGTCGTAGCCGCCGGCCCGGGCCGGGTACGGTCGGCCCCATGGCCTCCGATCGCGCCCCGTTCACCGGCGTCGGCGTCGCCCTGGTCACCCTCTTCGACGAGGAGGGGGAGATCGACGCCCCCGCCACCGCCGACCACGCCGCCCGCCTCGTCGAGGCCGGGATCACCGCCGTCGTGGTGGCCGGCACCACCGGCGAGGCGGCCACGCTCGACCCCGACGAGCGCAGCGACCTGCTCCTGGCCGTGCGCCACGCCGTCGACGGCCGGGTGCCCGTCCTGGCCGGCACCGGCGCCCCCTCCGCCCGCCAGGCCGTCGTCCTGTCGCGCCGGGCCGAGGACGACGGCGCCGACGCCCTGCTGGTCCTCTCCCCGCCCCAGGCCGCCGATCCCCGGCCCTACTACGAGCGGGTCTCCGCGGCGGTCGGGATCCCCGTGCTCGCGTACCACTACCCCAAGGTCTCGCCCCCCGGCATCCCCGTCGACGTGCTGCGCGACCTGCCCGTCGCGGGGTGCAAGGACTCCAGCGGCGACGCCCAGCGCCTGGTCATCGAGGCCGACGAGATCCCCCACGGCCTCTACACCGGCAGCCCCGCCCTGGTGACCCTCGCCGGGGCCATCGGTTGCTCGGGCGCCATCCTGGGCCTGGCCAACGTCGACCCCGAGGGTTGCATCCGGGCCTGGAAGGGCGACGGAACGGTCCAGCGGGAGCTGGTCAACGGCCACCGGGCCCAGTCGCTGGCCGGCATCGCCGGCCTCAAGCGCACCCTGTCGCTGCTCCAGGGCACCAGCACGGTCACCCGCGTCGGCTGACCGGCCGGGCTCGGGCCGCCGCCGTTCGGGGACCGGTCAGATCCCGAGCAGGGCATCCAGCCCCACCGTCACCCCCGGGTGGTCGGCCACCGCCTTGACGGCCAGCACCACCCCGGGCATGAACGACGACCGGTCGAGGCTGTCGTGGCGCAGGGTCAGGGTCTGGCCCGTCGTGCCCAGCAGGACCTCCTGGTGGGCGACCAGCCCCCGCAGGCGCACCGAGTGGACCGGGATGCCCGCCGGTCCCCGGCCGCCCCGGGCGCCCTCGATGGCGAACGTCTCGGTCGGATCCGCGATCCAGCTGTCGGACGCCGCGGCCATCCGCTGGGCCGTCGACACGGCCGTGCCCGACGGGGCGTCCACCTTGCCGTCGTGGTGCAGCTCGATGATCTCGGCCGACTCGAACCACGGGGCGGCCAGCTCGGCGAAGCGCATCAGCAGGACGGCACCGATGGCGAAGTTGGGGGCCACCACGCAGTTGCTGCGGGTGAACGCGGCGCGCAGCGCGGCCAGGTCGTCGTCGTCGAAGCCCGTCGTGCCCACCACGGCGTGGATCCCGTTCTCGGCCGCGTAGGCCAGGTTGCCCCGGGCCGCCGCGGCCACGGTGAAGTCGACCACCACCTCGGCCCCGGCGTCGGTCAACGCCTCGGGCGAGGGGGCCAGCAACAGGTCGGAGTCGACCTTGGCCACGTGGCGCAGGTCGAGCCCGGCGTGGTGGGGATCGACGGCGGCGACCAGCTCGAGGTCGGGATCGGCCACCACGGCCTGGCACACGGTGCCGCCCATCCGCCCCGCCGCGCCCACGACACCGACCCTGATCATGCGGGGCTGCCCTCCGTGCCTCGTCCCGGGTGTCGTGACGATAGACGAGGCCGGGTCCCCGGCACGGGGGTCACAGGCCCTCGACCGGGCCCACCGCAGCCAGGGTGCGGGGCCCGGCCAGCACCCGTTCCAGCACGGCGCGCACCGCCTTGACGTCGACCTCGTCCAGCCGGGCCAGGTGCACCTCGATCGGGACGACCTCGCCGTGGTGGACCACGTCCCGGCCCAACCGCCCCATCCGCCCGCCGCTGTCCTCGAGGCCCAGCAGCATCGAGCCCGACAGGAAGCCCTTGGCCACCTCCACCTCGCGCCCGGTCGGTCCCCCGGCCACGAGGTCGTCGAGCACGGCGTCGACCACGGTGAGCGCCTCGGGCACCCGGCGGGGCGCCGTACCCAGGTAGACGGTCAGCGCACCGGCGTCCTGGTAGGTCGTCGGGTACGAGTACACCGAGTACGCCAGGCCGCGCTCCTCCCGGACGTGCTGGAACAGCCGGCTGGCCGTGCCCCCGCCGAGGAGCTGGTTGGCCACCGCCAGCGCCCAGCGGGCCGGATCGCTCTGGTCGAGGCCACGCCACCCCAGGCACAGGTGGGCCTGCTCGGTGTCGTCCCGGACCACGGCGCGGGGCCGGGGTGGTTCGACCGGCGGCACCCGGACGGGGCGCCCGCCCCCTGTGATGCCGCCCAGGGCGTCGCCGACCCGGGCCACCACGTCGCGGTGGTCGAGCCGGCCGGCCGCGGCCACCACCATCGTGGAGGGCCGGTACCACTCGGCGAAGAAGCCGGCCACGTCGTCACGTCCGATGGCCTCCACCGTGGAGCGGTCACCCAGCACGTCGCGGCCCAGGGGGTGGCCCGGGAAGAGGGCCTCCGAGAGCAGCGAGTGGACCCGGTCCTCGGGCGAGTCGAGGTTCATCAGGATCTCCTCGACGATCACCTGGCGCTCGGCCTCGACGTCGTCGGGACGCAGCGCCGGGGCCGACAGGACGTCGCCGATCACCTCGATGGCCAGGCCCAGGTGCTGGTGGGGCAACCGGGCGTGGTACGCCGTGTGCTCCCGGGACGTGAAGGCGTTGATGTCGCCGCCCACGGCGTCGATCGACTCCGCGATGTCACGAGCCGACCGGCGCTCGGTCCCCTTGAACAGCAGGTGCTCGAGGAAGTGGGACGCGCCGGCCACCGGGGCCGGCTCGTCCCGTCCCCCGACCCCGACCCAGGCGCCGACGGACACCGAGAGGGCCTCGGGCATCACCTCGGTGACGACCTGGAGCCCGTTGGGCAGCTCGGTGCGCTCGACGCCCGGATCGGGTGACAAGGTCGGGGCGGGCCGGTCAGCGGCGCGGCCGGCGGCCGCCACCCCCGCGCCGGCCGCCGCGGTCGCCACGCTCACCGCGGTCGCCGCGGTCGCTGCCGCCCTCGGCGGCGGCAGGGCCGAGGTCGCCGAACTCCTCGCGGATCTCGGCGTCGAAGCTGTCCTCGAACGAGACGGTGGCCGCAGCCGCGCCGCCGGAGGAGGCGGAGCCCCCGCCCGACGAGCCGGCGCTCTCGGGGATCTCGACCGCCGAGGCGAGCGAGAGCGACACCTTGCCGTTGGGGTCGACGTCGTCGACCCGCACCTCGACCTCGTCGCCCAGGGCGAAGACGTCCTCGACCTTGTCGATGCGCTTGCCCTGGCCGATCTTCGAGATGTGCAGCAGCCCGTCCCGGCCCGGGAGGATGTTCACGAACGCCCCGAACTTGGTGATGTTCACCACGCGGCCGGGGTACGTCTGGCCGATCTCGGCCGTGGGCGGGTTGAGGATGAGCTGGATCTGGCGCCGGGCCTCGTCGACCGCCCCCTTGTCGACCGAGCCGATCGTGACCGTGCCGACCATGCCGTCGTCGTCCACGCTGATGTCGGCGCCGGTCTCGAGCTGGATGGCGTTGATGACCTTGCCCTTCGGGCCGATGACCTCGCCGATCTTGTCGATCGGGATCTCGAAGCCGATGATCTTCGGCGCCGTCTCGCCCACCTCGCCGCGGGGCTCGGCGATCGTCTTGGCCATGATCTCCAGGATCTGGAGGCGGGCCTCCCGGGCCTGCTCGAGCGCCTGGGCCAGCACGTCGGCGGGGATGCCGTCGATCTTGGTGTCGAGCTGGAGCGCGGTCACGAAGTCGGCCGTGCCGGCGACCTTGAAGTCCATGTCGCCGAAGGCGTCCTCCGCCCCGAGGATGTCGGTCAGCGTCAGGTACTTGTCGTCGGCGTGGATCAGGCCCATGGCGATGCCCGCCACCGGGGCCTTCACCGGGACGCCGCCGTCCATCAGGGCCAGCGTCGAACCGCACACCGAGCCCATGGAGGTCGACCCGTTGGAGCTCAGCACCTCGGAGACCACCCGCAGGGTGTAGGCGAACTCCTCCTGGGAGGGCACCACGGGCAGCAGCGCCCGCTCGGCGAGCAGGCCGTGGCCGATCTCGCGGCGCTTGGGGCTGCCCACCCGGCCGACCTCGCCGTTGGCGTGGGGCGGCATGTTGTAGTGGTGCATGTAGCGCTTGCGCGGCTTGCTGCCGAGGTTGTCCAGCAGCTGGTCCATCTTCGGCATGCCGAGGGTGGCCACGCTGAGCACCTGGGTCTCGCCCCGCTGGAACAGGCCCGAGCCGTGGGCCGCGGGCACGACGCCGACCTCGGCCGACACCGGGCGCAGGTCCCTGGCCCCGCGGCCGTCGATGCGGACGCCCTCGTTGACGACGCGGCTGCGGATCAGCTCCTTCTGCAGCGAGCGGGCCGCGGCCTTGACCTCCTTCTCGCGCCCCTCGAACTCGGCCGCGAGCGCCTCGAGGACCGAGGTCACCGCGGCGTCGGTCGCCGCGTTGCGCTCGGCCTTGAGGGCGATGGCACCCGCCGCGGCCAGGGCATCGCGCCCGACCGCCTCGACCCGGGCGTACACCTCGGGCGCGTAGTCGAGCTGGGGCTCGAAGGCCAGCGGGGTGATCCCCCCGGCCGCCTCGACCCCGGCCACCAGGCGGCGCTGGAGCTCGACCGACTCACGGATCCAGGTCTTGGCCGACTGGAGCCCGTCGGCGATGACCTGCTCGGTCACCTTGGGCGCACCGGCCTCGTAGTGGCTCCAGGCCTTCTCGGTGCCGCCGGCCTCGACCATCATGATGGCGATGTCGTCGCCCACGGCCCGGCCGGCGACGATCAGGTCGAAGGTCGACTCCTCGATCTCCTCGAAGGTCGGGTGGGGCTCCCACACGCCGTCCTGGCTGTAGGCGATCCGCACCGCGCCGATGGGGCCCTCGAAGGGGATCCCCGAGACCATCAGCGATGCCGAGGCGGCGTTGATGGCCAGCACGTCGTAGGGGTTGTGCT
>JBFWTJ010000118.1:0-10949 GCA_050247895.1 Acidimicrobiia bacterium
TCGTCGACCATGCGCTGGCTCGCCTGCAGCGCAACTTCTACGTCGGCATGGTCGCGGTCAACGCCACGACGCTGGGGATCGTCGCAGCCCTCGTCGCTCGCTGAGCCCCAGCCGGTTGGCGAGGGCGCCGGGCCGCCCGGTGTCCCGTGCGGCCCGGCGTCCGCTCACCCCGCGCCAGCCCGCCCCGCGCGATGTCGGGCCGTGCGGGTCGCGGACCAGAGCAGGTAGCCCAGGTCCAGGAGCACGACCGCGACGATCACCTGGATGACCGTGGTGGTGCTGGGGCCGGTCTGGGCGAGTTGCGTGGCGGCGCCGGTGGTGCCGGTGGCGCCGGAAGCGGCAGGCGTGCCCGCCGAGGGGGTGGCGCCGGCGCCCGAGACGACGGGGGCCTCGGTCGTCGTGCTCCCCGTCCCGGTCCCGCCCGGCGCGGGCGACTGGGGCAGCGCGCCCTCGCTGCCGTCGGCCGCGGCCACCGCGAAGGCGTTGGCCTGGGTGGGCGTGAAGGTCGTGTAGGAGGCGTCCGAGTAGGAACCGGGCTGGCAGTCGAAGAGCAGCTTGAGCCCGGCGATGTCGCCCACGAAGAACGCGCTGCCGTCGGGCTGGACGTCGCGCCCGCCCGGGCCGACGCCACCGACGTTGGGGAGCGTCCCGGGGCCGGCCTGGGAGATCGAGACCGGTTGGGCCGGGTCCACTCGGGTCCAGGTCACGTCGGGGAGCGTGGCCGTGATCTGCACCGGGGTCGACGACTCGTCGCCGTTGCCGGGCGAGCCGTCGGGATCGGTGATGGTGAAGCTCGCGTCGAGGTCGACGGTGAGGGTCTTGGTGCCCTCGACCGTGTTGGTCGCGGCCAGCGCGACGTGCGCGGTGACCGGGATGGTGTTGGCCCCCACCCCGATGCCGCCCAGGCCCGTGTTGTAGCCCGTCTTGGGGAAGAAGTCGGGCAGGGCGGCCTGGACCTGCAGGCCGCTCAGGGTCACGGTGCCCGTGCCCGAGGCCGTGCCGGTCCAGGTGAGGTCGATGCCCCGGTACCGGCCCGGTTCGAGGTTGTTGTCGCAGGCGTTGGGGGTGACGGCGGTGGCGGCGGTGGCCGGCGGGCTCGTGACGAGCACGACGGACAGTGCGACGACGAGCGCGGCCGGTGCGGCGATGCGGCGGATCACAGGGGGAGCTCCTCCCGAAGGTTGCGTCTCGCTGGGATCGTATGTAAGGGTCACTTAATAGAGCAAGACAGCACAACCTGGGGAACCGGTGCGGGCGGTCTTCTCTGTGTGGCAATGCAGCTGGTCTGCTGCGACCCGCGCCGTCGCAGTCCCGCTGGAACCCGTCTGTCCAGAGATGCAAACGGAAGGAACCCACTCCAGCGATGAGACCCTTCAAGAGGAGGAAGGTCGCCGGCCTCGCTGCCGGTGCCGTCCTCGCCACGACCGTCGGCGTCCTCGCGCCGCTCGCACCCGCCGGTGCGGCCACGGCCGAGACGCCCAACGCCTGCCGGTACAGCTACGACGGCATCTGGCGGGACGTCGACGTGACCTTCACCGGCGCGTCGACCCCCAACCCCGTCGCAGCCGGCAGCACCATCACGCTGTCCGGTGCCACCGTCACCGCCGAGATCCCGGCGGAGCTGATCGCCTACGCCTACAACGACCTGGGCATGCTCTCGCTCGGCGAGAACTCCTTCCCGGTGTCGGTGTGGCTGGCGCTCACGGCGACCAACACCGACAGCCCGACCAAGGTCGTCGAGCTGACCGCCAACGCGACGACCACCATCAGCGGTGCCGCGCCGAACGCCACGGCCACCCCGCTGACCTTCACCGCGGCCATCCCGGCCACGACCTGGACCGCCACCGGCGGCACCGTGTCGATCAGCCAGGCCGCGCAGGGCACCCTGGGCACGCTGCCCAACGCAGGCATCAACGACGCCCCGGTCTCCCCGACGGGCTCGGCCTACATCAAGACCCGCATCGGTGACACCGGTCCGCAGCTGCGCCTCGACTGCCTGTCGGGCCGCCAGGTGCAGATCCCGGGCAACCCGGTGACCTACAGCTACGAGGCTCTCCCGGCCCCGGCGTTCGACACCGTCACCGTCGAGGGTGGCGGCGGCGATCCCGATCCCGAGCCCGGCGAGACCGCCTTCGAGTGCCAGAGCAACCTGGGCGCGTACCAGGGCGCCGAGATCATCCCGTTCGACCTGACCCTGGCCACCAGCCAGGCGCCGCAGGTCGCGGGTGGTCAGGTCACCCTGCGCAGCCTGACCGCCAACGGCTCGCTGGCCGGCAGCTTCATCGCCGACCTGTACGGCCGTGGCCAGGCCCCGCTCGGCGAGGCGACCCACAACGCGACCTTCTACGTCGCGGTGCAGGGCGCCAACACCGTCGAGGGCGTCCAGGTCGTCACGGGCAACTTCACGTGGACCTCGAACGTCACCGACCCGACCCCGGGCGACGTGTGGGGCGCCGATCCGAGCAAGCCTCGGACCGACCTCACCGATCCCAACGACGCGACGGCGACCGACGTCAGCTTCACCGTGGCGCTGGCCAACTCCACCTGGACCCCGGCCGGCCCCGGCGACGTCGACTTCACCCTCGCCCCGGCGGGCTCGCTGCCCCGGCTGACCATCGTCGGCCACGGCTACGGCGGCTTCTACCCGACCTTCCCCTACGGCAGCGTGTTCCTGCGCTCGGAGACCGGCCACTACGGCTCGAACTTCGACTGCGTGAACGGCACCATCGCCATCAACGAGGGGACGGCCTGCAACGCCAACCAGGGCGTGCTGACCAACTGCATCCCGCCGCGGTCGCTGTACGGCAACATCCCCTTCGATCCGGCCATCCCGGATCCGGTGGACCCGAACGCCACGGCCCCCATCCGGGGCTCGATCGGTCGGTACACCATCACCGAGGGCGACCCGATCGAGCTGGCCACGGCCTCGGTCAGCGGGGACGCCCCCATCGCCAAGGTCAACCAGGTCACGACCTTCAACGTCATCGGTAGCCCGCTGCGCCTGACCCAGGCCAACTCGGTGTTCCCGCTGTCGTCGGTCGCCCCCGGCGGCACCGCCACCGGCAGCCTGGCCGACCTGACCGTCACCGACCTGCGCGGCACGAACGCCGGCTGGACGCTCAGCGGCCAGTTCAGCGACTTCGGCAACGCGACCGACTCGATCTCGGCGAGCAACGCGGGCTGGACGCCCACCGCCTCGGTCCTGTCGGTCCCGGTCGGCGACTCCCAGGTGACGCCGGGCGCGGCGATCACCAGCGGGCTCGACACCCCGCAGACCCTCTGCTCGTCGCCGGCGGGCCACTCCGGTGGCGAGTTCCGCTGCGACGCCTCGGTGCGGCTCACCGTGCCGGCGTCGACGGCGAAGGGCACCTACACGGGCCTCGTGACCATCACCCTGGTCTGAGTCCCTGAGGTCGTGGTGGTCCTCCCCGGCGGCGGCCGGGGAGGCCACCCGATCCTCGCCGTCCCGCTCCCCCCGAGGGGAGCCCGAACCCCAGGAACACCTCCACCGGATGCCCACCCCGCCCTGCCCCCGCCGCCCCCGCTCCCGGGGGCGCTCGCTCGTCGGCACCCTCGCCGCGGCCCTGGCCGTGGTGGTCGCGCTGGGCCCGGGCACCGCCCTGGCCCAGACCGCGCCGACGACCTCGGGCGAGGCACCCGCGGCCGGCCCGCCCCTCCAGTGGGCCGTCGAGCCGTCGGGCCCGTACGGCACCGGCTACCGCGACGCCTTCTCCTACACCCTGGCGCCGGGCCAGGTCGTCGACGACGTGGTGGGCGTCTCGAACCTGTCCTCGGAGCCGCTCAGCTTCCAGGTCTACGCCACCGACGCCCGCAACACCGCCGCCGGCGGCTTCACCCTGCTGCCCGGCAACGAGGACCCGACCGACATCGGGACCTGGATCGACCTCGCGGTGGGCGAGTACGTGGTCGAGCCCGGTCAGCGGGCCGACATCCCCTTCCGGTTGACCGTGCCCGACGACGCCTCGCCCGGCGACCACGCCGGGGGCATCGTCGCCGCCCGGTTCGTGGCCGGTGGCACCACCGCCGACGGCGGCGTGCAGGTCGACTCCGACCAGCGGGTCGGGGCCCGCGTCTACCTGCGCGTCGAGGGCGACGCCCGGCCCGGCCTCGCGGTCGAGGGGGTCGACGTCGGCTACTCGGCGCCGGCGACCCCGTTCGGCTCGGGCCGCACCATGACCGTACGCTTCCAGGTCCGCAACACCGGCAACGTCATGCTCGCGCCCGACGTCAACATCGCCCTCGAGGGGCCCTTCGGCCGGGGCAACCGCGGGCCGTTCGAGCACGAGGTGCCCGAGCTGCTCCCCGGGAGCACCTACGAGATCGTCCAGGAGCTGGCCGACGTCCAGCCCCTCGGCCGGTTCGAGCTGCGGATCGGTGCCCGGGCCGACGGCGACGAGCCCGTGGCCGTGGAGCGCACCATGTCGGTCTGGGCCGTGCCGTGGGCCACCGTGGCGGTGGTGGCCGCGCTCGTCGCGCTGGCCGTCGCCCGGGCCTGGTCCCGGCACCGCAGGCGCCGGGCCGCCCGCCGCCAGGACGACTTCGACTGGGAGGCGGCCACCGCCGACCGGCCGGGCGAGCCGGTCCGCTCTTGAGCGACCTGCCCGCCGGGCGCCGGGACCCCCGCCCCTCCCGGCGGGCGCGGTGGGCCCGAGGTGCGGGTGCCGTCGTCGCCGGTGGCCTGGCGGTGCTGGCCGCCGCGGTGGCCGGCCCGCTGGGACCGGCCTCGGCCCAGACCTCGCCGGTCGTGGTGCTCGAACCGGCCGCCCCCGCGGTCGGCGAGCAGCTCACCATCCGGGCCGAGGGCCTGTCGCCCTCGCGGCTCTACACGGTCGAGCTGTGCGGCAACGGCGCGGCCCGGGGCTCGGCCGACTGCCACGCCCCCACGGCGACGACCATGGTGTCGCGCGACGGGGGCCAGCTGGTGGCCCAGGTCCCGGTCCCCATGCTCGACGCCGGGTGTCCCTGCGTGGTCCGGCTGACGACCCCCGGCGCCGCCCCGGTCCTGACCCCGGTGCGGATCGCCGGGATCGTCGAGGTCCCGCCCAGCCTGTCGCGGACCCTGCCCCACCGTTCGGTGCGGGTCGTGGCCGCGTCCCTCGAGGTCGACGCCGGGTGGCGGTCGTGGTTCGGGCTGCCGACCGAGGGCGTCCTGGAGCTGACGCTGCTCAACGACGGCGAGGTCCCGCTGGCCACCGTGCCCCTGGCCCTGGCCACCGGCGCGGGCCCAGAGCCCACCGGCTACCTCGAGGCGCCGGTGGTCGAGGACCTCCAGCCCGGGGAGTCGCGACGGGTCGTGGTCGAGGTGCCCGTCGGCCCCCTGCGCACGGGGGCGGTCACCGTGGTCGGGCGGGTCGAGGGGTTCGACCCTCCGGTGGAGGTCCGCGTGGGGAGCGGGACGGCCCACCCGTGGGGGCTGCTGGCCCTGGCCGCGGTCGTCGTCCAGATCGTGCTGATCGGTTGGCGCAACCGCTACCGGCGGCGCCTCGTCGCCCAACGGCGGGAGGAGGGCCGCTGGCGCACCGGCATGGCCCCCGAGGTCGGCACCGTGGCCGCGGCCGACGCGACCGACGCCACCGCCGAGGGCGGCCGCCGGGCGGTCCCGGGATCGCCGCCCGCCCCTCCCTTGGCCGCCGAGGCCGAGGGTTGGGAGCGCGAGCTCGAGGGCTGGCTCCGCGGCGCGGGCGACGCGCCGTCCGAGGGCTCCCGCCCGGCGTTCGACCTCGACGAGGCCGAGTGGGACGCCGAGCTGGTGCGGTGGCTGGCCGACGCCGGTCCCGAGCCCCTGCCACCGCCCATCGAGGTCGCGCCGGGCGCCGCGGCCGAGTCCGCGCCGGCCACGGCCCTGGAGCGTTGGCTCACCGGTCCCGACCCCGACGCCATGGCCTCGGGGACCGGGCCGGCGTCGGCCCAGCGCCGGGCCTGGATCCAGGCCTGGTACGACGCCGCCCGACGCTGAGGCCGGTCGTCAGCCGGTGTCGTCGCGGGCCAGCACCACGGTGGCCGCGGCGAAGGGCCCGTCGTGGGACAGGGAGAGGTGCAGGGCCACGGGTCCGTCCAGCGAGGCGGGCAGGGCGGTGGCGACCTGCCCCCGCAGCTCGATCGACGGCCGGCCCCAAGGGTCCCGGCGGACCTCGACCTCGCGCAGGTCGACGGCGTCCAGGGCCGGGGGTCGGCCCCGACGGGCACCCGACCAGGCCTTGATCGTCGCCTCCTTGGCCGCGAACCGCGCTGCCAGGTAGCGGGCCCGGCGTTCGGCGTCGGGTGGGGCGCCGGCCATCTCAGCCGCCGTGAAGGTGGCGGCCGCGAACCCCGACGCCGGGTCGTCGAGCTGGGCCGAGAAGGCGACCACGTCGACCACGTCGAGGCCCACGGCCAGGACCGTCACGTCGTGTCGCCCAGGAGGAACCGGGCCTCCTCGTCCCGGTCGGCGAAGGCCCGATCGGCCTGGCGCAGCGACCCGGCCGAGCCGATCCGCCGCTCCAGCCGTCGCCGGACGCCCTCGGCCCGCCGGGCCGCGGCGCGGTGCACGTGGTCGGCCCGCTGCTCGACGGGCAGCGCGGCCAGGAACAGGTCGGGGTGGGCCAGGACCACCATGGCGTTCACGTGGCCGAAGCCCAGGCTGGTCAGCACCGCGGCCCGGACCCGCTCGCCCCGGGCCAGCGAGATCGGCCGGTGGCCGAAGGCCAGGTGCGCCGCCGGTCGGATCAGGGGGTCGACCGACTCCAGGGTGGCGTTGCCCGGCACCACCCCGGTCTCGAGCACGTCGAGCAGGCCCTGCACCTGCCAGGCCGCGGCCCCGCCCTTGGAGTGGCCGGTCACCGTCTTCTGCGACACGACCAGCAGCGGGTTGCCCGGCGAGCGGCCCAGCGCCTCGGCGATGCGGTGGTGCAGGTCGGCCTCGTTGGGGTCGTTGGCCTCGGTCGACGTGTCGTGCTTGGACACCACCGCGACGTCGTCGGCCGACAGGCCCAGCCCGGCCAGCGCCCGGCCCAGAGGCGAGTCCTTGCCGCCCCTCGCCGCGGCGAGCAGGCCGAGCCCGGGGGCCGGGATCGAGCTGCTGATCCCGTCGCCGAAGCTGGCCGCGTAGGCCAGCACCGCCCGCACGGGCAGGCCCAGGTCCCGGGCCACGTCGCCCCGCACGACCAGCAGGGTGCCGCCGCCCTGCGACTCGACGAACCCCCGTCGCCGCAGGTCGTTGGCCCGCGACGACTCGTCGGGCTCGATGCCCATGGCCTCCAGCTCGTCGGAGTCCGCGGTGGCGTGCATGTCGGCGAAGCCCAGGACGCCCTCGGGCGTGAGGTCGTCGTAGCCGCCGGCCACCACGGCCAGGGCCTTGCCGGCCCGGATCTTGTCCCAGGCCGCCTCGAGCGACACCGCCGCGGTGGCGCACGCCGCCACCGGGTGGATCATCGACCCGTAGGAGCCGACGTAGGCCTGCACGACGTGGGCCGCGACCACGTTGCCCAGGGCCTCCTGGAGCCGGTCGTTCTGGCGCTCCTGGTCGAGCATCCGGTCGAGCAGGAGCCGGCGCAGTGACGCCATGCCGCCCATGCCCGCGCCCTGGGTGTTGGCCACCATCGCGGGGTGCACCGCGGCGAGGAGCTCGGCCGGTTCGATGCCGGCCTCGGCGAACGCCTCGGCCGTGCAGGCCAGGTTGACCAGCGCCATGCGGTCGGCGGTGGTCAGCAGGTCGCCGGGCACCCCGAAGCGGCCCAGGTCGGTCCCGTCGGGGAGCTGGCCCACCACCCGGCGGGGGTAGCCGACCCGCCGGGCGACCCGCACCGCCGCGCCCGGTCGGTGGACCACCGTGCGCTCGCCCGTGGCCGGGTCGACCCGGACCTCGGCGTGGGCCGGGTCGGCGGCCCGGTGGCCCTCGGCCAGCTCGTCCGAGCCGGCCGGGTGGGCCAGGGGCTCGTCGAGCACGACCGGGACGAGCACGTCGAACCCGGCCGGGTCCAGGACCCCGTCGTCCACCATGGTCCGCAGGCCGACCGCGCCGCGGACCCGGTCCCGGTAGCGGCCGGCCAGGTCGGCCTCGTCGACCGCCTCGCCCGAGGCCGCGTCGACCCACCCGCCCCGGTAGCCCTGCCGCTGGTAGCGCACCAACCCGCACAGCCAGGCCAGCTCGGCCACCGCGGCGGGGCCCAGCTCGCCGCCCCGCTCCAGGTCGCGCCGCACCGTCGCCGTGCCGCACGGGCCCAGCTCGGCCCCGCCCACGACGACCACGAGGTCCTCCAGGCGCAGGTCCGGCGGGACCGCGGGCAGGTCGCGGGGGAGCTCGGCGGCCGGGACCGTCGGAGGCGACGGGAGCGCGGCGACCGTCCGGCCGACCTCGTGGGACCGCCCCGTGCGCGCCGCCAGGGCCGCCCGCAGCTCGTGCGCCCGGCGGGCCGCCGCCGACCCGGCCTGCAGCGGGGCACCGACCGCTTCCAGCGCGGCCCGCAGGTCGGCGACCCGGTCCAGGCCACCGGCCAGGTCGAGCTCCAGGGGCCCGTCGGCCGCCGCGGCGCGCACCTCGGGCCCGGCGCAGGCGGCCACCAGCGCGCCCATCTCGGCGGCCGAGAAGGTGCGCACGCCGAGCTGCTCCTCGACCGGCCCGGCCAGCACGTCGTTGCCGCCCATGAGGCCGGTGCCCCGGACCCAGCCGATGCGGGCGCCGACCAGCGAGACGTGGCGACCCCACCGGCCGTGCTCGGCGTGCCAGCGCCGCAGGAGGGCCTCGAGGCCGGCCTTGGTCTCGGCGTAGGGCCCGTCGCCGCCCAGGTCGCCGTGGTTGGGCGACAGCGGGAGCACCACCGTGGCCGGTGGGCGCCGGTGGGCGCCCACCAGCTCGGCCACGGCACCGACCAGCCGCTCGACGCCGAGGAGCTGGAGGCGCACGGCGACCTCGGCCGACGACCCGGCGTCGGGCAGGTCGCCGACGGTCGTGGTCGCCGCGAAGGGCAGCACCAGCGTGGGCACCAGGGGGCCGGTGCGCAGGTCGGGCCGGCCCCGCTGGGGCGGCGCCGGATCGGCCAGCCAGGCAACCAGGGCATCGACGTCGGCGAACGCGGCCAGGTTGGCCGGCACCAGGTGCAGCTCGGCCCCGGCCCCGGCCACCTCGGCGTAGACCTCCCGCCAGGCCCGGCGTCGGGCCCGGGTGAGCGAGGACGTGGCCACCACGACGGTGGCCCCGGCCCGCAGGAGGTGGCGGACGGCCTCGGCCGCGATGGAGCCCGGCCCGGCCCCGGTCACCAGGACGACCTCGTCACGCCGGTCGGGGGCGTCGGGCCCCGCGGCGAGGGCCAGGCCGGCCTGCCCGGCCCGGGCGGCCAGGTCCTCGCCGCGGCCGGGGTCGGGGACCTCGGCCACCACGACGTCGCCCGCGGGGCCCAGCGTGGTGACCGGACGGGTGGCCGGCACGGCCAGGGCCACCCGCCGGGGCCGGGCCGCAGTGGCCAGGATCGTGGCCGCCCCGTCGTGACCCCGTCCGGTGGCCAGGTCGGCCAGCCAGCGGGCGGTGGCCGCGACCACCTCGTCCTCGGCGAAGGCCGCAGCCCGGTCGGCCACGGCCCGGAGGCGGTCGAGGTCGGCCCGGCCGTCGAGGACCGCGTGGGCCACCTCGACCAGGTCCCAGCGGGCGGTGGCCCAGCCCGAGCAGAAGCGGACCGCACGGCGGGGGTCGAACGCCGGCGCGACCTGGCCGGCCCGGTCGGTGCCCAACTCGGCGTCGAGCAGGGCCAGTCGGTCGTCCGGCGCGTCGGGGCCGGATCCGGCCGGATCGAGGGGCGCCGGCTCGTCGAGCCCCTCGGCGAGGGCCCGCACGGCACGGCGCAGGGCCTCGGTGACGCGGCTGGACACGACCGGGGCCTCGGCGCCGGCCGAGGTGGCGGCCTGGCGGGGGACGGCGACGACCCCGACCCGGGCCGCGGCGGCCTGCGCGGCCCGGTCGAGCAGCGTGCGTGCCTCGGCCGGGTTGGTGGCCTCGGGCACCTCGGCCAGCTCGCCGCCCCGGGCCGAGGGGCCGGGACGGGTGGCCAGGGCCAGCCAGGCCAGCGCGCCGTCGGTGAGGCCGGGGCCGAAGCCCCAGCGGCCCTGCAGGTGGGCGCGGGCCGTGGCGCGGTCGATCCCGGCGCCGCCCAGCGCCCGGGTCACGCCGGCCGCGACCAGGTCCCGCAGGTAGGCGCCGGGGAAGCGGTAGGCCGGCGCGGCCTCGGCCAGGGTGGCGGCGAGGTCGCCGACGGGGACCTCGTGCACGCCCTCGGTGCCCGACAGGCCGAGCTCGCGGCCGAGGTCGAGCAGGACCTGGTTGCGACGAGACGAGGCACCGCCGAAGAGCTCCTCGATGGTCTCGCCGTCGGTGAGCTGGTCCAGGCGGACCCGGGCCTGGGCGGCGAGCACCATGCGGAAGGCCTCGGCCGCGGGCACGGGCACGTCGGGCACCTCGCCGGCCGGCCCGGGTCCCACCGGGACGCCCTCGGCCGGTCGGCCGCTCGCCGCCGCGCTGCCGCCGCCCGTGTCGGCAGGGTCCGCGTCGGCCGTCGTCCCCGTCCCGGCCGCGGTGGCCGCGGCGGGCGAACCCGGCCCGCGCCCGGCCGCGGTCGTGCCGGTGGCGACGTCGGTGGTGGCCGGACGGGGCGCGTCGGCCGCCGGGGTCGAGCCGACCGGTGCGACCGGGAGCGGGTCGGACCCGTCGCCGGGGCCATCGACCGCCGGGGGCTCGTCGGTGGCCCACACCAGGTCGCGGTCGACCTCGGCGTGGCGCAGCTCCACCGGCGGGCCCGGCGGGGGCTCGGCGGCGTAGGTCGTGCGGGCCAGCCCGCTGAGCACGGGGCCCGTCGCCGGGCCGACCTCGACCAGGCGCCGGCAGGCGAGCCCGCCGACCGAGCGGGGCGCGGCCAGCGTGCGCTGGGTCGAGACCCAGCGCACCGGCGCGGCCAGCTGGTGGG
>JBFWTJ010000119.1:0-10874 GCA_050247895.1 Acidimicrobiia bacterium
TCGGGCAAGATCGGGCCCGAGCTGATCGCGGCCCGCGACGCCGCCGGCGCGCCGGTGGCGGTGGTCCGCCTGGAGCAGCTCTACCCGTGGCCCTTCGACCAGCTCGACGAGATCGCGGCCCGGTACCCGCAGGCCCGTGAGATCGCGTGGCTCCAGGAGGAGCCCGAGAACATGGGGGCCTGGAACTTCGTGAAGGGCCGGCTCTACGAGCGCTTCGACGCGACCCATTCGATCCGGCGCATCAGCCGGCCCGAGTCGGGCAGCCCGGCCACCGGATCGGCGACCATCCACGCCCAGGAGCAGGCCGCGTTGCTTGCCGCCGCCCTGGCCGTGGAAGGATCGCCGGCATGACGAACGTTCGCCGGTTCCTGGCCGTCTCCTCGCTCGCGGTGCTCCCGCTGGTCGGGGCGTGCGCCGGAGAGGACGACGACGCGCTGGGGGGCGACCGGTCCGACGAGGTCGACGAAGGTGGCACGCAGGCGCCGGTGACCCCGGCGGGCTTCGAGGTCGTCGAGGGCGACGGCGTCTCCATCGCGGTGCCGGGCGAGTGGCAGGGCCTCGACCTGACCGCGGGTGACATCGAGGCGATCCTCGACGAGGTGGAGTCGAACAACCCGGAGATGGCCGACGTGCTGGGCAGCCAGGCCCAGGCCCTGCTCAGCCAGGGCGCGGTCCTCTTCGCCATCGCGCCGCCCGAGGACGACTTCTCCGACAACGTCAACGTCATCGAGGTCCCGGGCCGGGTGCCGTCGTTCGACGAGATGGAGGACCAGATCGAGGGGATCATCTCCTCCTTCGGCGGTGAGCTCGAGGACACGTCACGGGTCGAGGTGCCCGCGGGCGCCGCCCTGCGGGTCCTCTACTCGGCCGAGTTCGCCGGCGCCGACGGTGCGCCGGTCGCGGTCCAGGGCGTGCAGTACTACGTCGTGGCCGACGACGACCTGTCCTACGTGGTGACCGTCACGCTCGGCTCGGGCGGCGATCCCGAGCTGGCCGACGAGATCGCCGGCACGTTCGCCACGACCTGAGCACGACGGCAGCGGTGTCCACCACGGCGAGATCCACGTGCCCGCGGCCGTCGTGTAGTTGACTACCGGCTCGTAATGTCCCAGCACCACGTCGTGGTCGACGGCTCCAACTTGGCCACCGAAGGTCGCACCTTGCCGAGCCTCCAACAGCTCGACGAGGCGGTGCGCTCGTTCATCGAGCAGTACGCACCCGAGGCGGTCACGGTCGTCGTCGACGCCACCTTCCCCAACCGCGTCGAGGCCCACGAGAAGGAGGCCTTCGAAGAGGCGCTGCGCAACGGCGAGCTGATCACGCCCCCCGCCGGTGTGATCGGTCGTGGCGACGCGTTCCTCCTCGAGATCGCCGACCGGGCCGGCGCGGTCGTCCTGTCCAACGACTCGTTCCAGGAGTTCCACGGCCAGTACTCGTGGCTGTTCGAGCAGGGCCGCCTGATCGGCGGCAAGCCCGTCCCGCACGTCGGCTGGGTCTTCATGGATCGGGCACCGGTCCGCGGCCCGTTGTCGCGGCGTTCGATCAGCGAGGCCCGCAAGGCCGTCCGGGCCAAGGCGGCGGCCGACGCCGCGGTCGCGACGCCCACGGTCGTCACGCCGGCGAAGGACGCGGCCGGCGCGTCGACCCGCGCCACGGGCGGCCGTCGCTCGGGCCGGCGGGCGTCGTCCCGGGGCCAGGAGGCGGCTGCCGTGCCGGCCACCGCGGTGCCGGCGGAGCCGGCGACCGCCTCGACGACAGGTGCGACGCCCTCGGGCCGGCGGCGTCGCGACCGGGGACCGGGGCCGGCACCGGAGTCGGGCATCGAGCCCTACAACGATCCGCTGCCGTTCATCGAGTTCGTCGCCGCCCATCCGGTGGGCTCGCTGGTCGAGGGTGAGGTCGAGCGGTTCGCCTCGCACGGCGCCTACATCGCGGCCGGTGGCGCCCGCTGCTACCTGCCCCTGAAGAACATGGCCGACCCGCCTCCCCGGCGGGCTCGCGAGCTGCTCAAGCCGGGCGAGACCTATTCGTTCGTGATCCAGGCCATCGACACGCCCCGCCGGGGCGTCGACCTGGCCATCCCAGGTGTCGTGCCCCCGCCCACGGAGGGCACGACCGGCGACACCCCAGACCAACCGACCGAGGAGGAACGGGTGGCACTTGCCAAGAAGGCGACGACGAAGAGGGCGGCGGTGAAGAAGGCCGCGGTCAAGAAGGCCGCGGTGAGGAAGGCTCCGGCCAAGAAGGCTGCGGTGAAGAAGGCGGCCGTGAAGAAGGCTCCGGTCAAGAAGGCGGCCGTGAAGAAGGCCGCGGTGAAGAAGGCCGCGGTCAAGCGGGCTCCGGTGAAGAAGGCGGCCGTGAAGAAGGCCGCGGTGAAGAAGGCCGCGGTCAAGCGGGCTCCGGTGAAGAAGGCGGCGGTCAAGAAGGCGGCCGTGAAGAAGGCCGTGGCCCGGAAGGCCCCGGCGAAGCGCACCACGGCGCGCTGACACCCGCGCCACGTTCCCGCGGTCGGTGGTGGGGGGCGGGGGCTGGGGTCCCCGCCCCCCACCGGTAGCTTCGACGCGTGCGCATCGCCACGTGGAACGTCAACTCGCTGGCCCAGCGGTTGCCGCGCGTCGAGGCGTGGCTGGCCGAGGTCCGACCCGACGTCCTGTGCCTCCAGGAGACCAAGTTGGCCGACACCGCGGTGCCGGCCATGGCGCTGTCGGCCCTGGGCTACGAGATCGCCCACCACGGCGAGGGGCGGTGGAACGGGGTGGCGATCTGCTCCCGCCGGGGGCTCGACGACGTCGTCACCGGGTTCGCCGCCGGGCTGGCCCCCGACGACCAGGCCCGCCTGGTCACCGCGACCTGCGGTGGGGTGCGCGTGCTGTCGGCCTACGTGCCCAACGGGCGTGAGCTGGGCCACGACCACTACCGCTACAAGCTCGACTGGCTCCAGCGGCTCGAGGCGCACCTGGGCGTCGTCGCGGGGGCGACGACGCCGGTGGCCCTGTGCGGCGACCTGAACATCGCCCCGGCCGACCTCGACGTGTGGGACCCGCGGGCCTTCGAGGGGGCGACCCACGTCAGCGAGGCCGAGCGCGCCGCCTTCGCCCGACTGCTGGGCACCGGCCTGCACGACGTGGTCCGCGACGCCCACCCCGAGGTGCCCGGCCTGTACTCGTGGTGGGACTACCGGGCCGGCGACTTCCACAAGGGCCGGGGCATGCGCATCGACCACGTGCTGCTCTCCTCGTCGCTGGCCGAGAGGGTCCGCTGGGTGCTGATCGACCGCAACGCCCGCAAGGGCGACAAGCCGTCCGACCACGCCCCCGTCGTCGTGGAGGTGGCCTCCGATGGCTGAGCCCGACCGCCCGGGCGTGCCCGGGCACATGGCCGTCCCGGTCTCGCCGAACTGGATCGCGCACATCAACGAGCTCCGGGACGCGGCACCGCCCGACGAGCGCGTCGAGCTGCGCCGGCTGGCCGATGCCCTGCGCAGGGTGCTGGGCTCGATGGTCCGCACCGATGCCCCCCTCGACGAGGTCCGGGCCGCCGTGGCCGGCGTCGAGGCCGTCGCCGAGCGGCTCGGCCGCTACTCGAGCGCCTCGCTGTTCGAGGGGTACTCGGAGGCGGCCACCAGCGGCGACCCCTACGCCTTCTTCGACCACAGCCCGGTCATGGGACGGGCCAACCCGTTGGCCCCGCCGCTCGAGATGTGGGTCGACGGCGACGTCGTGCGGGGCCGCGCCCGGTTCGGGCCCGCCTACGAGGGCCCGCCGGACTCGGTCCACGGCGGGTACGTGGCCGCGGTCTTCGACGAGCTGCTGGGCACGGCGCAGTCCCTGTCGGGTTCGCCGGGCATGACGGCACGGCTGACCGTCGACTACCGCAGCCCCACGCCGCTGGAGGTCGACCTGCGCCTGGAGGGCCGCCTCGTCGGGGTCGACGGCCGCAAGATCTCGACCAAGGGCCGGCTCTACGCCGGCGACGTGCTGTGCGCCGAGGCCGAGGGCCTGTTCGTCACCGTCGACTTCGCCCGGCTCGCCGCCCTCGTGGAGCGTCGCCGCGCCCGCCGGGAGGGCTCGGGGCCCTGATCCGGGCTCAGCCCCCGGACCGGGCCTCGACGTAGCCGTCGACGGCGCGGGCCTGGGCCGTGAGGCTGTCCCGCAGGCCCGACACGATGGCCCGCTCCACCGCGCCGGCGACCAGCAGCGCACGGACCCGCAGGTCCCCGTGGACCGAGCGCCGGGCGCCGGGCCCGTCCGGGACGACCTCGGCCTGGGCCGAGCAGCGCAGGCGGTCCGCGTAGTGGTCGGGGTGCAGCTCGATCCGGGTCGTGCGGGCCTCCAGGTCGTGGACGGAGCGCTCGATCCAGCTCAGCCGGTCGGGGTCGACCACCGCGGTGACCGCGGGGGAGAGCGCGCCGGTGAAGCGCCAGCGCACGTCCAGGTGCACGGTGCCGCCCCGCGCCCGGTGGTCGACGACCTCGGGCCGGCCCAGCCCGGGTAGGTCGGTCAGGGCGCCGTACAGCTCGGGATCGGCGTAGGCGCGCGCCACGGCGTCGGCGTCGGCCCCGAACGACTGCTGCACCTCGAAGCGCACGGCTCCCCCTTTCAGTCCTGGCCCAGGGCCTCGAGCATGGCCGGTCCGAGGCGCCGGGCCAGGACCCGGCCCACGCCCTCGATGGAGCCGAGCTCGTCGACGTCGGCCGGTCGGGCCCGGGCGATCCGCTCGACGACCTCGTCCCGCAGGAGCGCGGCCGGCTCGATGCGGGCGGCTCGGGCCGCGGCGTCGCGCCAGGCGACCAGCCCGGCCCGGCCGCGCTCCCCGCCGTCGTGGTGGTCCCCCGGGCGCCCGCGGTGGGCGGCCAGCAGCCGTCGCTGGTCGGCGATCCGCTCGTCGAACGAGGGACCGCCGAGGTCGTGTGCGCCCTCGTCGTCGGCCCGGCTCGAGCCCGGCGGGTCGGCCAGCCCGTCGACGAGGGGGTCGATCAGCGGGGAGCGGCGCCGTTCGACGACCTTGCCGGCGAAGGTGCGCCGCAGGGCCCAGGTGATCGAGAGGCGCTCGCCGGCCCGGGTCATGGCCACGTAGAGCAGGCGGGCCTCCTCGGCCCGGGCCACCGGGCCGCGGGCGTGGGCCAGGGGGACGTAGCCGTCCTCGATCCCGGCCAGGTGCACGACCGGCCACTCCAGGCCCTTGGCCGCGTGGAACGTGCTGACCACGACCCCGTCGTGGCCGGCGTCCTCCCCGTCGCGGGGCAGGGACGCCTGGAGCCAGGCCAGGAACGTCGTCGGTCGCCCGGAGGGGTCCAGACGGAGGTGGTCCCGGCCGAGATCGAGGAGCAGGGCCAGCGCCTCGCGAGCAGCGAGGTCGCCGCCCTCGCCCGCCTCGTCCTGGTCGTCCAGGGCATCGATCCGGGCCTGCAGGTCGGCCAGGGCGGTGCCCAGCGACGGGGCGGCCCGCACGGCCCGCAGGGTGGCCCGCACGTCGGGCCGGGCCAGGAAGCTCCCCGCGCCGCGGACGCGGTGGGGGATGCCCGCGGCGCGCAGGGCCTCGGCCACGAGGGCCGTCTGGGCGTGGGTGCGGACGAGCACGGCCTGGTCGGCCCAGGGGCGGCCGGGCCGGTGCTCCAGGCGGGCCCGGTGGGCCACCGCCGCCGCCTCGGCCCGGTCGTCGTCCCAGCCGGCCAGCCGGACCCGGGGCCCGGGACCCCGGGCGGCCACGCTGTCCACCACGGCCTGGCGGGACGAGCGCAGCACGGCGGACGCCGCGTCGAGGATCTGGGCGCTGGACCGGTAGCTGGTCCGCAGCTCGACCACCTCGACGCCGGGCCAGTGGCGGTCCAGCTCGGCGATGAAGCGGGGGTCGGCCCCGTTCCACCCGTAGATGGACTGCTGGGGGTCGCCCACCGCGCAGACGTCGTCGCGCCCGGCGCGCCACGCCTCCAGCAGCCGGAACTGGAGCGGGTTGACGTCCTGGAGCTCGTCGACGAACAGGGCGCGCAGCCGCCAGCGCTGGGCCGCGGCGAAGCGGGCGTCGCGCTCGAGCTCGGTGGCGCAGGTCCACAGGAGGTCGTCGAAGTCCACCAGGCCGGCCCGGGCCTTGGCCTGCTCGTAGGCCCGGTACCTGTCCGCGACCAGCTCGGGGTCGAGGGGGACCGATCGCCCGGCCCCCGACGCGGCCGCGGCGTAGCGGTCCGGGCCGACCATCCGGGCCTTGGCCCACTCGATCTCCCCGGCCAGCTGGGCCAGCGCCGACCGGGGGTCGCCCCGGCCGCCGGCGGGTGGCTCGCCGAGCTCGGCGAGGAGGCGGGACTTGCGGTCGAGCAGGGCGGGGGCGGGCCGGCCCCGGTCGGTCCACAGCGTGCGGAGCTGCGCGTAGGCCAGCGCGTGGAAGGTGCCGGCCACGACGTCGCGCACGCCGAGGCGGGCCAGGCGGTCGCCGAGCTCGGCCGCGGCCTTGCGGGTGAAGGTCACCGCGACCACGTGGCGGGGGTCCACGGTCCCGGTGGCGACCCGGTGGGCGATGCGCCGGGTCAGCACCCGGGTCTTGCCCGACCCGGCCGGCGCCACGATGCAGAGCGGCGCGGCGGGGGTCGTGACGGCGCGGGCCTGGTCGTCGTCGAGGCCGTCGAGGAGGTGCTCGGGGTCGGCGACCGGGGTCACTGGGGCCCACCGTACCGGGCAGGGTCGGTCGGGCCGGTACCGTGGCGGACCGTGGTCGAGCTGGACGTGGCGCGCTTCGAGGCCCTGGTGGAGGAGGCGCTCGACGGCATCCCCGAGGAGCTGGGCCGCCTCATGGACAACGTGGCCGTCGTCATCCGCGAGGGCAGCGCGGCCTCGCCGGCGCTGGGCCGCTACGACGGCGTGCCGTTGACCGAGCGGGACGCCGGCTACACGGGCGTCCTGCCGGATCGCATCACCATCTTCCGCCGGCCCCTGCTGGCCGCCTGCGCCGACGAGGCCGAGCTGGTCGAGCAGGTCCGGATCACCGTCGTGCACGAGGTGGCCCACCACTTCGGCATCGACGACGAGCGCCTCGACGCCCTGGGCTACGCCTGATGCAGCTCTCGGTCACCGCCGTGGGCCTGGACCGCCCGGGCATCGTCGCCGCCATCAGCGGCGCGCTGGGCGAGGTCGGGGCCAACATCGAGGACTCGTCGATGACGGTCCTGCGGGGCCAGTTCGCCATGGTGCTGGTCATCGCCGTCGACGCGCCCGCCGCCGAGGTCCGGGCCGCGGTCGAGCGGGGCTGCGCGCCGTTCGGCCTGGCCGTGCACGTGGAGCCGGTCCACGACGGGCCGCCGCCCGACGGGGACGGGGGGCGCTGGACGGTGTCGGTCTACGGGGCCGACCACCCCGGCATCGTCCACGGCGTGACGCGGCGCCTGGCCGGCCTGGGGATCAACGTGACGGACCTGTCGACCCGGGTCATCGAGGGTGCACCGCCGGTCTACGTGATGCTGCTCAGCGTCGTGGTCCCGGCGGGCGTCGACGCCGACGCGGTGCGGGCCGAGCTGGACGACGAGGCCGGCCAGCTCGGGGTGGAGTGCAGCCTCCACCCCGCCGACGCCGAGATCCTGTGACCGTCCGGGAGACCCGGTGCATCCCGGACCCGGTGCTGGCCCGACGGGCCGACCCGGTCCCGGAGATCGACGCCCGGGTGGTCGAGCTGTGCCGGGACCTGGTCGACACCATGCGCGCCGCCGGCCACTCGGTCGGGGTCGCCGCGCCCCAGATCGGCGTGTCGCTGCGGGCGTTCTGCGTGGACGTCACCGGTCACCCCAAGGCCCGGAGCTGCCACGGGGAGCTGGTGCTGGTCAACCCGGAGGTGGTGCTGGCCGAGGGCCGTGACGTGGGCCGGGAGGGCTGCATGAGCGTGCCCGACCTGACCGGCGACGTGGCCCGCCACACCCGGCTCGTGGTGCGGGGCCTGGCCCCCGACGGTCGCGAGCGGGTGGTGGAGTGCGACGCGTTCGAGGCCCGGGCCGTGCAGCACGAGATCGACCACCTCGAGGGCATGGTCTTCCTGCACCGCGTCGTGTCGCCCGACCGAGTGTTCGCCCGGCGCAGATACCGCTGACGCCGGCCCGGGTCGTCCTACATTGGTGCGGTGCCGTACCCCGACAGGCTGCTCAACGAGGGCGAGAGCAAGGTCCTGGACCTGCACCCCCACTGGTTCTTCTTCGTCAGGTCGATCGGCGCGCTGGTCGTGGCGCTCGTCCTGGCCGGCCTGGTCCTGGCCAACGACCTCCCCGGCGCGGTCGATGCCATCGTGGGCGTGCTCGTGCTCCTGGCCCTGGGCTGGTTCGCGGTGGACTACGCCCGGTGGGCGACGACGAACTTCGTGGTCACCTCGGACCGCCTCATCTACCGGCACGGCGTGATCGCCAAGCACGGCATCGAGATCCCCCTCGAGCGGGTCAACACGGTGTTCTTCAGCCAGTCGATCTTCGAGCGCATGCTCGGCACGGGCGACCTGACCATCGAGTCGGCCGGCGAGCGCGGCACCCAGGCCTTCTCCAACGTGCGCAAGCCGTCGGAGGTCCAGAACGAGATCTACCGGCAGATGGAGGCCAACGAGAACCGCAAGTTCGACCGGGTCCGGGCCCCCGCCCCGCCCGGGCCGGTCGCGCCCCCGGCTCCGTCGATCCCCGACCAGATCGCGCAGCTCGACGAGCTGCGCCGCCAGGGCCTGCTCTCCGACCAGGAGTTCCAGGACAAGAAGGCCGAGCTGCTCCGCCGCATGTGAGGGTCGTCTCGCTCGTCCCCTCGGTGACCGAGACGCTCCGGGCCTGGGGCGTCGACCCGGTGGCCTGCACCCGCTTCTGCGAGCAGCCCGACCTGGTCCACGTGGGCGGGACCAAGGACCCCGACGTGGCCGCCGTGGTCGGCCTGCGGCCCGACGTGGTCGTGGTGTGCGTGGAGGAGAACCGGCGGGAGGACGCCGAGGCGCTCAGGGCCGCAGGGCTGCGCCTGGTCGTGCTGTCGATCGACTCGGTCGACGACGTCGCGCCGGCCCTGGCCGAGCTCGCCGCGGCGGTGGGGGCAGGGCCGGTGGAGCTCGACCTGCCGGCCCAGGACCCGGCGCCCCGCCTGCGCGCCTTCGTGCCGATCTGGCGGCGGCCGTGGATGTCGATCTCGGACGGCACCTATGGCGCCTCGCTGCTGCGACGGCTGGGCGTGGCCAACGCCTTCGCCGACGCCACGGACCGCTACCCCGAGGTCGACCTGGACCGCGCCGCGGCCCGTCGCGCCGACGTGGTGCTGGCGCCGAGCGAGCCCTACCCCTTCCGGGAGCGGCACGTGGCCGAGCTGGCCCGGGTCGCCCCGGTGGTGCTGGTGGACGGCCAGGACCTGTTCTGGTGGGGGGCGCGCACGCCCGCGGCGCTGGCCCGCCTGGGCCGCCAGCTCGACGAGGTCGCCGCCCGCTGAGCCGGCGCGCCGGCGGCGGGCCCGATGGGGGACGGGCCGCCGGCGTCGGCCATGATCGGCGTCGCGGGCCGCGGGACCGGCGGCCGGGGAAGGAGCACGAGGAGATGGCGGGACCGCTCGAAGGGGTCAGGGTCGTCGAGTTCGCCGGGATCGGGCCGGGTCCGTTCTGCGCCATGATGCTGGCCGACATGGGCGCCGACGTCGTGCGCGTCGACCGGGCCCAGGCCGTGGCCGGCGGGGATCCGGCCATCCCGCCGCTCGACGTGTTGAACCGGGGCCGCCGCTCGATCGGGCTGGACCTGAAGGACCCGGACGCCGTGGAGGTGGCACTGGCCCTGGTGGCCGGGGCCGACGCGCTGGTCGAGGGCTTCCGCCCGGGGGTCATGGAGCGGCTGGGCCTGGGTCCCGAGGCGTGCCTGGCGCGCAACCCCGCCCTGGTCTACGGGCGGATGACCGGCTGGGGCCAGGACGGCCCGCTGGCCGCGGCGGCCGGACACGACATCAACTACATCTCGGTCGCCGGGGCGCTCGAGCCCATCGGGCGTCGGGGGGAGGCGCCGGTGCCTCCCCTGAACCTGGTCGGCGACTTCGGCGGCGGGGGGATGCTGCTGGCCTACGGGTTGGTGTGCGGGGTGCTCCAGGCGCGCGCCACGGGGCGGGGCCAGGTCGTCGACGCGGCGATGGTCGACGGGGCCGCGGTGCTGATGACGATGTTCCACGCGCTGCGGGCCATGGGGTCCTGGGGTCCCGAGCGAGGCACCAACCTGCTCGACACCGGGGCCCACTTCTACGACGTGTACGAGACCCGCGACGGCCGCTACGTGTCGGTCGGCTCGATCGAGCCGCAGTTCTACGCCCTGCTCCTGGAGGCGCTGGGCCTCGAGGACGACGACCTGCCCCACCAGCGGGACCGGGCGGCGTGGCCCGGGCTCAAGGAGCGGGTCGCGGCGGTCTTCCGGACCCGGACCCGGGACGAGTGGACCGAGCTGCTCGAGGGGACCGACGTGTGCTTCGCTCCGGTCCTGTCGATGGACGAGGCGCCGGCGCACCCCCACAACGTGGAGCGGGGGACCTTCGCCGAGCGCCACGGGGTCGTCCAGCCGTCGCCGGCCCCACGCTTCTCGGCCACCCCGCCGGCCCTGGACCGGCCGCCGGCGCACCCGGGCCAGCACACCGACGAGATCCTGCACGACGCCGGCTTCGAGGCCACCCGCATCGCCGAGCTGCGGGCCTCGGGCGCGGTGGCCTGACCCGGTCCGGTCCTCCCGCCGGGAGCGGTCCGCACCGGTCGGGGCACGCCCTCCTACCCTCGGACGGTGCCCCGTCCCCACCCGCTGCTCTGCACCGTCGTGCTCGGTGCCCTGGTGCTCGCCGGCGCCTGCTCGGACGACGGGCCGTCGCAGGCCACCTCCACCTCGACCACCACGCCCACCACGTCCACGTCGTCGACCACCT
>JBFWTJ010000120.1:0-10857 GCA_050247895.1 Acidimicrobiia bacterium
AGTAGTCGTCCACGCCGCAGTAGCGGTGGCCGCAACGACGGCCGACGTACGCGCCCCCGTCGACGGCCAGGTGCTCGCCCAGGATCTGGTCCACCTCTCGGCCCCCTCGTCTCTCGCCGTGCCGGTCAGTCGAAGCCCCGGCTGCGGCCGCCGTCGACCAGGACGCAGGTCCCGGTGACGTAGCCGGCCCGCGCCGAGGCCAGGAAGGTGATGACGTCGGCCACCTCGGCGGGGGACGCGACGCGCCGCAGCGGGATCGAGGCGGTGAACTCGGCCACCACCTCGTCGCGGCTGCGGCCCGTCTCCCGCACGAAGCGGCCGACGGCGTTGTCGTTGAACTGGGCCGTGTCGGTCACGCCCGGGTCCACGCCCACGACCCGGATCCCCTCGGGGCCCAGCTCGTCGGCCAGCTGCTTGGTCAGGGCGTGGATGGCGCTCACCGCCATGGTGCCCACCAGGTAGGCGTGGGTGGCGTGCCGGGCCGCCATCCCGGCCACGTTCACGATGGCCCCGCCGCCCGCGGCCCGCAGGTGGGGCACCGCGGCCCGGGCCGCCCGCAGGTAGGCGACCGGCTTGCCCACCAACCCGTCGAGGTAGCCCTCGTCGGACCACTCGAAGAGCCCGCCGAGCTTGGTCGGCACGCCGTTGTTGACCAGGACGTCGAGCCGGCCCAGCCGCTCGACGGCCTGCTCGACGGCCCGGGCCGGCCCGTCGAGGTCCTCCAGGTCGAGGCGGACCCACCAGGCCCGGCCCCCACCTGCCGCCTCGATCTCCTCGACCGCGGCGGCGAGCAGGTCCTCCCGCCGTGCCGCGAGCACCACGTCCACGCCCTCGCGGGCCAGCGCCACCGCGGTCGCCCGGCCGATGCCGGCGCTGGCCCCGGTGACCAGGGCCGCCCTGCCGGCCAGCTCCAGGTCCACCTCAGACCGCCTCGGCCACGGGCTCGTCGGCGGTGACCACGCCCGCGGCGACCAGCGCGTCGATCTCGTCGTCGGCCAGGCCCAGGTCGCCCAGCAGGGCCCGGGTGTCCTCGCCGGCCCGGGGCGCCCGGCGGGTGATCCGGGGGGCGCCGTCAGCCACGATCGGCGTGTTGACCAGCACGGGCTGGCCCAGGTCCTCGGGCCGCCGCACGAACATGCCCCGGACCCCGAACTGCTCGTCGGCCACCACCTCGTCGATCCCGTTGACCGGACCGCAGGGGATCCCGGCGGATCGCAGCCGCTCGATCCAGGCGTCGCGCCCGGCCCGGGCGAAGCCGACCGAGAGCTCGGCGGCCAGCTCCACGTGGTTGCGGAAGCGCAGGTACTCCGAGGAGAAGCGGGGGTCGTCGGCCAGCTCGGGCACGCCGAGCATCCCGCACAGCTCGGCCCAGCGGCGGTCGACCGCCCCGATGACCAGCGTCTGGCCGTCCCCGCACGGGAAGGCCTGGTAGGGGGCGGCCAGCCGGTGCGCGGTGCCCAGCGGGCGGGGAACCTCCCCGGTGGCCACGTAGTCGGCCACCTCCCACAGCGACCAGGCCACGATGGCGTCGGCCAGCGAGACGTCGATGTAGGCGCCGCCCCCGCCCTGCCGGGCCCGCTGGAGGGCGGCGAGCACCCCGATGACGCCCCACATGGCCGATCCGAGGTCGCCGACGGGGAAGCCGGCCTTGGCCAGGTGGTCCGCGTCGGCACCGGTGACGCTCATGAGCCCGGCGTAGGCCTGGGCCACCAGGTCGATGCCCTTGGCGTCGCGCATCGGCCCGTCCTGGCCGAAGCCCGAGATCGAGCAGTAGACGAGGTCGGGGCAGTCGGGGGCCAGGTCCCGGTAGGCCAGGCCCAGCCCGGCCATGGCGCCGGGGCGGAAGTTCTCGACCAGCACGTCGCAGGTGCGGGCCAGCCGGCGGACCAGCTCGGCGCCCTGCGGGGACTTGAGGTCGACGGCCAGGCTCCGCTTGTTGCGGTGGATCATGTCGAACGGGAGCGGCCCGGCCTCGCCCAGGGTGCGCCGCCGCAGCGAGTCGCCGTCGACCGGTTCGACCTTGATCACCTCGGCGCCCAGGTCCGACAGGATCGTGGTGGCGTAGGGGCCGGCCAGCGCACCGGTCACGTCGAGCACGCGCACGCCGTCCAGGAACGGCCGGGCCGCCCTGCCGCCGGCCCCGTCGTTCGAGCGCTCCGTCATCCGTCCCTCCTCGTCCCGGGACCCCTCCGGGGACTAATAGAACGGTCGCACTATTTTTTCCGGTCGTCAACTCCCTGATGCGCGGTCCAGAAGTCGTCGAGGAGGTCGAGCGCGCCGCGCACGTGGGACCGGAACCGCTCGATCGTCTCCCGGGTCGACGCGCTGTTGGCCAGGCCGTCGAGGATGAGCCGGAGCCGGGCGTGGACCCGCTCCACCGGCACGCCGGCGGGCAGCTCCCCCGCCGCGGCCGCGGCGTCGACCAGGCGGGCCACCAGGTCCTCGGTCATCCGCCAGTCGGGCGAGATCACCTCGGGCAGCTCGGGGTTGCGGATGATCTCGTAGCGGCGCGCGGCCAGGAACGAGATCCGGTCCGGATCCGCCCCGTAGAGCTCGATGAGCAGGTCGAGCAGCCGCTCGAGCTGGCCCCGGAAGGTGGGCACGGGGGCCAGCGCGGCCTCGTGGAGCGCGCTCAGCTCCTCGGCCACGTGGTGGATCACCTGGGCGAAGAGCTGCGCCTTGCTCGGCGCGTAGTGGTAGATGACCGACGGGGCGACCTTGGCCGCCTCCGCGATCCGGTCGATCGAGGCGCCCCGGTAGCCGAGCGTGCTGAACATCTCCTCGGCGGCCCGCAGGATGTTGCGGCGGGTGGCCTCGCTGTCGGCCGCCGGCGGCCGGCCGCGGCGCGCCGTCGCCTTGCGGCTGGGGGCTGGCATGGCGACGACGCTACCGGCCGGCGCCCGCCCCGGCTCGCCGGGCCGGCGCGCGCCGGGCCCGGCGTCCCAGGTCCCCGGCGTCACGCCCCGGGACCGCAGGACCTCGTAGGCCACCCGCTCGGTCGGGGTCCGGGGCAGCTCGTCGACCACCTCCACGAAGCGGGGCACCGCGTAGTACGCCATGCGCCCGTCGCAGAACCGGTGCAGCTCCTCGGGGGTCACCTCGGCCCCCGGCGCGGCGACCACGACCAGCTTGACCTCGTCCTCGCCCAGCTCGGAGGGCACGGCGTGGGCCGCGGCCTGGAGCACCCCCGGGTGCTGCTCGACGGCGGACTCGATCTCCCAGGCCGAGATGTTGCGGCCCAGGCGGCGGATGGAGAGCTTCCGGCGGCCCCGGTAGTGGTACCAGCCCTCGTCGTCGACCACGCCCAGGTCGCCGCTGTGGAACCAGCCGTCGCGGTAGGCCCGGGCGGTCTCGTCGGGCAGGCCCAGGTACTCGGTCATCGGGCCCTGCGGGTGCTGCCAGCAGATCTCGCCCACCTCGCCCACCGGCACGTCGCGGTCGTCCTCGTCGACCAGGCGGTAGCGCATGCCCGGGATCGGCTTGCCGATGGAGCCGACCCGGCCCTGCGCGTTGAGCAGCAGCCCGGGCGAGTCCATGCAGCCGTAGTACTCGACCAGCCGCACGCCGAAGCGCTGCTCGAACTCGACCCAGCTCGCCGCCGGCGTGCCCGCGGCGAGCACCACCCGCACCCGGTGGTCGCGGTCGGCGGGCGAGGGGGGCTGGCGCAGCAGGATGTTGGTCATCCCGCCCAGCGTGTTGAAGCACACCGCCTCGTGGCGCCGGCACTCCTCGAGGAACCGGCTGGCGCTGAACCGCTCGCCCAGCGCCAGCCGGGCGTCGAGCGCCATCGACCCCAGGCCCGACACGATCAGGGCGTTGCCGTGGCACAGCGGCAGGGAGGTGTACATCACCTCGCCCGGCTGCACGCCCGAGGCGTCGAGCAGGTACCCGAGGAATCCGAACGGGTGGCCCTCGCCCAGCGAGCGCTCGACCTGGGTGCTGCGGATGCCCTTGGGCGGCCCGGTGGTCCCCGACGTGTAGTACATCGACGAGCCGGGCACGACGTCGTCGGGCAGGTCCGGCTCGACCGCCGGCCCGCCGGCCAGCTCCTCGTAGCCGAGGTACCGGGACGGCCCGGGGCCGGCCCCGACCGCCACCACGTGGCGCAGGCCCCCGACCCGCTCCTGCACGGCGCGGGCCACCTCGCACAGGTCGGCGTCGGCGATCACCGTCGTGGCGCCCGAGTCGCCCAGGATGTGCTCGAGCGTGCGGCCCCGCTGGAAGATGTTGACCGGCAGGCTCACCGCGCCCACGAGCTGGAGCGCGAAGTAGCACCAGAAGAACTCGGGCTTGTTGGACATCATCAGCGCGACCCGGTCGCCGGGCTCGACGCCCAGCGCCCGCAGCCCGCCGGCCACCCGCCAGGTGGCGTCACGCACGTCGCGCCAGGTGTGCGCCTCGTCCCTCCAGTGCAGCCAGGTGGCGTCGGGGTGCGCTGCCGTGCGCACGCGGATGAGCTCCTCGATCGGGCCTCGCTGTCGCGCCATCGCTCCCCTCGACCCTCTCCCGGCGGGTTCCCCTCCCCAGAATCGAACGATTGCACTATTATTGGCCGAGGGTCAAGGAGGACGGGGATGGGGAGCACGCGGGACCCGGGGTGGCGGACCACCCCCTACCGCAACATCGCGTTGGACGAGCACGACGGCGTGCTGGAGGTCCGCCTGCACTCGGACGATGGGCCCTTGCTGTGGAGCTCCCGGGTGCACGCCGAGATCGGCGACGTCGCCCACCAGATCGCGGCCGACCCCGACCTGCGGGCGGTGGTCCTCACCGGCACCGGCGACTCCTTCATCGCCGACGCGTACCGCCCTCCCGCCGGTCGACCCGCCGGCGACCCCGGCACCACCTCGACCGCGTGGTCGTCCCACCTCGACGCCACGACCTGGCACCCGGTGGGCTTCCACGCCGAGCGCCTGCTGCTGGGCCTGCTCGACATCAGGGTGCCGGTGGTCGCCGCGGTCAACGGCCCGGCCACCATCCACGCCGAGTTGGCCCTGCTCAGCGACATCGTCCTGTGCACGCCCGAGACCGTCTTCCAGGAGACCCACTTCAGCATCGGGGTCGTCCCCGGCGACGGCGTGCACGTGGTGTGGCCGATGCTGCTCGGCCCGGCCCGGGGCCGCTACCACCTCTACACGGGCAAGCAGGTCACCGCGACCCAGGCCCTCGACTGGGGCGTGGTGGCCGAGGTCGTCCCCGCGGCCGACCTCGTGGACCGGGCCCACGCCCTGGCCGCCCACATCGCGGCGCGCCCGCCGATCACCGTCGCCCACACCCGGGCCCTGCTCGTCGACCAGATGCGGCGCGCCATGCGCGACGCCCTGCCCTACGGCCTGGCCCTGGAGGGCCTCGGCGCCGGCGCCCACTGGCCCGGCGTCCCCGAACGCGCCCCCTCCGACCCCGGCTGAGCGCGGTTCAGGCAGGGGTTCCACACCTGGCAGCGCACGTCGCCCTCGACGGCGATGCCGTGGGCGGCCAGGTCGTAGTCCTCGAAGACGGCGAAGGCCGTCGCCGCGGCGCGGCCCGACACGACCACGTCCGCGCCCAGGGCCAGGGCCTTGACCACGTCCGCACCGCGTCGGATGCCGCTGTCGAGGGCGATGGCGGCGCCGGCCTGCACGGCTCCCGTCGGCGCCGAAGGGCGCGGTGAGGACGGGCAGGGCGAGGCGCCGGCCCAGGAAGGTCGTCGAGGTGTCGACCGTGCCGACGCCCGACAGCGCGCCTGAAGTGGCGACGCGGGCGCGGACGGTTCTGGCGACCGGCATGATGTGCGGGTGGGTTCGGCGAGCTACCTGGAGCGGATCACGGTGGACCCGTTGGTCTGCCACGGCAAGCCGACCGTGCGCGGCCTTCGGATGGCCGTGCAGACGATCCTGGAGTTGCTGGCGAGCGGGATGACCTTCGACGAGGTGCTCGATGACTACCCGCACCTCGAGCGCGAGGATCTGCTCGCCGCGCTCGAGTACGGAGCGGTCGCCGCCGGCGGCCACCAGGTCGTGCTCTCCGGCTCGTGAAGTGAGGTTCAGGCCACCTGGGCGCCGAGGCGGGCGAGCTGGTCGCGCCACCACTCGGCCTCGCGCTGGTGGAACGCCAGCAGCGGGAAGCCGTGGCGAGCCGCGTGGCGCGGGGGCACGCCGTCCCAGCCCAGGTGCTCGACGGTGACCCGGGTCTGGTCGTCCACCGCCTCGAAGCGCACGTGGACCTCGGTGTCGTGGTCGGGCCCGAACGACTCCGGCCGCCAGCTGAACACCAGGCGCCCGGGCGGCTCCCAGGCCCGGACCCGGCCGACCTCGAGGACCTCGCCGTCCTCGAAGGTCTCCACCAGCCGCCCGTCCGGGCCGGGCTCGAACGACATGGTCCCCCGCCGCGTCGGCGACGGGGCGAACAGGCCGTGGGGCTGCCACCAGGCCGCGATCTCCTCGGTGAACGCGGCGAAGACCCGCGGCGGCGGGGCGTCGATGCGCAGCGCGACCATCACCCGCGAGGTCACGGCGCCTCCTCGACGTGGCGCTTGAGGGCGGCGAGCTGGACCGACCAGCCCTCCTCGACCGCGGCGAGCCAGCGCTTCAGGTCGCCCAGCGAGCCCGACCGCAGCGAGTAGACGCGGACGCGGGCGTCGAAGTCGGGGTGGGCCTCGGCCACCAGGCCGCCCTCGCGCAGCACCTTGAGGTGCCGGCTCATCACCGACGGCGCCAGGTCCAGCGCCGCGGCGAGCTCACCGGCCCGGTGGGGCCGCTCGCCCAGCAGCTCGAGGGCCCGGCGCCGCTGGGGATCGGCCAGCGCGGCCAGGGTCCGGTCGAGGTCGACGGCCGGCTCGGCGCTCACGCCCAGTCGGTGGCCTCGATCCGGGTGCCCAGCGCGGCCTCGGCCTCGGCGCGGGTGACCTCGCGGACCTTGGCCGCGAAGGTCCACACGTGGCCCTCGGGGTCCACGGCCCGGTAGGTCCGGTCGCCGTAAAACTGGTCGGCCGGCTCCTGCTGGATGGCCGCGCCCGCAGCCCGGGCCCGCTCGCAGTGGGCGTCGACGTCGCCGTCGACCCCGACGTGCAGGGCCTGGGTGTTGGCCCCGCCGACCGAGGCCGGGCTGCGGGCCCAGTCGGCCCACTGGGCACCGACCATCACGTCGCCGCCACCGGGGAAGCGCAGCTCGTAGTGGCACTGGGTCGGGTCGTCGGCCGGCGCGTCGATGGCCATGGTGACCTCGGCCCCGAAGGCCGTGCCGAGCCAGGCGATGGCCGCCTTGGGGTCCTGGTAGTGCAGGGCGGGGGTGAGGGTCACGACTGCCTCCTCCGACGAGACGGTTCCTGGGATCAGAAATAGTTTCTGAAATTAGAAATCATCTGTCAAGAGGGGTCCGGCGGCCGGCTGCGAGCCCCGCCGGCCCGCACGGCCAGGCCCTGGCGGAGCAGGCCCACCGCCAGACACGCCCCCACGCCCTCGCCGGCCCGGAGCCGGAGCTGGAGCAGCGGCTCCAGGCCCAACCGCTCCAGGACCGCGCCGTGGGCCCGCTCCCGGCTCCGCTGCCCGGCCACCAGGTGCGCGGCCACCGCCGGCTCGGCCTCCACCGCGACCAGCGCGGCCACCGAGGTCACCAGGCCGTCCAGCACCACCGCCGCGCCCGCCTCCGCCGCGCCGATCGTCGCCCCGGCCAGCACCGCCACCTCCGGACCGCCCAGCGCAGCGAGCGCCTCCCACGGCCCGCCCACCCCCGCGGCCCGCACCCGTTCCAGCGCCTCGGCCACCACCGCGGCCTTGCGGGCCACCATGGCCGAGTCGGCCCCCGCGCCCAGGCCCACCACGTCGGGCGCGTCCAGGCCCAGCAGCAGGGCGGCCAGCGCCGCGCCCACCGTCGTGTTGCCGATCCCCACCTCGCCCAGGGCGACCACGCCGCGCCCGGCCGCCCGGCGGCCCAGCTCCACGCCCCGGGCCACCAGCGCATCCGCCTCGCCCCGGGACAGGGCGTCGCGGTCGCGCAGGTCGCCCGACGACGTCCCGGCGTCGACCACCTCCGCGACCAGGCCGGCCGCCGACGCCGCCACCACCCCCACCGCCGAACCGGCCCGGGCCGCGGCGAGCACCTCGTCGGTCACCGACGGGTCGAACGCGCTCACGTCGAGCTCGACCACCCGGTGGCGACCGGCCACCAGCAGCAGGGTCCCCCCGTCGATCCCGGTCAGGCCCAGCGCCACCAGCCGGTCCACGGCCCGGTCCAGCGCACCCAGCGAACCCGGTGCGGTCAACAGCTCGTCGGCCTCGTCGCGGGCCCCCACCACCGCCGGGGGCTCCGGCGCCCGCAGGCGCGACGGGGGTGGGGCCGGTGCGGCCGGACCCGAGGGCCACCGCTCGTGGACCACCACCTCGTCGAGCGCCTGGCGGGCCGACCAGCCGGCCCGCTCCAGGCCCGGCGACGGCGGCCGCTCGTCGGGGTAGCCCACGCAGAGCCAGCCCAGCGGCTCGACCCCCTCGGGGAGCCCGACCAGCTCGGCCAGGCCACCGGGCGGGAACAGCGTGACCCAGCCCACCCCCAGGCCCTCGGCCCGCGCCGCCAGCCACAGGTTCTCGATGGCGCAGGCGCAGGACCACAGGTCGGCGTCGGGGAACGTCCGGCGGCCCAGGACCCCCGCGGCGGGCACCCGGCGGTCGCAGCACACCACGATCCCCAGCGGCGCCTCCCGGATGCCCTCCAGCTGGAGGTCGAGCAGGTGCTGGCCGGCGTCGGGGGCCAGCTCGGCCGCCTGGGCCAGGCGCTCGCGGTCCGCGGCCACCGCGGCCCGCTCCCGGGTCGAGGGGTCGGTGACCAGCACGAAGCGCCACGGCTGGGAGTGGCCCACGCTGGGCGCCTGGTGGGCCGCCTCGAGCACCCGGTGCAGCACGTCGCCGCCGACCGGGTCGGGCCGGAACCGGCGGACGTCGCGGCGCGCCCCGATCGCCGCGTACAGGCCCCGGCGCTGGTCGTCGGGCAGCCGCCAGGCGTCGGGCGCCGCGGCCCGCTCGGCGGCCGAGGTGGCGTCGCCGATCCGGGGCACCGGCCGGGCCCAGCGGTCCCCGCCGTCCCGGCGCGCCAGCCACGCCGCCACCGCGTCCAGCAGGCTCCCCGACCCGACCGGGGCGAACGGCATGCCGATGGCCGCCGCGGCCTGCGCGTCGGTGGGCTGGTCGCCCACGTACAGGGCCCGGTCGGGCGACACGCCGCCCAGGGCGTCGAGCACCGCCACCAGCACCGCCGGGTCGGGCTTGGCCCGGCCCACCTCGGCCGAGGTCGCCACCACCTCGAGCAGCTCGCCCACCCCCACCGGGTCGAGCAGGCCCCGCACGTCGGCCTCGCCCATCGTGGCGGTGTTGGTCGCCGCGGCCAGCCGCACGTGGCCCGACAGCAGGCGCAGGTCGTCGAGCACGCCGGGCCGCAGCTCCACGACCAGGTCGCCCACCGGCGTCCCCGGCGGGGCCTCGACCACCACGGTCCCGCCGATGTCGAGCACCAGCGCGTCGCACTCCTCGGCCAGGCGCTTGGCCACCACGACCGGGTCGCTCAGCCCCGCCGGCACAGCGCCGCCTCCAGCCGCTCCAGGCCCGAGGGCCCGGGCACCGCGACGCGGACCGTGCCGGGCAGACCGAAGCCGGCGCAGTCCCGGACCAGCACGCCGTGGCCGGCCAGCTCGGCCCGCAGGTCCCCCGCGCCCTCGACCAGGGCCCAGCAGGCGTCGGTGGCCCGGGCGGCCAGCCCGTGGCCGGCCAGCAGGTCGACCAGCTCGGCCCGCAGCCCGGCCACGCCCCGGGCCCAGCCGGCCAGGTCGACCTCGGGGACCAGCGCCTCGACCACCGCGGCGGCCAGCCCGTTCACCGGCCACTCGGGCTGGTCGGCCCGCAGGCGGGCTACCAGCGCCCGGTCCCGGGACGCCACGTAGCCGATCCGCAGGCCCGGGCAGGCCCACAGCTTGGTCAGCGAGCCGACCACCACGCTGCCCCGGTCCAGGTCGCCCCGGGTCCAGCGACCGGTGGCCAGCGGGAAGAAGGCCTCGTCCCACACGCCGGCCCGCTCGGCGGGTCCGGCCAGGGTCCCCCTCGGGTTCGACGGGTTCGACCGCCAGCGGGGACCGGTCGCGCCCCGGGGGTGGAGGGAGAACTCGGGCTCGTCGGCCACCCCGCCGCCCACGGCCCGGGCCACCAGGGCGATCGCCTCCGAGCCGCCGTTGGTCAGCACGACCTCGTCGGGACCGCAGCCCAGCGCGCCGGCCAGCACCGCGGTGGCCCGCGTCGCGTCCGGGTACCGGCCCAGCTCGTCGAGGTGGGCCGCCACCACCGAGGCCACGTCGGGGGCCAGCGGGTTCAGGCTCTGGGACAGGTCGAGGACCTCGGACGGGTCGACGCCCAGGGCCCGGGCCAGGGCCGGCCCGTCGCCCCCGTGCCGACCCGGCGGCGGGACCTGCCATGTCCCGGTGGCCACGCCGCCCGGCCGCGGCGCCGGCGTCACGACCGCCGCCTCCGGCGACCCAGCAGCGCCAACCCGCCGGTCAGGGCCGCGCCGGCGGCCAGCGCCGCGGCCAGGGCCGCGGTGACGTCGTCGAGGAGCTCGACCGCGGCGTCGATGTCGGCCGGCTCCGGGTCGCGCCCCTCGCCCAGCACCGGGCGCAGCTCGACCCGGCCCGGGTACCGGGTCTCGCCCCCCAGGCCCAGGCCCAGCGCTGCGGCGAAGGCGGCCTCGGCCACCCCGGCGTTGGGCGACGGGTGGGCCGGCGCGTCGCGGCGCACGGCCCGGGCCACCGCCCCGGCCCGCGACGGGCGCACCGCGGCGACCAGCAGGGCCGTCAGCCGGGCCGGCACCCAGTTCATGAGGTCGTCGAGGCGGGCGCTGGCCCAG
>JBFWTJ010000121.1:0-10792 GCA_050247895.1 Acidimicrobiia bacterium
GACGCGCTCGACGGGGAGGTCGACCTCCTCTACGTCGACGGGGCCCACGGCTTCGGGCCGGCCCGGGCCGACCTGTCGGCCTGGGGCGCACGGGTGCGGCCGGGCGGGACGATGCTGGTGCACGACGCCTTCAGCTCGGTCGGGGTGACCCTGGCCCTGGGGGCCACCGCGGCGGTGGGCCGGCGGTTCCGCTACGTGGGCCGGTCCCGCTCGATGGTCGAGTACCGGGTCGAGGCGCTCGGGCCCGTGGCCCGGGTCGGCAACGCCCTGCGCCACCTGGCCCAGCTCCCGTGGTTCGCCCGGAACCTCGTCCTCAAGGCGGTGCTGGTGGTCGGCGGCGAGCGCTGGGCCCGCCGCCTCGGCCACCGGGACGCCGGTTGGCCGTACTAGCGCCGCACTAGCTTGCGGCGGTGCGCGCACCGCCCACCCGCACCCTGGTCGTCATCCCGACCTACCAGGAGGCGGACAACGTCGTCACGGTGCTGCACCGCGTCCGTGCCGCCGCGCCCGACGCGGAGGTGCTGGTGGTCGACGACGGGAGCCCGGACGGGACCGCCGAGCTGGCCCGGGCCGCGGCAGCCGAGCTGGGTGGGATCGAGGTGGTCACGCGGGAGGCCAAGGCCGGCCTGGGCAGCGCCTACCGGCACGGCTTCGGGATCGGCCTGGCCCGGGGCTACGAGGTGCTCGTCGAGATGGACGGGGACCTGTCCCACGACCCGTCCGACCTGCCCCGTCTGGTCGACGCGGCCGTCGCGGGGGCCGACCTGGCCATCGGCTCGCGGTACGTGCAAGGTGGGCAGGTGCCCCACTGGCCGCTGCACCGCCGGCTCCTGTCGCGGTGGGGCAACCGCTACGTGGGCGTGGCCCTGGGGCTGCGGGTGGCCGACGCCACCGCGGGGTTCCGGGCGTACCGAGCCGGCGTGCTCGAGGCCATCGGCTACGAGTCGACCCGGGCCGACGGCTACGCCTTCCAGGTCGAGATGGCCTACCGGGTGGCCGGGGCCGGAGGCCGGATCGAGGAGCTGCCCATCACCTTCAGCGACCGCGTGCGGGGCACCTCGAAGATGTCGACGCGCATCGTGGTGGAGGCCATGTCGCTGGTGACCTGGTGGGCGTTGCGGGACCGCCTGCTGGCGCCCGTGGCCCGCCGCCTCGGCCGGGGCTGACCCGGACCGGGTCGGGTCCCGCCGGCGACGGGACCACCGGATCAGGTGCGGGGGAGCACGGGCGCGTCCCGGCCGGTGCCCCCACCCGGTCGGCGCTCCTCGTGGTACTCGCCGTCGACGTTGACGGCCCAGACGTCGTGGTCGGCACCCAGCACGTTCTCGACGGCGAGCATGGCCGTGTACATCGAGTGGTCCTGGTTGTTGTACCGGTGCATCCCGTTGCGGCCCACCGGGTGGACGTTGGGGACCGCCTGCTCCAGCCAGGCCCGGATCACCGCGACGTTGGCCTGGTAGCGGTCGTCGTAGACGGGGTACGCCTTGGGCATGCGCACGACGTAGCCCGCTTCGACGTCGTCCGCCCGCATCAGCCCGAGGAGCTCCAGCTCGGCCTCGGCCCGCTCGACGAGCTCGGCGTCGGGCGCCCGCCAGGCCTCGTCGCCCTCCAGGACCGTGTACTCCAGGCCGAGGACGTTCCAGCCCTCCTTGACCATGTGGGGGGACCAGGCGCCGAAGTTCTGGACCCGCATGGCGCGGACCTCGGGGGCGTGGAGGTAGATCCAGTTGTCGGTCCAGCCGACCTGGTCCGCCGGGACCACCAGGGCGACCGAGAGGAAGTCGCGGAAGCGCAGGTCGTCGGCCGCGGCGACCACCTCGGGTGGCGGCGCCGGGTCCATGGCCCGGACCAGGTCGGCCAGGGGCATCGACGACACGACGTGGTCGGCGGGGTGGACGGTGGGCACGCCGTCGGTCTCGGTCGTCACCGAGCGGGCCCGGCCGCCGTGGTGCTCCACGCCGACCACGGCCGCGTCCCGCAGCACCTTGGTCCCCGCGGCCTCGACCAGCTCCGCGCAGCGCTCCCACATCATCCCGGGACCGTGGGTCGGGTACTCGAAGCGCTCGATGAGGCTGGTCACCTGGTCGGCGGTGGCCCGGGTGCCGGCCAGGCGGGCCCGCAGCGGCTCCCACACCGCGCTCCACAGCGACATGCCCTTGATCCGCTGGGCGCCCCACTCGGCCGAGATCGCCGCGGGGGGAACCCCCCACACCTTCTCCGTGTACGACTTGAAGAAGTGCTCGTAGAGGCGCCAGCCGTAGTTGGACGCCACGTACCCCTCGAGCGAGGTGCGGTCGGCGGGAGGCCGGAAGCGGACGGCGACGAACGACGCCGCACAGCGGACCGCCTCGAGCGGGCCGAGGTTGCGCAGGGCGTTGAGGGGTCGGATCGGGTAGTCGAAGAAGCGGCCCCGGTAGTAGATGCGGCTCGACCGGGGCCGGGTCATCAACTCGTCGGGCAGGATCTCGTGCCACAGGGCCTCGACCTCGGGCACCTTGGTGAAGAACCGGTGGCCGCCGATGTCGAACCGCCAGCCGTCGCGCTCGACGGTGCGGCTGATCCCCCCGACGACGGCATCGGCCTCCAGCACGGTGCTCGTCACGCCACGGCGGGCCAGCTCGTAGGCCGCGGTGAGCCCGGCGGGGCCGGCACCGATCACGACGACCTCGCCTACGGGGGCGGGGCCGGAGGCGGTCGGAGGCGAGTTCACGTCGGTCGATCGCAGGGCGGCGCTCCGGGATGGGGGCGGGCCGTCCGAGAGTAGTGCCCGACCCCGGCCCGCCTGCGGCACCCCCTGCTCGACAACGCGGGGCCCGCTGCGCTGATCTGTTGCGCCATGCCCGCCGCCCCCGCCAGCCCACCCCCCGTCGGGCGGGCCCTGGGCGGCCTGGTCGCCCTGGCCGTGGCGGTCGGCGTGGTGGCCAGGTTCACGACCTCGTCGCCGCTGTGGCTGGACGAGGCCCTCACGGTCGACATCGCCCGCCTGCCCCTGTCCGAGATCGGCCCGGCCCTGCGCCGTGACGGGCACCCGCCCCTCTACTACTGGCTCCTGCACGGCTGGACCACGCTGTTCGGCACCGGCGACCTGGCCGTGCGGGCCCTGTCCGGGGTGCTCTCGGTCGCCAGCCTCCCCCTGGCCTGGGTGGTCGGGCGGCGCCGGGGCGGTCCCGAGCTCGGCGCCTGGGCCGTCGTGCTGGTCGCGCTCTGCCCGTTCTGCGTGCGCTACGCGACCGAGGCCCGCATGTACGCCCTGGTCATGGCCCTGGTGCTCGCCGGTGCCGTGCTGGTCGACGACGTGGTGGCCCGGGGCGGGCGCGCCGCCGGCGCCGGGCTCGCCGCGGTCACCGCGGCGCTGCTGTGGACGCACTACTGGTCGCTCCACCTCGTGGCCGTCGTGGCCGCGCTGCTGGTCCTGCGCGCCGTGCGGGTCCCGGGGGACCGGGCCGGGGCCCGCCGGGCCCTGGTCGCGCTCGGCGTCGGGGCGCTGGCCTTCCTGCCCTGGGTCCCGGCGCTGGCCGACCAGCTCGCCCACACCGGCACGCCCTGGGCGCCGCCGTCGCGCCCGGCCCAGGTGCTGGCCGTGACCCTCGACGACCTCGGCGGGGGTGGCTGGGCCGAGGCCCGGCTGCTCGGGGTCCTGAGCGTGGTCCTGGCCCTGGTCGGGCTGTGCGGCACCCAGACCGGGGCCACCGTCGTCCTGGGCCCGCGCACGCGGCCCGCCCTGCGTCCCCTGGCCGCGGTCGCCGCGGGGACCCTGGCGCTGGGCTCCCTGGTCGCGCTGGCCGGCTCGAGCGCCTACGCCAGCCGCTACGCCGCGGTCGTCGTGCCCCTGGCGCTGGTCGTGGTGGCGGCCGGACTGGTCGCCCTACCCCGCGGGTGGCCGGTCGCGCTGGCCGCGGGCGCCTGGATCGTGCTGGCCGGGATCGGGATCGGGCACAACGCCACCGTCGAGCGGACCCAGGCCGACGAGCTGGCCGGGCGCATCGCCGAGGACGGGGGCGAGCCGGTCGTGGTGGTCTGCCCGGACCAGCTCGGCCCGTCGCTGGACCGGGCGCTGGCGGCCCGCGGCGTGGCCGCCGAGGTGCTGGCCTACCCGACGCTCGACGACGGCCGCTTCGTCGACTGGCGGGACTACCGGGCCCGCAACGACGCGGCCGACCCGGCAGAGCGGGCGGCCGAGATCCTGGACCGGGCGGGGGGCCGGGACCTCTGGCTGGTCTGGAGCGGCGCCTACCGGACCTTCGAGGGCGACTGCGAGGCCCTGGCCCATGCCCTGGGCTCGGCACGGCCCCCCGAGATCGTCCACGGCCCGGCCGACCTGTTCGAGAGCGCCGCCCTCCAGCTCCACCCGGCGCCGGCCTGACGGGCCCGATCTGTGGACAACTAGTGGACATCCACAGGGTTCGTCGGCTGGTTCCCCACAGGGTCGACGGCGCACCATGTCCGGCATGCCCCGCTTCGAGGTCGTGCTGAGGGACCGGACGATCGAGGTCGTCGAGGGAGCCGATGCCTACCAGCAGGAAGGCCCCATGACCACCTTCTTCCGGTTGGGCCAGGGGCGTTCGGTCGTCGACTGCTGGTCGACGCGGATCGCCAGCTTCCGCACGGCCGACCTGGTCATGGTCCGGCGCGACGAGGTGGAGGCCAACTTGAGGGTCCTCGCCCGCTGAGCCACCGCGTGCCACCCTGGCCCGGTGCCCGACGAGCTCGCCTTCGAGTGCCCGCGCTGCGCCACGGCGACCACCGCCGCGTTCTACGGGCCCTGCCCGAAGTGCCGCTCCACGTTGCGTGAGCGGTTCGCCGCGGTCGGTCGTGACGTCGAGGTCGCCGAGTACGAGCCCAAGGTGAACGTGACGCCCAACGCCGTCGCCCTCAAGGACTGACCGGCGCGGCCGCGCCGGTCAGCGGCGGGCGATCGGCTCGACGCGGCGGCGCAGGGCCCGGCCCGGCCGCCGGGCCCCGGCCAGCAGGGCGAGGCGGCACACCCGGCCCCGATGGCCGGCGAAGGGCTCGAGCAGCTCGAGCATGCGAACGTCGCTGGCCCGGGCCTCCCCGGCCAGGGCCCAGCACATGACGTGCTTGAGGTCGTGGTCGCCCACGCTCACCGCGTCGGCGTCGCCCCAGGCACGCAGGCCCGCCTCGGCCGAGGTCCAGGGGCCGATCCCCGGGATGGACCGCAACCGCTCGTACGCGTCGGTCAGGTCGGGTCCCTCGACCTCCAGCCGACCGGCGTGCACGGCAGCCCGCCGCAGGGTGTCGGCCCGCCGCTTGTCGACCCCCACGACGTGGAGCTCGTAGTACGGGATGGCGGCCAGGGCCTCGGCCGACGGGGGGACCATGAGCTCGCCCGGCCCCGGTGCCGCCTCGCCCCAGCGCCGCACCATCTGGTGGTAGGCCCGCACGCCCTCGAACCCGGTCACCCGCTGCTGGAGCACGGCGGGCACCAGCGCCTCGAGCAGCCGCCCGGTCCGGGGCAGCCGCAGGCCCGGGTGGTCGTGGTGCCAGCGGGCGACCCGGGGGTGGGCCGGGGCGAACGAGGCCCGGTCGTCGCACTCGCCGATCAGCGAGGGCACCCGCTCCAGGCACCAGGCCGCCCCGGGCCCCCACGCCTCGGCCTGGATGTGCTCGGCCTCGGCCCGCAGGTGCAGGGTCGCCGGTCCCTCCGGCGTGCGCGTCGCCCTCAGGACCTCGCGCCCCGAGATGCGCACCGTCGGATCGTCCAGCCCGTGGCGGAGCAGGCCGACGGTCTCGGCCAGGTCGAGCGGCGAGCCGAGCGGGACCCGGCGCTTCACCGGGCGCCGCCCGGCACCGGTTCGGCCACGAGCTCGCGCAGCCGGGCGAACAGCACGTCGAGGGCGGGCTCGTTCATGCCTCCGTGGGGCACGATCACGTCGGCGTAGCGCTTGGTCGGCTCGCAGAACTGGAGGTGGCTGGGGCGGACCGTCTCGAGGTACTGGGCCACCACCCCGTCGGTGGTGCGGCCCCGCTGGGCGATGTCGCGCTCCAACCGCCGGATGAACCGCACGTCCGCGTCGGTGTCGACGAAGACCCGCAGGTCGAACAGGTCCCGCAGGCCGGGTTCGTAGAGCACGAGGATCCCCTCGACGACCACGACGGGCGCCGCCGGCGCGGTGGTGGTCCTGGGCGCCCGGGCGTAGGTGGCGAAGTCGTAGACGGGGACCTCGACCGACCGACCGGCCCGCAGCGCCCGGACGTGATCGAGCAGCAGGGGCCAGTCGAAGGCGTCAGGGTGGTCGTAGTTGATGGCGGCCCTCTCGGCCAACGGCAGGTCGGACCGGTCGCGGTAGTACGAGTCGAGGCGGACCAGGGTCAGTGCCGTGGGGAGCCGCTCGAGCATGCGCTGCGCGACGGTCGTCTTGCCGCTGCCCGACCCGCCGGCCACACCGACCAGGAAGGTCCCGGGCTCCGGGTGGTTCACCTCTCCTCGACGGCCACCGACGACATCACGTCGCCGACCCGGATCGACTGGGCCACCTCGATGCCCGAGGTGACGTAGCCGAACAGGTTGTACGCCTTGTCGAGCTTGCGGGTGCAGTCGTCGATGCAGATGAAGAACTGCGAGCCGTTGGTGTCGGGCCCGGCGTTGGCCATGGCCACCGCGCCCAGCGTGTACTCGCCCTTGACCGGCTCGTCGGCGAAGCGGTAGCCGGGCCCACCTCGGCCGCTGCCCTCGGGATCGCCGCCCTGGATCACGAACTCGGGGACCACCCGGTGGAACGTCAGGCCGTCGTAGAAGCCGGCCCGGGCCTGGACCACGAAGTTGTTGACCGTGTTGGGGGCCAGCTTCGGGTCGAGCTCGAGGACGAGGGTCCCGCGCTCGGTGGTGATGGTCACCTCGTAGGTCCGGTCGCGGTCGATCTCGAAGGCGGGGGGTTGAGCCATGCCGGCGACCTTACCGGCGGAGGGCGTCGGGGGACCTGGTCCGACCTCAGGCCCGGGTCACCGCCACGAGCCCGGCCAGGCCGTCCCAGCCCACCCGTGTGAGCAGCTCGACGGCCCCGTCGAGGTCCATCTCGCCCTCCTGCTCGCGCCACTGGCCCGCGCCCGACTCCACGAGCCCGACCACGGCCCGGGCCAGCAGGACCGCGCCCGGGCCCCCACCCAGGGTCCGGGCCAGCTGCTCGCCGTGGCGGCGCCGGGCGGCGCGGATCCCGTCCAGGCTCATGGCCCCGAGGGTCACCGTGAGCTGCCACTCGCCCGGGTTGTCCCGGGCGAACTCCAGATAGGCGCGCACCACGCCGGCGAAGGCGTCGCGCGACCACGCCACGGCGGGATCGCCGGCCGCGGCGTCGCCGAGCCCCACCGCGTGGGCCAGCCGCTCGGCCAGCGCGTCGTGGACCGCGGTGAGCAGGCCGGCCCGGTCGCCGAAGTAGGCGTACACGAGCGAGCGCGAGACCCCGACCCGGGCCGCGACCTCGTCCACCCCGACCAGGCTGGGGTCACGTCCCACGAAGGTGTCCACGGCCGCCTCGATGAGCTGGGCCCTCCGCCGGTCGGGTGCGAGCCGGCTCACCTGCGCCCCGTCGGCGGTCGCCCCGACCGGTTCAACGGCCTGCTCCTCCGCCGTTCCCCACCGGGTGGTGACAGGCGACGAAGCGGCCGTCGCCGGCGGGCTCGAGGCTCGGCTCCTCCCGGCGGCAACGCTCGGAGGCCAACGGGCACCGGGTGTGGAAGCGGCAGCCGGCGGGCGGGTCGAGGGGCGAGGGGGGTTCCACGGCGGGCGGCGCGGGCGGCAGGGGAGCGGTCGGGTCCGGGACCGGGATCGAGCGCAGGAGCGTGGCCGTGTAGGGGTGCGCCGGGGCCTCGTAGACCGCGACGGGCGGGCCGACCTCGCAGAGCTTGCCCAGGTACATCACCGCCACCCGGTCGCTCACGTTGCGGACCACGGCCAGGTCGTGGGCGATGAAGACCATGGACAGGCCGAACCGCTCCTTCATGTCCTCGAGCAGGTTCAGGATCTGGGCCTGGACCGACACGTCGAGGGCCGACACGGGCTCGTCGCACACCAGCACCCGGGGCCGCAGCACCAGGGCCCGGGCGATCGACACCCGCTGGCACTGGCCGCCCGACAGCTCGGCCGGGCGCTTGGCGCCGTCGAGGTCGGGGTCCAGGCCCACCGCGGCGAGGACCTCGTCGGTGCGGGCCTCCTGCTCCGCCTCCCCGCCCTGCCGCCAGACCTTGAGCGGCTCCTGGACGATCTGGCGGGCCGTGCGCCGGGGGTTGAGCGAGGAGATGGGGTCCTGGAGGACCAGCTGGAGGCGGGGTCGCAGGTGGCGCAGGCGCCGCTCGTCCAGGGCGGTGAGCTCGAGGCCCTCGAAGTGCACCGTGCCCGAGCGGGGCGGGGGGAGCTGCAGCAGCGAGCGGCCGGTGCTCGACTTGCCGCAGCCCGACTCGCCCACGACGCCCAGCGTCTCGCCGTCGACCAGGTCGAGGCTGATCCCCGACACGGCCTGCACGCGGCGGCGCCCGGCCGGGTACTCGACGACCAGGTCCTGGGCCCGCAGCACGGCCTCGGCCGGTGGGCGCAGGTGGGCGGTCCCGGTCCCCGCCATCAGCTCGCCACCCGGCCGGGATCGGGCAGGGCGGTGGCCACCGGTGCGACGTCGCCGCCCGGTGCCTGGCCCTCGCCCACGGGGTACCAGCACCGGAAGGCGTGGGCCGGGTCGTCGGTGCGGACCAGCGGTGGGGCCTCCTGGTGGCAGCGCGCCCGGGCCAGCGGGCACCGGGGCGAGAACCGGCACCCAGCCGGGCGGGCCACCGGGGAGGGCGGGCGGCCGGCGATGGCCGGCAGCCGCCGGTGGGTGGGCCCGTCCAGGGCCGGGATCGAGCGCAGCAGCGCCTGCGTGTAGGGCATCCGGACGTTGGCGAACAGGGTCCGGGTCGGTGCCTGCTCGACGACCTGGCCGGCGTAGACCACCGCGATCTCGTCGGTCCGACCGGCCACGACACCCAGGTCGTGGGTGACCAGCACGAGGGCCATGTCCCGCTCCCGGCGCTCGCGGGCGAGCAGGTCGAGGATCTGCGACTGGACGGTGACGTCGAGCGCCGTGGTGGGCTCGTCGGCGAACAGGAGCTGGGGCCCGGCGGCCAGCGCCACGGCGATGACGACGCGCTGGCGCATGCCGCCCGACAGCTCGTGGGGGTTCTGGCCGAGCCGCCGGGCCGGCTCGGGGATCCCGATCGAGCGCAGCAGCTCCAGTGCCACGGCCTCGGCCTCGCGCCGGGGGAGGCGGAGGTGGTAGCGGAGGGGCTCGGTGATCTGGTGGCCGACCTTCATGACCGGGTTGAGCGAGGTCATGGGGTCCTGGAACACCATGGCCATGCGGGTGCCCCAGACCCGGCGCAGCTCGTCCTCGGAGCGCCCGACGAGCTCCTCGCCGTCGAAGCGCACGCTGCCGGTGACCTGCACGCCGTCGTGGGGCAGCAGGCCCATGATCGAGCGGGCCAGCATGGTCTTGCCCGAGCCCGACTCGCCCACCACGCCGAGCGTGCGGCCCCGGTCCAACCGCAGCGAGATCCCGTCGACGGCGGGCACCGGGCCGTGCCGGGAGGCCAGCGTGGTCCGCAGGTCGGTGACGGCCAACAACGGTTCGCCCCCGCCGTCGCGCGCCGGGCTCACAGCAGGCTCCGGCGCGGATCGGTCCGGCGCTTCACGTGGTCGCCCAGGTGGTTCAGCGACAGGACGGTGAGGAAGGTGCAGGTCGAGGCGGCGAAGACCACGTGGTACGACCGGGCCAGGTCGTTCACGTTCTGGGCGATCATGTTCCCCCAGGTCGGCCGGGTGGCGATCCCGACGCCGAGCACGGCCAGGCCGCCCTCGGCCACCACCGCGACGGCCACCCCGAGGCAGGCGAAGGCCAGCATGGCGGGCAGGACGTTGGGGAGGACCTCCCGGCGCAGGATCCTCGACGGCGGGGTCCCGATGGCCCGGGCCGCGGTCACGAACTCGCGCTCGGCCCAGGTGAGGGTGGCGGCCCGAGTGATGCGGGCCATCAGGGGCACGGCGACCACGCCCAGGGCGACGATCTGCACCACGACCCGGCGGGAGTCCGACACGCCGTCACCGCCGGCCAGCACCGCGACCAGCGCCAGGGCCAGGACCACCTGGGGGATGGCGAGCAGGACGTCGAAGGCCACGACCAGGACCCGGGCCAGCCGGCTGCGGGAGAACCCGGCGACCAGGCCGAGGGTCCCGCCGACGACCAGGCCGATGGCGATCGAGGCCACCCCGACCAGCAGCGAGATGCGGCCGCCCCACACGACCCGGCTGAGCACGTCACGGCCGAGGTTGTCGCCCCCGAGGAGCGCGCCGGGCGTGCCGGGCAGGGTGTAGCGCAGGTCGGGGTCGAACCGGTTGGGGTCGGGGAGCGGGAGCACCGGTGCGAGCAGGGCCAGCCCGGTGACCAGGACCAGCCAGCCCGCTGCCAGCATCCCGCTCAGTCCCAGGCGCGGCCCGGTGACCACCTCGTCGGACCCCGCGGTCGCCGTCGTGGGCACCGACACGTCGAGGGCCTGGCCCAGCCCCGGGGCCTGCACCTCAGCCACGGGCGGCCTCCTGGCGGATCCGGGGGTCGAGCACGGCGTAGAGCAGGTCGACCGCGAAGTTCACGAGCACGTAGAGCACGGCGACGACCGCCACGTAGGACTGGATGGCGACGTACTGGCGCTGGGCCACCGCGGTGTAGATCTCGGTCCCCAGGCCCGGGATGTCGAAGAGCACCTCGAGGATCTCCGCACCGCCCACCAGCGAGCCGCCGTTCAGGCCGGCCAC
>JBFWTJ010000122.1:0-10691 GCA_050247895.1 Acidimicrobiia bacterium
GATGAACTCGTTCAGGAACGTCTCGGATGTGACGTACCGGACGCGGTACGTCGGGTAGTTCTCCCGGACGTAGTGGCTGATGGCCTGGAGCAGGTGCGTCTTGCCCAGGCCGGCGTCGCCGTAGACGTCTCGGCGCCTCTACTCGGCCGACACGGCCAGGATGGCCGAGCTACGGGCGTTCCTGGACGACTACTGGACCTCCGGCCTCGAGCGGCTCCGCGACGCCGCCGAGGCAGCCGAGGCCCGCAAGCGAAGCACCACCCCCGAGCCGAGAGGCAGGTCCTGATGGCAGACCTCGTGCGCGAGATCCTGGTCGACGCAAGCCCCGAGACGATCTGGCCGTTCCTCGTCGAGCCCGACCGGCACGTCGAGTGGCTGGGCACGGTCGCCGACATCGACCCCCGCCCCGGCGGCCGCTACCGCGTGCTCGTCTACGGCCAGCACCAGTCCGGCGGCGAGTACGTCGAGGTCGTTCCCCTCCAGCGGGTCGTCTTCACCTTCGGCTGGGAGGAGGAGGGCAACCCGATCACCCCCGGCTCGACCACCGTGGAGATCTCCCTGCACCCCGAGGGCGCCAAGACCCGCGTGCGCCTCACCCACCGCGGCCTGCCGGCCGACGCCGTGCAGGACCACACCGGGGGCTGGGACCGCTACCTCGACCGCCTCGCCACCCGCGCCACCGGCGGGGACCCCGGCCCCGACACCGAACCCGCGGAGGCCTGAGCGGAGGCGGTCAGGTGGCGACGTTCGTGCTGATCCACGGGGCCGGCGACGTCGGCTGGTACTGGCACCTGACCGGGTCGGAGCTGCGCCGGCGTGGCCACGACGTCGTGGCGCCCGACCTGCCCTGCGACCGCGAGGGCGCCACCCTGGTCGACTACGCCGACGCCGTGGTCGAAGCGGTCGGCGACCGGAGGGACCTCGTCGTGGTCGGCCAGTCCTACGGCGGCTTCACCGCCGCGCTGGTGGCGGCCCGGCTACCCACCGACGTGCTCGTGTTCGTGGCCGGCATGGTGCCCGCGCCCGGTGAGAAGCCGGGCGACTGGTGGGAGGACACCGGCTACCCGCAGGCCGTGGCCGTGGCGCTGAGCCGTCCCGCCGAGCTCGCCGAGCTGCTCGACGGCTACGCCCGGCCCTCGCCCGGCTGAGCCGGCCGGCGGCCCTTCATCCCGGTCATCCCGGTGGGAGGCCGTTGAGCTCGTCGACGACGGCGACGACGTCACCGATGTTGTAGAAGTCCACGGCCAGGAAGTTCGGCAGCAGGCCCCGCTCGCGCTGGCAGCGCCGGGCCCGGTCGAGCAGGAAGTCGTGCCGGTTGACGACGGCCGCGTCGGCCCGGCTCGGGGTGAGCCTGGACACCCAGTGGTTGAGCAGGAACAGCGACGCGTCGGGTTCGCCCCGGTCCGCCGCGCAGGTCAGCTCGTCGGGCGCCCCGGCCTCGTAGCGGGTCTCCTGCATGGCCCCCCAGGCGTCGGCGTACCAGGACGGCGTCCCGCCCTGCGCCTCGGCGAACACCACCAGGCGACGGTCGCGCTCGATCAGCTCGCCCAGCGTCGGCCACCGGTCGGACTGGTCGTAGACGAGGTCGTCCAGCCCGGCCGCGCTGAACGCGGCCACGGTGTCCTCGACGTCGATGGCGTCCTGGACGATCAGCGTGACCACCTCCCGGGGGTTGTCCTCCAGGTACCGCCGCACCTCGACCAGCGCGTCCACGAACGGCTGGGCGCCGAAGATGCACTCGTTGTGGCACAGGAAGGTCCCGGGACGGGCCTCGGCCCGCGAGCCGGCGGCGTCGAGCACGGCCCGGGCCACGGGCTCGGGCAGCGGCACCGACGACGCGTCCACCGCGGCGACCAGGTCGGCGACGCCGTCGACGCGGCGCCAGTAGTGGGTGTCGATCAGCAGGCCGCGGACGCCGGCGTCGAGCTGGGCGCGCAGGTCGCCGTCGTGCTCGGGCCAGACCTTGACCACCTCGGGGCTCGACATCGAGTTGTGGGTGGCGGCGTAGGCGACCTCGTCGTAGCGGCGGTCGCACAGCTCGACGTGGCCGTTGCACGCGGCGGCCGGCACCGCCCCGGACGAGGTCGCGGTCAGACCGGTCGCGCCGGCGAGCAGCACCACGGCGGCCGTCCCCGCGCCCAGGACCGGGACCCGGCGGCGCCACGGCCGGGCCGTCGGGGTGGCGGCACGCCTTGACGACCGGGCCAGGTGGACGGCGAGGGCGACGCAGCCGGCCGCGAGCGCGACGAGGCCCAACGCGCCCGCCACGCCGAGCACCCCGCTCCGCACCTCCCGGCCGAGGGCGCCGGCGAGGTCGTCGAGGACGGACCGGACGCCGCCCGGGAGGTTCCAGGTGCCGGGCCCGGTGCCCGTCGCGGCGTCGAGCGGCTCCGACAGCCGGTCGGCCACGAAGCGCGCCAGGGCCAGCAGCCCGACCGCGGCACCCGCGGTCGCCACCGCGACCAGCAGCGCGACCCGGCGGGCCCGTCCGACGTTCACGGCGACGAGGCCGGCCAGCGCGAGCACGGCGACGACGACGCCCACGGCCATCGGCCGCGGCCCGAACCAGCCGGCAGCCTGCCGGGCCCCGGCCAGGGTCACCTCGGCGCTCCCGGCGCCGTCCCGGGCCCGGTCGGCGACCTCGCCCACCACGTCGAGGCGGCTCGAGAGCTGGCCCACCTGGCGCTCGACGTAGGGGCGGACCGCCTCGGTGGCCAGCGTGGCCAGCACCGCCTCGGGCGCGCCGGCCGCGACGCCGGCCGCCACCTGGGCCCGGACCTCGGGGTCCTCGGCCAGGCCCGTCGCGCCGAGGACCGCCTCCACCACCACCTCGGGGGCGAGCGCGTTCCCCATGGGCACCGGGACCGAGCCCGGCACGCGACCGGCGGCCAGATCGGCGACGAAGCGGTCGAGCGCGGCCCGGTAGGAGGGTGCGTCGGGGAGCTCGACGAGCTCGGCCCGGGCCAGCAGGGTCCGGACGAAGGTCGCCGCGGCCTCGTCGACCCGTTCGAGGAGCTCGGGCACCTGCAGCTCGGGGCGGAACTCGTCCCGGTCGCCCCGGAGGTAGCCGACCAGCGCGTCGACCACCACCTCGGTACCGGCCTGCACCCGGTCGGGCGGCAGGGCCCAGCGCAACCCGTTGGTGGTCGTCGCGGCGACGTGCGGGGCCAGCGCCGGGTCGGCGTCGAGGTGGCCGAGCAGGTCCTCCACCGTGCGGGTGAAGGCCGGGTCGGCGAGGACCTCGGTGTAGATCCGGTCGTAGGCGTCGACCTCGGCCAGGGCGCCGGTGTAGGTGCTCGCGTCGAGGACGGTCGTGCGGATCACCACGGCGGTCCCCACGTAGGCGAGGGCGACGGCCAGCACGAGGGCCAGCGCGAGGGACGCGACCAACCTGCGACGTCGAACCACCGGAGCTCCCGCTCGTTCCCCCACAGCCTGGGGAACTGTCTACTCCCCTCGGGCACCCGCCACGCTCAGCCACGGCGATCGCCGTGCCGGACCCGCCGGGCCGGCGGTCCGGGAGGCGCCAGCCGCTCAGGCGGCAGCCGACGCCGCGACTCCCGGTGCCGCGATGCGGACGAGGCGCCTGCCGGTGAGCAGCGCCCAGCCGATCGGGGCGAAGGCCAGGACGAGGACGCAGTCGCCGAAGACGGCGAGCGGATCGATGCGAGGCGGCCGGGAGGCGACGAAGAGCAGTCCACCGGCGACGACCAGGGCGGCCGTGAGGTGGGGCACGACCCGGGTGCGCCACAGCAGCACCCCGGTCCCCACGAGCCCGATCGGGAAGAACAGGCCCCACGGGAGGTAGGCGAGCAGGACGAGCGGGGACTCCTCACCGACGGCGTCGACGGCTTCGCGACCGAAGTCGGCGGCCAGGATGGCGTCGATGTTGAAGCCGACGCCGGCGGCGGCGCCGATCGCGACGACGGCCATCCAGATCGGCGCCGCCCGGGGCGCCACCGGCTCGACCATCCGGTGGATGCCGACGAGGGCGAGCAGGAACGCGAAGCAGGACCACACGCCGAAGGTGCCACCGACGTGCCCGTCGTTGATCCCGTTGCCGTCGGTGACGTAGCCGACGGTGCTGGCCAGCAACAGGAGGGGCGCGACGATCGCGGCGAGGCCCGTCAGGCGCACGGCCATCGGGCTCGCTCCGGGGATGGGCGTCGAATGCTCGGGCACGGGTGTCCTCCTCGGGTCGAGGTGCCGCAGTGGTTCACGACCCACCATGGACGTCGCTGCCGCGTCGGGCGAGGGTGCTGGCTCCCGAACCGGTGGTGCGGCCAACCGAACCACCCGTGGTGCGGGTGGGCCGCTTCCCCGGCCGATCACGACGGGTGAGACTGGCGAGGTGAGCCGTCGCTCCGGTGTCGATCGGCTGGCCGTCGCCTGCGCCGGGGTCACCCTGGCGGTCGGCGTGGCCTTGGCGTCGATGCTGCGCCGCGGTCGCCCGTCGGACGTCTGGTACGACCTCTTCCTCTTCCACAACGGGCCGTCGGCGGTGATCCTGGCCTGGCTGGGCCTGCTCGTCCTGCGCCGCCAGCCCGGCAACGTCGCCGGGCGGATCCTGCTCGCCATCGCGGTCCTGGCCGCCCTGCACACCTCGGTCGCGGCGCTGGCCGACGCCCGGCTGGTGGCCGCCGGTCGCACCGCCCCGGTGAGGAGCTTCGCCGACGACGTCCGGATGGCCGACCTGCCGCTCGACGCGGCCCTGTCGCTCTTCACGATGAACTGGCTGTGGGTCCCCGTGCCGGTGCTGATGGTCGCCGTGCTGCCGGTCGTGTTCCCCGACGGCAGCCTGCCCGGTCGCCGCTGGCGGGCGGTCCCGCTGGCCGCGGCGGTCGGCGCCTCGCTGCTGATGGCCGCCTTCGCGGTCGAGGCCTGGCCCACGGCGGCCTGGACCAGCGACGAGGCTCCCGCGGTCGTCGGACCCCTCGTCGCCCTGGGAGGTCTCGCCGTGATCGGTGCTGCCGTCTCGGGCCTGGTCGCACTCGGGTTGCGCTGGAACCGCGCCGACCGGTCCCGCCGCCGGCCGTTCCACGTCGTCGGGGCGACCGCCGTCATCCTGGGCCTGGTCCTGGTGGCCACCTACCCGTGGCAGCAGGTCTGGGTCCCGGCCGTGCTGCTCGCCCTGTACGCACTGCTGAGCGCCTACGCGCTGGCGGTGGCCCGCTTCGGCCTGCACGACATCGAGCCGTTCCTGGGCCGCGCCGCGGTGGCGGCGATCCTCTCGGCGCTGGTGGCCGCGGTCTACGCCGCCGTCGTGATCGGCATCGGGAGCCTCATCGGCCAGCCGTTCGACGACCCGGTGCTGCCCATCGTGGCCCTCGCCGCGGTGGCCCTGCTCGTCGAACCGGCCCGGCGGCGGAGCCGGCGGCTCGTCGACCGCTGGCTGTTCCGGGCCGATGCCGACCGCCGCGAGGTCCTCTCCCGGGTCGCCGCCCGCGCCAGCACCTCGACGACCGCGAGCGACGTGCTCGACGAGGTGACCGAGCTGCTCGTCCGCTCGACCGGTGCCACGCGTGCCGAGGCCTGGCTCGACGCCGACGCCGACGGCCCTCGCGCCGCCGCGGGTGGCGACCCCATCGGACCTGCCGTGCTCGCCGTCCCCGTCACCCACCAGGGCGAGCGGTTCGGCGAGCTGCGCCTCTTCGCCCGGGCCCAGGCCGACCTCGTCGCCGACGCGGCCGACCTGCTGGCCGACGTCGCCCACGCCGTCGGCGTCGTGCTGCGCAACGAGCAGCTCACCGTCCGGATGCAGTCGCAGCTCGCCGAGCTGCAGGCGTCCCGCCAGCGCCTCGTCGAGGCCCACGAGCGCGGCCGGCGCAGCCTCGAGCGCGACATCCACGACGGCGCCCAGAGCCGGCTGATCGCCCTGCGCCTACGGATCGGCGCCACCCACGCCCGGTTCGCCCACCGCGACCCCGACCTGGCCAGCGAGCTCGACGAACTGGCCCGCGAGGTCGACGGCTCGGTGCGCGCGCTGCGCGACCTGGCCCGGGGCCTCGCCCCGCCGCTCCTCGAGCAGTCAGGCCTGGTCGCGGCCCTGCGGGCCCACACCCGGGCGCTGCCCGTCCCCGTCCAGGTCACGGTCCGGGGCGACGCCCGCTACGTGCCGGCGATCGAGAGCGCGGCCTACTTCTGCTGCCTGGAGGCGATCCAGAACGCGGTCCAGCACGGTGGTGCCACCGCCGTCGCCGTCGTGCTCGACAGCGACCCGACCCGACTGCGGTTCGAGGTCTGCGACGACGGCATCGGCTTCGACACGGCGCGGGCCGGCCGGGGCACCGGCCTGACCAACATCGCCGACCGGGTCGACGCCCTCGGCGGGACCGCGGAGGTCGAGTCGACGCCGGGCCGGGGCACGCGGGTCACCGGCACGATCCCCGCCCGGCCGGGTCACGGCGCGCCGGTCGCCGCCGAGAGGTAGACGAGCACGGCCCGCACCCGGCGGTGCACCTCGCCATCGTCGGGTGGCAGGTCGAGCTTCATGAGCACCGACGTCACGTGCTTCTCGACCGCCCGTTCGCCCAGCACCAGGCGGGTGGCGATGGCGGAGTTGGACCAGCCCGCGGCCATGAGCTCGAGCACCTCGCGCTCGCGTGGGGTCAACCGGTCCAGTGGCGAGCCGCTCCCGTCACGGCGCTGCTGCACGAGCGCCTCGACCACCAGCGGGTCGAGCACCGATCCCCCGGTGGTCACCGCGTCGAGGGCGTGGCGCAGCTGGGCGAGGTCGCCGACGCGCTCCTTGAGGAGGTACGCCCGGCCCGCCGCGCCGGCCTCGAACAGGCGCAGCGCCCACTCCGGCTCCACGTACTGCGAGAGCACGACCATCCCCACGTGCGGGTGCGTGCGGGCGAGTGACTCGGCCGCCTGGATCCCCTCGTCCCGGTCGCCCGGGGGCATCCGCACGTCGGTCAGCACGGCGTCGGGATCGTGCTCGTCGACCGCCGAGTAGAGCTCGGGCAGGGACGCGACGCTGGCCACCAGCGCCACGTCGTCCTGGGTGCCCAGCAGCAGCGCCAGGCCCTCACGGATCAGGTAGCTGTCCTCCGCCACGACGATCTTCATCACCGGGCACGGTACCGGCGGGCCCGGAGCGCTGTCCCGGGGGCGTCAGAGCCGTCCGAGCGCGGCGGCCGCCAGCGGGACCAGCTTGTTGTGGGCGACGTCCACGACCTTCTCGGGATCGTTGCTGGCCATGTCCCAGAGCTCGACGATCAGCACCTGGGTCCCGGTGTCGAGCCAGACCTGGGCCAGGCCCGAGCCGGTGTCGGCGTAGGCGATCGCCCGGCTCCCGATCGGCTCGTCCACCTTGCGCACCGAGCCACCCGACTGGTCGGCCCGACGGACCGCGTCGTCGAACTGGTTGCCCCCGGTGCGGTAGTCGCCGAAGACGGTGACCGACACCGTGTCGAACCCTCCCAGCCCGTAGTCGCACGACGGGTTGGCACCGGTGTCGTCGGGGTCGACGTCACCGTCGAAGGGGAGGTCGACGGCGTCGAAGTCGGCCCGGGTCAGCACAGTGCAGGCCACGCTGCCGCTCGCCGCCGCTCCCCCACGGTCGTCGTCGCTGGACGGGTCCTCGCCCTCGTCCTCGGGCTCGTCGTCCGCCTCGTCACCTCCCGCGGCCTCGCCTGGGTCCGCGTCGCGGTCGGCCGCACCGGGGCTCTCGGCGGGCGGGTTAGCGTTCGGTTCGGCCTCGTCACCGCCGCCGCAGCCCACCAGAGCGACCACCAACGACCAGACGAGCACGTGTCGACGTCTCACCGAGCGAACGTACGGACCCCCTCGCCGAGGGGCAATGGGACGATCGACCCAGGGGTCCGTCGCACCACCGACGAGCGCGACCGGGCGCTGCTGGAGGCCATCCGCCGGATCGGCGCGGCCCGCACGCTCGACGGGTTCGCCGAGGCCGTGGCCGCCGAGCTGTTCGCACTGGTCCCGGGCCTGAGCACGTCCTACAACGAGGTGCGGCCCGACGGGCCCAAGGCGATCGCCCACATCCACCCCGTGCCCGACCCCGGCTGGTGGGACGAGTACACGGCGCCGTTCGAGGCCCACCTGCACGAGCACCCGCTGCTGGCCCACTTCGCCGAGATCGGCGACGGGCCGCCCACCACGTGGACCGACGTCGACCCCGACGGTGCCTTCTTCGAGACAGCGCTCTACCGGTCCTTCTACCGACCCCTCGGCATCCACAGCCAGATCGCCTTCCAGGTCCCCTCGAGCCAGGGGGTCGTCGTGGCGGTCTCGGTCAACCGCGACGGCAGCCCGTTCACCGACGACGAGCGGACCCTGCTCGCCGAGCTGCGCGCCCACCTGGTGAACCTCCACGCGCTGGTCACGCTGGCCGACCGCGCCCGGCTGAGCATCGACCTGCTGGGTCTGAGCGGCCGCCAGGCCGACGTGGCCGTGCTCATCCAGGAGGGCCTGACCAACACGCAGATCGCCGACCGGCTCGGCATCTCGGCCAGCACGGTGCGCAAGCACATCGAGGCGATCTTCCAGACCCTCGGGGTCCAGTCACGGGCCGCGGTGGTCGCCACGATCCTCGCGCCGACCGACCGGCGCCAGGGCCCGGGGGCGCCGCCGCCCCGCTGACCGCGGGCGCCCTGCGATCATCGGTCGTCCGTGTCGGCGCCGCCGGCGAGGGGAAATTCCCGGGACGACGTCGAGGACGGCGGATCGGCTCCGTCCCAGGGGTGGATGCGGCCGGCAGGGCCGCCGACACGAGGAGGGCCCATGGCCAAGTACCTGTTGCTCAAGCACTACCGGGGCGCACCCGCCGCGGTGAACGACGTGCCGATGGACAAGTGGACCCCGGCGGAGGTCGACGCCCACATCGGCTTCATGAACGACTTCGCGGCCCGGCTCGAGCGCAGCGGCGAGTTCGTCGACGCGCAGGCCCTGTCGTCCGAGGGCGTCTGGGTCCGCCACGACGGCGAGGGGCGTCCACCGGTGACCGACGGGCCGTTCGCCGAGACGAAGGATCTCGTCGCCGGGTGGATGGTGATCGACGTCGACAGCCGGGAGCGGGCGATCGAGCTGGCCGGGGAGCTGTCGGCGGCGCCGGGCGCGGGCGGCAAGCCCATCCACGAGTGGCTGGAGGTCCGCCCCTTCCTCACCGCGCCGCCGACCGTCACCGACTGACGGTGCGGGACGTCGAGCTGCGCGAGCTCGTCCCCCACGTGCTGGGCGTCCTCGTCCGTCGCGGCGCCGACTTCGCGACGGCCGAGGACGCCGTGCAGGAGGCCCTGGTCCGGGCGCTCGCCGCGTGGGAGCGGGAGGTGCCCGCCGACCCGACCGGTTGGCTGGTCACGGTCGCCTGGCGGGCGTTCCTCGACGTGACCCGGTCCGACGCGGCCCGGCGCGACCGGGAGGTCCGCTACGACGGCGAGCCGCCGCCCGGTGCGGTCCCGAGCACCGACGACACGTTGGCGCTCCACTTCCTGTGCGCCCACCCCGACCTCACGCCGTCGTCGGCGGTGGCGTTGACCCTGCGGGCCGTGGGCGGGCTCACCACCCGCCAGATCGCGCAGGCCTACCTGGTGCCCGAGGCGACGATGGCCCAGCGCATCAGCCGGGCCAAGCGCACCGTGGCCCGGGCCGGCGTCGATCGCCCCGGCGACGACCGCACGGTGATGCGCGTCCTGTACCTCGTGTTCAACGAGGGCTACTCCGGCGACGTCGACCTGGCCGCCGAGGCGATCCGGTTGACCCGCCAGCTCGCTGCCCTGACCGACGACCCCGAGGTCCAGGGCCTGCTGGGCCTCATGCTGCTGCACCACGCCCGCCGCCCGAGCCGCACCCGCCCCGACGGGAGCATCGTTCCCCTGGCCGAGCAGGACCGCACGCGGTGGGACGCCGGGCTCATCGCCGAGGGCGTCGCGGTCGTCCAGGCCGCGCTGGGGCGCGACCGGCTGGGCGAGTACCAGGCCCAGGCGGCGATCGCCGCGCTCCACGCCGACGCGCCACGCGTCGAGGAGACGGACTGGGTGCAGATCGTCGAGTGGTACGACGAGCTCCTGCGGTTCGCCGACACGCCGATCGTCCGGTTGAACCGTGCGGTGGCGGTCGGTGAGGCCGACGGCGCACCGGCCGGGCTGGCCGCGCTGGCCGAGGTCGACGAGCAGGTGCCGCGGCACGACGCGGTGGCGGCCCACCTCCACGAGCGCAACGGCGACCTCGAGCTCGCCGCCCGCCTCTACGCCCGGGCGGCGCGCAAGGCGCAGGACCTGGCCGAGCGCGACCACCAGACGCGCCAGGCAGCCCGCCTCAACGAGTACCTCCGCCAGCACCGGTGACCGGGCCCGCGACCTCGTCGTGGCGCGGGGGCGCGGCGCCGCTGCGGTAGCGGCCTGGGGTCTGGCCCAGTGCGGCGGAGAACGCCTCGATGAACGTGCTGGGGTTGGACCAGCCGCAGGCCGCCGCGGTGCGGGTGATGCTGTCGCCGGCGGCGAGGTGGACCAAGGCGTGGTGGAGGCGCAGCTGGGTGCGCCACTGGCGGAACCCCATGCCGAGCTCCGCTTGGAACAGCCGGCTCAACGTTCGCTCGCTCGCGCCCACGGCCCGGCCGAGCTGGGCCAGCCCGCGGTCGTCGGCCGGGTCGTGGTGCAGCAGGTCGGTGACGGCGCGCAGGCGGCCGTCGCCGGGCTCGGGGAGGTGGAGCGGCTCCTCGGGGGCTTCGA
>JBFWTJ010000123.1:0-10650 GCA_050247895.1 Acidimicrobiia bacterium
ACGTCACGGGAAGCGCTTCCGATGCCGGTGGCGCGCGGCGGTTCGTCTCGGGGGTCCTCCAGCGGGGGGGCGTGGCGAGCGAGCTGGCGGACGACGCCGTCCTGGCCACCAGCGAGCTAGCCACCAACGCCCTGCGCCACGCCGGCGGCCTGGTGGCCCTGCGGGTCGACGTGACCGGGCTGCGGGTGCACGTCGAGGTCGAGGACGGCTCGGCCCAGGAGCTGCGCCGGCGCGACCCCGGGCCGTTCGACACCTCCGGACGCGGCCTGGTCATCCTCGACGAGCTGGCCTCGCGGTGGGGCACCTCCCCCACCGACGACGGCGGCAAGGTGGTGTGGTTCGAGCTCGACCGGCTGGGCCCGGCGCGGGCCGACGAGCTCGACGCCGACCTGGGCGAGCGGGACCGCCTCTCGGCCCCCGGCGTCCGGGTCGTGGTCGTGGCCGCCGCCGCGCTCGCCGGGGGGCTCCTGCTCGGGGCCCGCACGTCGGGCACCACGGATCCCGAGCTGGCCCTGGGCCTGTGGACGGTGGCCCTGGCGCTGGTGGCCACGCTCGTCGCCGGCTTCGCCGGGGCGCTGGCCGCCGCGGCCGGCCTGGGCCTGGGCGCGCTGCTGTTCCACCGGGACGACGCCAGCCACCACGTCTCGGCCGCGCTGCTGTCGCTGGGCGTGGCGCTGGGCGCGATCGGCGTGGGGTTCTTCACCTGGGCTGGGCTCGAGCTGCGGGCCCGGGCCCGGTCCGAGGCCCGGCTGCTGCGCCGGCTCGCCGCGCTCACCGAGGCGCTGGCCGGCGTCGAGTCGGTGGAGGACCCGGTCGCGGACGTGGCCCAGGCCGCGGCGGCGACCACCGGGGCCCGCACCGTGGACATCCTGCGCACGAGGCCGCTCACGCCCGAGAGCGCGTGGAGCCGCGGCATCGTGGTGCTCCCGCTGGAGGGTCCCCGGCGGCACAAGGCCATGGTCCTGCACCTGGACCGCCCGGCGGCGCGGATCCCCTCGGCCGAGCGGCAGGCCTTCTACCGGTCGGTGGCCGACCGGTGCGCCGCCGCGCTCGAGCGCATCGAGCTGCTCGAGGCCGAGCGCCGGGCCCGGGCCGACCTGGAGCTGCTGGCCGACGCGTCCCGGGCGCTGGGCGGGTCCCTGGACCCCGGCAAGGTCGCCACCGCCCTGTCCGACGCCCTGGTCCCGCGCCTGGCCGACCACCTCGAGGTGCTGCTCGAAGGCGGGGCCACGCCGGCAGGTGAGACGGCGCAACCGGTCCCGGGCGGCCACGTCGTGCGCTTCGGCCTGCGGTCCCGCGACCGGGCGATGGGCACGCTGGTGGCCCAGCGCCGGGACCGCCGGTTCGACGACGACGACCGCGCCCTGCTGCGCGAGGTCGCCGGTCGGGCCGCGGCCGCGCTCGACAACGCCCTGCTCTACGAGGAGCAGCGGGCCACGGCCCGCACGTTGGAGCGCAGCCTGCTCCCCTCGGCGCTGCGGGTCGGCGAGCACCTCGACATCGGCGCCCGCTACCTGGCCGCGGCGGGCAGCAACGAGGTCGGGGGCGACTTCTACGACGTGCTGCCCAACCCGGCGGGCGACACCGTGCTGGTGGTGGGCGACGTCCAGGGCAAGGGCGTGGAGGCGGCCACGCTCACCGCCCTGGCCCGCCACACCCTGCGCGCCGCCGCGCTGGCCGGCCTGGGCCCGGTCCCGATGCTCGAGCGCCTCAACCTGGCCCTGCGGTGGCAGCAGGCCGAGCGGGAGATGGACGGGGACGAGGACGACGACGTGCGCCTGCGCTTCGTGACCGCGGCGGTCGCCGTCCTGCACCCGACCGCCACCGGCTTCCGGGCCACCGTGGCCCGGGGCGGCCACCCGTTCCCCATCGTGGTGCGCCCGGCCGGGCAGGTCGAGCACCTCCGGTCGGAGGGGACGATCCTGGGCGCCTTCGAGGACCCGGGCTGCACCGAGGTGACCGTCGACCTCGGGCTGTCCGACACGCTGGTCCTGTTCACCGACGGCGTGGTCGAGCACCGGGCCGCCGACGACCTGTTCGACGAGCTCCAGCTCGGCCGCCTGCTGCGCAACCAGCTCACCGCGACGAGGGCCGACGACCTGGCCGGCGTGATCCTCGACACCGTGGTCGGCGTCGCGCCGACCGAGAGCCGCGACGACGTGGCCGTCCTGGTCACCCGGGTCACCGGTCCCCGCTGAGCCCCGGCCCGCGGCTCCCCCGCCCCGCTGCGGCCGGCCCCGATCTGACGGTCGATCCGAACGATCCGTAGCCTGAGGGCGATGCGTCGGCCCGCCATCAGCCCGTCGACCTACCGCGTCGTCACGGCCGTGGCGACCGCGGCCCTGGCCGCCATCATCGTGACCGGCGCCGGCGTGCGCCTGACCGGCTCGGGGATGGGCTGCCCGACCTGGCCGACCTGCGTCGCGGGCTCGCTGGTCCCCCGGGCCGAGAGCAGCGGGCACGCCTGGATCGAGTTCGGCAACCGCACGATCACCGGGCTGGTGTCGGTCGCGGTCATCCTCGCCGTGCTGGGCGCCCTGTGGCGGGTCCCCTACCGGCGGGACCTGGCCTGGTGGGCCGGCGGGCTGGTCGCGGGCGTGCTGGCCCAGGCGCTGCTGGGCGGGATCGTCGTGTGGCTCCACGTCGCCCCCGTGGCCGTGATGGGCCACTACCTGCTCTCGGCCGTGCTGATCTGGAACGCCGTGGTGCTGCACCACAAGGCCGGCGAGCCCGCCGACGCGGCGAGGACCGGTGACGACGGCGTCCCGACGCAGGGGGCGGGCCGCGCCGAGCCCCGATCGGCCACACCGGGCCTGCTGGGGTTGAGCCGGGCCACGGTCGCCGCGGCGGTGGTGGTGCTGGTGACCGGGACGGTGGTGACCGGTGCGGGGCCCCACGGTGGCGACGAGGAGGCCGACCGGCTCGAGGTGGCGGTGTCGAGCGCGGCTCGGGTCCACGGCGCCGCGGTGTGGACCTTCCTGGCCCTGACCCTGGTCGCGCTGTGGGTCGGCCATCGCGGCGGCGCCACCACCGAGGCGATGGCCCGGGCGCGGCTGGTCGCCGCCGCGATCGCCGTGCAGGGGGCGATCGGCTACGTCCAGTACGCCAACGACGTGCCGGAGCTGCTGGTCGGGGCCCACGTGCTGGGCTCGGTGCTGGTCTGGATCGCGGTCCTGCGCTTCCACCTGGCCCTGGCCTCCCCACCGCGGCCGCGGGACCGGGGCGCGACCGCACCGGCCCGGCCGCTGGCCCCGGCGGTGGTCCCGTGAGCGTCACGCCCACCGCACCGGCGCCGGTCGAGGTCGAGCGACCCCGCTCCGACGACGTCGCCGCAGCCGACCGGCCCTGGGTCGTGATCGTGTGGAACGATCCGATCAACCTGATGGACTACGTGACCTTCGTGCTCCAGAAGCTGTTCGGCTACCCGCTGGCCGAGGCCGAGCGCCTCATGCTCCAGGTCCACAACGAGGGCCGGGCCGTCGTGTCCAACGGGCCCCGTGAGAAGTGCGAGCTCGACGTGTTCCGCCTGCACGAGCACGGCCTGTGGGCGACGATGCAGCACGACGAGTAGTCCGGCACGACGTGATCTGGAGGCGCAGGAAGGTGGAGTTCCACGTCGCCCGGCTGGGCCCCGACCGCTTCGAGGCCCAGGCCTCCCCCACCCTGTCCGGCGTGGTGCGCTCGCTGACCGGCGAGGTCCGGGACCTGCTGCTGGCCGACACCGACGACCCCCGGCTGCGGCGCCTGTTCCCGCCCGGCTACGGGACCGACGAGGCCCGTGACGCCGAGTACCAGGTGCTGGTGCGCGACGAGCTGCTCGGCCGGCGGCTGGCCGCGCTCGACGCGCTCGACGAGGGGATCGGGGCCGAGGGTCGCCACGAGCTCGACGGCGCGGCCCTGACGGCCTGGATGACCGCGGTGAACGACGTCCGGCTGGTGCTGGGCACGGTGCTGGACGTGGAGGAGGACCAGGAGCCGGTCGGGCCCGGCGACCCGCGGGCCCCGGGACTGGCCGCCTACGACGTGCTCACCCACGTGCTGGCCCGCATCGTGCGGGCCCTGCACGAGGACCTCCCCCAGCCCGGCGACGGGCGCTGACGGACCGTCGAACCCGGATTGGTGGGGTCGCGGGTGGCTGCTAGTCTGCCCGTCCACCCCGAGCGGGGTCCGAGACCGGGCATCGACCCAGGCCCCCATCGTCTAGCGGCCTAGGACACCGCCCTTTCAAGGCGGCAGCACGGGTTCGAATCCCGTTGGGGGTGCAAGCGAGAGAGCAGAGATGGTCACGGTCCCGTGGTGCAGTTTGGAGTGCACGCCGGCCTGTCAAGCCGGAGGTCGCGGGTTCAAATCCCGTCGGGACCGCCACCAACACCCTCGGTCGGGTAGCTCAGTTGGCAGAGCGTCCGCCTGAAAAGCGGAAGGTCACCGGATCGACGCCGGTCCCGACCACCACCGAAAGCCCTGGTCAGCCCCGGTTCCCGGACCGGGGCTGACGCCTTCCCGGGAGGTGGTGTGCTTTGGGCGAGATGAGCGATCCGAGGCTCGAACCGCTGCCGTCGCGCAGCCTGGACGACGGGTCGTTCCACGTCCGTCGGCGCGGCCGGTGGGTGGAGCTCGACCCGCCCGGCACGTTCGCCGATCGCGACCACCTCACGGCGGCCGGCCTGCTGGCCTGGTCGACGTCGCCGACCCCGTCAGCCGATCGGGGGCGGGAGCTGGGCGGCTCGCTGCGGCACGGGGACCCACCCGGATCGAGGCGCTCGTGCGCTCGTTCCTGGACCGGCTCGCCGAGAGGGGCGACGTCACGCCGGACGAGCACGCCGCGGCAACCGCGCGCCTCGCTCGCCTCCCCCGCTGAGACCGGCTAGAGCCGCAACCTCCTAGCCCGGTGCGCCGGCCAGGTCGGCCTGCCGGGGTGACCGGTCCGACCCGTCGCGGGCCCCGGCTCGCAGGAGGGGGATCAGGTCCTCGGCGACGCGGAGCGACTCCTCGATGTAAGCGCCAGCCGGGCACCTCAAGGTCTGGTCTCGGTGGTCCCGAAGACCTCGGACGCCGAAGGATCCCGGGGCCGGACCGCGACGACCGCGCCGGGGACCAGCCGCCGCCAGGCCAGCGCGGTACCGGCCAGCACGACGACGATGCCCACCAGCAGTGCCCGGTGCGCGCCCGCGGTGAGCGCCTCGGCCGCCCGCGCCGCCACCACGGCGCCCCTCTCCCCGCCCAGCTCACGGGCGACCTCGAAGGCCTCGGTGACCGACGCCCGGGCCCGCTCGGACAGCACGCCGTCCCCGTCGAGGTCGAGCTCGGCCCGGTAGGTGGCCGACAGCACGCTGCCGAGCACCGAGACACCCAGGACCTGGGCGATGTTGCGGTTCACGAAGAGCAGCGCACCCGCCATCCCCGCTCGGCTCGACGGCACGGCGCCGAGCATGGCGTCCATCAGCGGCGCGTTGGACAACCCGATCCCGGCGCCCAGCCCCGACAGGGCCAACAGGACCGGCACGCGACCGGTCCCCGGACCGACGAGGAGCAGCACGGCCATGGCGCCCGCCGCGAGCAGCGCGGCGGCCCCCGCCGTGGCCCGGATCCCCCAGCGCCGGCTGGCCCTGCTGCTCCAGGTCGACATGAGCATCATCACCCCGGCCAGCGGGGTCAGCGCCACGCCGGCCGCCAACGGCGAGTAGTCCAGCGCCGTGCGCAGGAAGAGGCTCATGATCACGATCAGGCCCGCGAACGGGAGCAGCAGCCCGGCCGACATGGCCAGCGAACCCGCCACCGCGCCACGCCGGAGCAGCGACAGGTCGAGCATGGGCCGCTCCAGCCGGAGCTCGAGGACCACGAACGCGGCGAGCACGGCCGTCCCGGCCACCAGCGGGACGAGCACGGCCGGGTCGATCCAGCCCCGCTCCGGCGCCTGCACGATGGCCCACACGACCAGGCCCAGGCCCACCATCGTCAGGGCCATGCCGGCGAGGTCCAGCGGGCCCTCGTCCTCGTTGCGCGACTCGGGCACGGTCCGGGCCAACCCGACCAGCAGGAACAGCGCGCCGGGCACGTTGATGAGGAAGGTCGCCGACCACGAGAGGTGCTGGAGCAGGATCCCGCCCAGGCTCGGTCCCACGGCCATGCCCAGCGACGCGCTCGTCGACCAGGCGGCCAGGGCCCGGACCCGCCGACCGGGCTCGGTGTAGGCGTGGGCCAGGATGGCCAGCGACACCGGCGTGATCACCGCCGCACCCAGCCCGAGCAGCGCCCGTCCCGCGATGAGCACGCCCGGGCGGTCGGCCGACGCGGCCAGGAGCGAGGCCAGGCCCATGACGGCCAGCCCCGCCCGGAGGATCCGGACCCGGCCGAACCGGTCGGCGAGCGCTGCGCCGGTGAGCATGCAGCTCCCCGAGACCAGCATGAAGGCGTTGACGACCCATTGCAGGTCGGCGGTGGAGGCGTCGAGGGAACGACCGATGTCGGCCAGGGCGACGCCGATCAGCGAGTAGTTGAGGGCGGTGAGGACGGACCCGCCCAGGAGCACGCCGAACCCCAGCGGGCCCAGCCCGCGACCTGGACCGGGCCCGTCTCCCGATCCGCGCGCCCCGGTCACCACCGAGCCGTGCGTCAGTCCTCGGTGGGCGAGTCGGTGGCCCGGCGCTTGATCTCCTCGACGACGCCCGGGTCGGCCAGGGTGGTCGTGTCGCCGAGCTTGCGGCCCTCGGCCACGTCGCGCAGCAGGCGGCGCATGATCTTGCCCGAGCGGGTCTTGGGCAGCTCGTCGGTGAACACCACGGTCTTGGGCCGGGCGATCGGCCCGAGCTTGCGGGCCACGTGCTGGCGGACCTCCTCGCCCAGCTCGGGGGTGGGCTCGTGGCCGCCCCGGGCGATCACGTAGGCCATGATCGCCTGGCCGGTCGTGGCGTCGCTGGCCCCCACCACCGCGGCCTCGGCCACCGCCGGGTGGTCGACCAGCGCGGACTCCACCTCGGTGGTCGAGATCCGGTGGCCCGACACGTTCATCACGTCGTCGACCCGGCCCAGCAGCCAGAAGTAGCCGTCCTCGTCGACCTTGCACCCGTCCCCGGCGAAGTAGCGGCCCTCGAAGCGCGACCAGTACGTGTCCCGGTAGCGCTCGGGGTCCCCGTAGATCCCCCGCAGCATCGCCGGCCACGGCCGGGTGAGGGTCAGGTAGCCACCCCCCACCTCCAGCGGGTCCCCGGCGTCGTCGACCAGCTCGGCACCGATCCCCGGCAGCGGGAACGTGGCCGAACCGGGCTTGAGCGTCGTCGCCCCCGGCAACGGGCTGATCATGATGGCGCCGGTCTCGGTCTGCCACCACGTGTCCACCACCGGGCACCGGCCCCCGCCGATGTGGGTGTGGTACCAGATCCACGCCTCGGGGTTGATCGGCTCCCCCACGCTGCCCAGCAACCGCAGCGACGACAGGTCGTGGCGCTCCGGCTCCTGCACGCCCCACTTCATGAACGTCCGGATCGCCGTGGGCGCGGTGTAGAGGATCGTCACCCCGTAGCGCTCGACGACGTCCCACAACCGGTCCCGGCCCGGGGTGTCCGGCGTCCCCTCGTAGAGCACGCTCGTCGCCCCGTTCACCAGCGGGCCGTAGACGATGTAGCTGTGCCCGGTCACCCAGCCGATGTCGGCCGAGCACCAGTACACGTCGGTCTCGGGGTGCAGGTCGAAGACGTACTTGTGGGTGAAGGCCACCTGGGCCAGGTAGCCCCCCGTCGTGTGCATGATCCCCTTGGGCTTGGCCGTGGTCCCCGACGTGTAGAGCAGGTAGAGCAGGTCCTCGGCGTCCATCGGCTCGCACGGGCACTCGGCCGCCGCCGCGGGCACCACGTCGTGCCACCACACGTCACGACCCTCGACCATGTCGACCGGCACGTCGACGCGGCGCACCACGACCACCTTCTCCACCGACGAGGTGGCCGCCACCGCCTCGTCCACGTTGGGCTTGAGCATCGACGGCGCGCCCCGGCGGAACCCGCCGTCCGCGGTGACCACCACCTTGCACGCCGCGTCCTCGATCCGGTCGGCCAGGGCATCGGGGCTGAAGCCCCCGAAGACCACCGAGTGCGGGGCCCCGATCCGGGCGCAGGCCAGGATGGCCACGGGCAGCTCGGGGATCATCGGCATGTAGATGGCCACCCGGTCGCCCTTGGCCACCCCGAAGCCCTTCAAGACGTTGGCGAACCGCTGCACCTCGTCCAGCAGGTCGGCGTAGGTCAGCGTGCGCGTGTCGCCGGGCTCGCCCTCCCAGTGGTAGGCGACCCGGTCACCCCGGCCCGCCGCCACGTGGCGGTCCAACGCGTTCTCGCACGCGTTCAGCTGCCCGCCCACGAACCACCGGGCGAAGGGCAGGTCCCACTCCAGGATCGTGTCCCACTCCCGCCGCCAGTCCAACAGCTCGGCCGCCTGCCGGGCCCAGAACCCCTGCCAGTCGGCGTCGGCCTCGTCGTAGAGGAACGGCGACGCGGCCAGGCTCGCCTCCTTGAACCCCTCGGGCGGGGGGAACGTCCGCTCCTCCACCAGGTAGCCCTCGATCGCTGCCCCCGACCCCGACGGCGTGGTGTCCACTGCGGCCCCTCCTGGATGTGGCGAAGCGGGTCCGACCCCTGCGGACCCGCGACGACGGCTGTGGCCCCGTGACCGTAGCCACCCGGGCCCCGCCGGCGAGAGGGCGGGTGTTCAGCGAGGGGCCCAGGCCGGGGGGCGCTTGTCGAGGTAGGCGGCCATGCCCTCGGCCGCCTCGGGCGAGGCGAACATCCGGGCCGACAGCTCCGAGGTCCAGGCGAAGGCGGCGTCGCGGCCCATGGCCGGCACCTCGGCCAGCAGGCGCTTGGCCTCGGCCAGGGCCCCGGGGCCGCCGGCCAGCAGGTCGGCCACCACCGCGCCGACCGCGGCGTCGAGCCCGTCGCGGGGCACGGCGGCGTTGACCAGGCCCATGGCCGCGGCCTCGGTCCCGCTGAACCGGCGACCGGTCAGGAACGCGGCCCGGGCGTCGGCCGGGCGCATCTTGGGCAGGCAGACCACCGAGACGATGGCCGGGACCACCCCGACGCGGACCTCGGTGAAGCCGAAGCGGGCCTCGTCCAGCGCGATCGACACGTCGAGCGCGGCGGCCAGGCCCATCCCGCCGGCCACGCAGTGCCCGGCGATGCGGCCCACGTAGGGCTTGGGCGACCGGGCGAACCGGGCGAACAGCTCGGCGGGCGGCACCGGCCCCGCCCCGCCGGCGCGCGCGCCGGACATGGCCCGCAGGTCGGCCCCGGCGCAGAACGTCGTGCCGACGTTGGTCAGGACCACGACCCGGACGGCCTCCTCGGCGTCGGCCGCATCGAGCGCGGCGACCAGCTCGCCCACCAGCTCGGGCCCGAGCGCGTTGCGCCGGTCGGCATCGGCCAGCGTCACGGTCAGGACGCCACCGTCCAGCTCGGTCTCCACCAGGGCCATCGCACGCACCTCTCTCGCGTCGTCGTCTCGCGTCGGTCGTCTCGCGTCGCCGGGCCCAGCAGGCCGGCGACCGGTCCCGGCAGTCTCGCCGCGCCGACCCGACGACCGGCGGCGGGCCCGCCCGGCGAGCTCGCCCCCGCCGAGGTCGCCGGTCTGAACCGGTTGCGGACCAGACGGGGTCGGTGGGCGGGGCCCGCCTGGCCGGCTCGCCCGCACTCGAGGTCGCCGGTCCGAGCAGCCGCGATCCGGACGGGTCGTGGACCGGACTGGATCGCCGAGCCGCGTGGCACCGGCCGGCCGGGACCGGGCCACGCGGCTCGGCAGGGCTGGCCCCGGTAGCCAGCGGTGGGGGACCATGGCTCGTGCCCGACGACCCGCCCCCCGCCACGCCGGGCGACGGAGGCGGGACCCGGACCCTGTCCGAGGCCGACTCCAAGGCGCTGCTCGCCACCCACGGCGTCCCGGTCCTCGACGAGCGCCTGGTGCCCACCCCGCAGGCCGCGGCGGACGCGGCGGCCGAGCTCGGGTTCCCCGTCGTGGCCAAGCTGTGCGGCAGCAACATCGCCCACAAGACCGAACGGGGCCTGGTGCGCCTCGGCCTGGCCGAGGGCGCCGCGGTGCAGGCCGCGGCGGCCGAGCTGCTCGCCGCGGGCCGGCCCGGCGACGGCGTCACCGGCGTGCTGGTCGCCCCGATGGTGGCCGGCCACCGCGAGCTCATCGCCGGCGTGGCCACCGATCCCCAGTTCGGCCCGGCCGTCATGCTGGGCGTCGGCGGCGTGCTGGCCGAGGCGCTCGGCGACGTGGCCTTCCGCCTCGTCCCGTTGAGCCGGGTCGACGCGCAGGACCTGGTCGACGACCTGGCCACCCAGGCCCTGCTGGGCCCGTTCCGGGGCGAGCCCGCCGTCGACCGGGACGCCCTGGCCGACCTGCTGGTCGCCCTCTCGGCGCTGGTCGAGGCCGACCCCGGCATCCGCTCGGTCGACCTCAACCCCCTGCTGTTCGTGGACGGGCGCCCCGTCGCCGTCGACGCGCTGGTGGAGCGGGCGTGAGCAGCCCCGACCGGTTCCGGGCCCTCTTCGAGCCCCGCGGGGTCGTCGTCGCCGGGGCGTCCAGCCACCCGGGCAAGTTCGGCTTCGTCGCCCTGCACAACATCCTGGCCGCCGGCTACGACGGGCGGGTCTTCGCCGT
>JBFWTJ010000124.1:0-10554 GCA_050247895.1 Acidimicrobiia bacterium
GCTCCACGTGGCCCTGCCCCCGGGGCCGGTCCGCCAGGCCGACCGCGTGGCGGGCGCCGGGCTCGGGGTGCTGGGCGTCCTGGCCTCGGTGTGGCTCCTGCTGCCGATCATGGCCGACGTCGAGGGCACGATGGCCCGCCAGACCCGGTCCTCGACGATCGCACGCTTCGTCCACGACAGGTTCCCGGACCCACCCGACACGCTGGCGGCCCTGCGACGCCTGGTCGGCGGCGACCAGTTCCCGCAGGTGTTCGACGCCCTCCAGCGCACCCCGTCGGTCTCCGCGCCGCCGGCCGCGTCCGGCCTGCCGTCGGCGGTGGCCCAGGCCACCGCGGCGTCGGTGGTCAAGGTGGAGGGGGTCGCCTGCCGCCGGATCCAGGACGGCAGCGGCTTCGTGGTCGCCGAGGACCTCGTGGTGACCAACGCGCACGTGGTGGCGGGCGAGCCCGAGACCGACCTGCAGCGACCGGACGGCTCACAGGTGACCGGGCGGGTCGTGGCCTTCGACCCCCGGCGCGACCTGGCCCTGGTCCACGCCCCCGGGCTGGGCCTGGCGCCCCTGCCCCTGGGCGACACCGACGTGGGAGGACGGGGCGGCGTGTTCGGGCACCCCGGTGGCGGCCCCCTGGAGATCTCCCCGTTCGAGGTGGCCCGGGAGACCGACGCCGTGGGGCGGGACATCTACGACGGCGCCCGGACCGAGCGGCGCGTCCTCGTCCTGTCCTCCGAGCTGCGCCCGGGCGACTCGGGCGCAGCCCTGGTCGACCCGACCGGCACCGTGGTCGGCGTGGCCTTCGCCATCGCGCCGGACCGGCCGGGGGTGGCCTACGCGCTCGACGTCACCGAGCTCCACGCCGTGCTGGAGGGCCCTCACGCCGCGCCGGTCGACACCGGGCCCTGCCTGACCTGAGCGCCCTCAGTGCAGGCCGAGGACGGCGATGGCCAGCACCAGGGTCAGCGCGCCGACCAGGTCGACGCTGGAGCTGACCACGGGGATGCCGTAGCTGTCGGGATCGACCCCGGCCCGCACCGCGGTGATGGTCCCGTAGTAGGCGATGACCAGGACCACGGCGATGGCCAGCACGCCGCCGAGCAGCGACGCGGCCACCATCTGGGCCAGGCCCGGGCTGGCCTGGCCCAGCCAGCCGGCCAGGACGTGGGCCGCGGCGCCGTTGAGGGCGTAGGTGGGCAGCCCGACCGCGGTGACCAGCACCAGGTCGGCGCGGGCCGCGGGGGAGGGGATCCCGGCCGGCTCGACCAGGCCGAGGAGGAGCTTGGAGGACAGCCGGCCCGACAGGATCCCGCCCAGGGCCCCGGCGCTGGACAGGTGGGCCGGCACCAGGATGAGCAGGGCGGGCAGGGTGGCGAACGCCGTGAGGCGCTTCTCGAGCACCACGCCGGCCAGGGTGCTGACCACGGCGGCGACGATCAGGATGGGCAGCGACTCGCGCACGATCCGCCGCAGGAGGGCGAGGCGGGCCCGCAGGGCGAGGACCAGTGCGGCGACGCTGGCCAGCACGAGCCCGCCGGCCAGGCCGCCGGTGAGCAGGCCGAAGCCCACGAGGCCGGTGGCGACCCACAGGGCGGGCAGGGTGATGACGTCGCCCAACGTCGACACCAGGGGCGCGGTGACGTTGTCGAGGTCCCACCCGTAGCGCACCGCACCCGACGCCAGCCCGAGCGTGGCGGCCAGGACCGGGATGGAGGCGAGCACCCCGCCGGCGATCGACACCAGGGCGAGCTCGTCGATCCCCACGGTCTCGCCCAGGCCCAGGCCCTTGGAGACGCCGACCGCGATCAGGGCGAGCAGGGCGGACATGACCATGGTCAGGACCCCGGCGGCGAGCACGTTCTGGCCCAGGACCGACGAGGGCCGGGTGGTGAAGCGCAGCTCGCCGGCGTGGATGGCGGTGCTGGTGCGGTTGCCGAAGGAGCCGAAGATGTTGCCCCGCAGGCCGATGGCCGCGGGCACCAGCACGAGGAGGCCGGGCAGCCGCTCGAAGGTGTCGGTCAGCGAGCTGAGCACGGCGCCGGCCAGCAGGCTGGTGGAGCTGTTCAGCGCGAGGGCGACGAGGCTCTGGCGTGCGTCGGGGCCGACGGCGCCACCGACGACGCCCCAGGCCGCGGCGGGCAGCCCCAGGACCCGCCGGGCGCGCGCCGCGACGCCGGTCCGGGCTCGGACCCGGGAGACCCCGGCCATGGGGGCCGTCCGTGGCGGTCAGCCGTCTTGCGCACGGCGCAGGACCCTACCTGCCACCGTGCGCCGGGTCGCGTCCGGCCCCGGACGCGCCACGAGGCCCCGGAGGGCCTCGCGCGACGGTCGTGCCGGCGATCGCTCAGCCGGCGGGCCCGGGGGACGAGGTCAGTCGACCTCGATGAAGATGCACTCGCCCGGGCACTCCTCGGCGGACTCGATGACCGCCTCCTCCTGGCCCGCGGGGACGCTGGCCAGGCCCTCGGCGCCACCGGGGTCGGAGAGCACCTTGGCGCCGTCCTTCACGTAGGCCAGGCCGTCGTCGAGCAGGGTGAAGACATCGGGGGCGATCTCCTCGCAGAGCCCGTCGCCGGTGCAGAGATCCTGGTCGATCCAGACCTTCATCTGTCGCTACTCCCCATCGATCGGCGGATGTTCCCCGACTCTACCCCAGCCGTGAATAAACAAGGCAAGCACCGGAGAATCTCACCGTTCGACACGTGACGGCGGTCACTCCGAACGTCACGGAACCGTTCGACGCGAGCGCGCCGATCCGAGAGGGAGGGGGTGTAGGGTCCGCGCAGCACGGACTCCTGGGAGGTGGTCCCCGTCGACGAGCCAGAGTTCTCCGAGGTCGCCGACCTGCGCGACCACGCCGCCGCCATGGAGGAGGAGATCGTCTCGCTCCGGCGCCGGCTCCAGGACGCGCCCAAGCGCGTCCGCACCCTGGAGGAGCGCCTGCTGGAGACCAAGGGCCAGCTGGCCCAGGCCGTGTCCCAGAACGAGAAGCTGACCTACACCCTGCGCGAGGCCCGCGAGCACATCGCGGCGCTGCGCGAGGAGGTCGACAAGCTCACCCAGCCCCCCTCCGCCTACGGCACCTACCTGGCCCGCAACGACGACGGCACCGCCGACGTGTTCACCGGTGGGCGCAAGGTGAGGGTCGCCCTGCACCCCGACCTCGAGGACGTCGAGCTCGAGCAGGGCGCCGAGGTCGTGCTCAACGAGAGCCTCAACGTGGTCCTGTCACGGGGCGCGGACCTGACCGGCGAGGTGGTCACGCTCAAGGAGGTCCTCGGCGGCGGGCGGGCCCTGGTGGTCGGCCGGGCCGACGAGGAGCGGGTGGCCGAGCTGGCCGACCGGCTCGCCACCGAGCGGCTCCGGGCCGGCGACACGCTGCTGATGGACCCCCGGTCGGGCCTGCTGCTCGAGAAGCTGCCCCGGCCCGAGGTCGAGGAGCTGGTCCTCGAGGAGGTCCCCGACATCCGCTACGAGGACATCGGCGGCCTCGACGAGCAGATCGAGCAGATCGCCGACGCCGTCGAGCTCCCGTTCCTGCACCAGGAGCTGTTCGCCGAGCACAAGCTGCCGGCGCCCAAGGGGATCCTGCTCTACGGCCCGCCGGGCTGCGGCAAGACGCTCATCGCCAAGGCGGTGGCCAACAGCCTGGCCAAGAAGGTGGCCCAGGCGAGCGGCAACGACACGGCCCGCTCGTACTTCCTCAACATCAAGGGCCCCGAGCTGCTCAACAAGTACGTCGGCGAGACCGAGCGCCAGATCCGCCTGGTGTTCCAGCGGGCCCGGGAGAAGTCCGAGGAGGGCTGGCCCGTCATCGTCTTCTTCGACGAGATGGACTCGATGTTCCGCACCCGGGGGAGCGGCATCTCCTCGGACATGGAGTCGACCATCGTCCCCCAGCTCCTGGCCGAGATCGACGGCGTCGAGTCGCTCAAGAACGTGATCGTGATCGGCGCCTCCAACCGCGAGGACCTGATCGACCCGGCCATCCTGCGCCCGGGCCGCCTCGACGTGAAGATCAAGATCGAGCGCCCCAACGAGAGCGCGGCGGCCCAGATCTTCGCCCGGTACCTCACCACCGACCTGCCCCTGGCCGTCGACGTGGTGTCCGACCTGGGCGGTGGCGACCCGGCCAAGACCGTCCAGGCCATGATCGAGGTCACCGTCGAGGAGATGTACCGCACCGACGAGGCCAACCAGTTCCTCGAGGTCACGTACCAGAACGGCGACAAGGAGGTGATGTTCTTCAAGGACTTCGCCTCGGGCGCCATGATCGAGAACATCGTGCGACGGGCCAAGAAGCTGGCCATCAAGCGCCTGCTCGGCGGGGGCGCACGCGGCATCAGGACCGAGGACCTGATCGACTCGATCCACCAGGAGTACAAGGAGCACGAGGACCTGCCGAACACGACCAACCCCGACGACTGGGCGAAGATCTCGGGGAAGAAGGGCGAGCGGATCGTCTACGTGCGCACGATCATCCAGCGCGAGAACGATGCCAAGCCCCAGGGCGGCCGGGCCATCGAGCGGGTCGCCACCGGTCAGTACCTCTGATCCGAGCTGGCCCCGATGGCGCTGCGCAAGACGCTCGGGATCGAGACGGAGTTCGGCATCATCGTGCGCGGTGGGGAGTCGAACCCCATCGCCGCGTCGTCGGTCCTGATCAACGCCTACGTCCAGCGCCTGGGCCGTGAGGGTGGCAGCGGCCCCGCGTCGCGGGTCGGTTGGGACTTCGAGGACGAGCAGCCCGGTAACGACGCCCGGGGCTTCTCCACCGACAGGTCGCTGGCCCCCGAGGTCGAGACCCACCTCGTGAACGCGGTGCTCACCAACGGCGCCCGCTACTACGTGGACCACGCCCACCCCGAGCTGTCCACGCCCGAGTGCGCCGACCCCCGCTCGGTGGTCGTCTACGACCGGGCCGCCGAGCTCATCCTGGAGCGCTCCATGGCCGCGGCGCGGGCGCTGCTGCCCGAGGGCCAGGAGATCGTGGTCTACAAGAACAACTCCGACGGCAAGGGCAACAGCTACGGCTGCCACGAGAACTACCTGATGGACCGGCGCGTCCCCTTCGGGCGCATCGTCAGCCAGGCCATGCCGCACCTCATCACCCGCCAGGTCTTCACCGGCTCGGGGAAGGTCGGCTGCGAGGCCGGGGGCGCCGGGCCGTCGGACGTCCCGTTCCAGATCACCCAGCGGGCCGACTTCTTCGAGGAGGAGGTCGGCCTCGAGACCACCCTCAAGCGGCCCATCGTCAACACGCGCGACGAGCCCCACGCCGACGCCCAGAAGTACCGCCGCCTCCACGTGATCTGCGGGGACGCCAACTGCTCGGAGGTCGCCACCTTCCTCAAGGTCGGGACCACGGCGCTGGTCCTGTGCATGGTCGAGGACGACTGGCTCGTGCGGGACCTCGTGCCGGCCGCGCCGGTGCGGGCCATGCGCGGCGTCTCCTACGACCTCACCCTGTCCCGGCCCATCGAGCTGGCCGACGGGTCGCGCATGACCGCGCTCGAGGTCCAGTGGGAGTACCACGACAGGGCCCGCAAGTACGCCGAGGAGCACGGCCTGGACTGCATCGGGGGCCGGGAGGTGGGCGAGGCCCTGCTCGACCGCTGGGAGGCGGTCCTGACCGGCCTGGAGACCGACCCGATGTCGCTGGCCGACCAGCTCGACTGGGTGGCCAAGCGCCGCCTGCTGGAGGGCTACCGCGAGCGCCACGGGCTGGACTGGGACGACGCCCGGCTCGCCGCCCTGGCCCTCCAGTACCACGACCTGCGCCCCGACCGCTCCCTGGCCCGGCGGGCCGGCCTCCAGCGCCTCACCGGCGACGAGGAGGTCGAGCGGGCCGTGCACGAGCCGCCCGAGGACACCCGGGCCTACTTCCGCGGCCGCTGCCTGGCCCGCTGGCCCGAGAGCATCGTGGCCGCCAACTGGGACTCGATGGTCTTCGACGTGGGCGGCGACCCGCTGCGTCGGGTCCCCATGATGGAGCCGCTCCGTGGAACGGCGCTGCACGTGGGTAGCCTCATCGACGAGTGCGAGACCGCCGCCGAGCTGTTGCGACGGCTGGGCCAGTGAGGACGACGGATGGCTGAGAGAGAGCAGAAGCGCAAGCAGGCTCCGTCCCGGAGCGAAGAGGTCGTGGAGGAGGTCCCCGCGGCCTCCGAGCAGGGCGAGAAGATCAAGGCCGAGCTCGACGACCTGCTCGACGAGATCGACGAGGTCCTCGAGGGCAACGCTGAGGAGTTCGTCAAGAGCTACGTGCAGAAGGGCGGCGAGTGACCGCTCGGCGGGCCCGCGCCTTGCCGGGCGCGAACCCGGTCCGGCGCTAGCCTCCCCGGCCGTATGAGCCTCCCCCAGTTCTCCGCCGGCGCGGACCCCGGGCCCTCCTTCGTCGACCTGCTCGCCCGCAAGGGCAGCGGTCCCCGCTGGTCCGAGCTGCCCTCGACGGCCGCACCGCTCGAGGTCACCCACGGCACCACCGTCGTGGCCATCCGCTTCGCCGACGGCGTGGTGATGGCCGGCGACCGGCGGGCCACGTCGGGCAACCTGATCTCGCACCGCACCATGGAGAAGGTCTTCCCCGCCGACCGCCACAGCGGCGTGGCCATCGCCGGCGCGGCCGGCCCGGCCATGGAGATGGTGAAGCTCTTCCAGCTCCAGCTCGAGCACTACGAAAAGGTCGAGGGCGCCTCGCTGTCGCTGGAGGGCAAGGCCAACCAGCTCGGCCAGATGGTGCGCAACCACCTGCCCGCGGCGATGCAGGGCATGGTCGTCGTGCCGCTCTTCGCCGGCTACGACACCCGCCGGGCCCAGGGCCGGCTCTTCCAGTACGACGTCACCGGCGGGCGCTACGAGGAGAAGGACCACGCGTCGACGGGCTCGGGCAGCCTCCACGCCGGCACGGTGGTCAAGCTGGGCTTCCGCGAGGGCCTGTCCCGCGACGACGCCGTGGACCTCGCCCTGCACGCCCTGTGGCAGGCGGCGGACGCCGACTCGGCCACCGGCGGCCCCGACCTGGTCCGGGGGATCTTCCCCATCATCGCCACCATCACCGTCGAGGGCTTCGCCGCCCTCGACGACGCCGACGTCCGGGCCCGCTTCGAGGCGCTCCTGCGCCAGCTCACCATCCAGGCCGGCGGCACCGAGACCGGCGGCGCCTCGGGAGGTCCGCTCCGATGAGCATGCCGTTCTACGTCGCGCCCGAGCAGGTCATGAAGGACCGGGCCGACTACGCCCGCAAGGGCATCGCCCGGGGCAAGTCGGCCGCCGCGCTGCTCTACCGCGACGGGATCCTCATCGCGGCCGAGAACGCCTCGGCCACGCTGCGCAAGGTGGCCGAGATCTACGACCGGATCGCCTTCGCCGGGGTCGGCAAGTACAACGAGTTCGACCAGCTCCGCATCGCCGGCGTCCGCCACGCCGACCTCAAGGGCTACTCGTTCAGCCGGGAGGACGTCGACGCCCGCAGCCTGGCCAACGCCTACGCCCAGATGCTCGGCCAGATCTTCACCCACGAGATGAAGCCCATGGAGGTCGAGATCCTCGTGGCCGAGGTCGGCGCACGCTCCGAGGACGACCAGCTCTTCCACATCCTCTACGACGGCTCGGTCGTCGACGAGGACCGCTTCAGCGCCATCGGGGGCGACTCGGAGGCCATCGGGACCCGGTTGGGCGAGACCTGGGCCGCCGACCTGGACCTCGACGGCGCCCTGCGGGTGGCGGTGACGGCCCTGGCCGGCCCCGAGCGGTCCCTGGGCGCCGGCGAGCTCGAGGTGGCCGTGCTCGACCGCGCCGCGCCGCGCCGGGCCTTCCGCCGCCTGTCCGACGACGAGATCTCGGCCGGCCTCGCTCCCGCAGGGGGCTGAGCGGGCCTACCATCGGCCCATGACCGGCCTGCTGCTGCTCGCCCTGGTGACCGCCGTGGTCTCGGCGGTCCGCTCGACTTGGTCTCCCTGCGGGGAGTCGGTCCTGTCGACGATCACCCCGGTCAGCGAACCGGGCCGGGGCAACCGCTGGGGGGTCACCGCCGGGGCCTTCGTGGTCGGCGCGCTCGTCGCGGGTGCTGCGGTCGGCGCGGTGTCGGCCCTGGCCACCCCGCTCACCGGACGGCTCGAGCCCACGGCGGCCTGGTGGATCGCCGCCCTGGCCGGGGCCGGGGCCGTCGTGCTGGACCGCCGCAACGGGGGCCGGGGCCTGCCGCCCCGGCGCCGCCAGCTCAACGAGGACGACTCCCGGGCCCTGCGGGGCTGGATCTACGGCGGGTGGTGGGGCCTCCAGGTCGGCTCGGGGATGGCCACCATCTCGATGACCGCCGGCGTCTACCTGACCTTCCTCCTCGGTGCCCTCACCGGCCGCCCGGTCCTGGCCGTCGCCGTCGGTGCCACCTTCGGCCTCACCCGTGGCCTGGGGGTCCTGCCCGCCGGGAGGCTCACCGACCCGGCGGCCCTGCGGGCCTTCCACCGGCGCATGGACGACCTCGACGTGCCGGCCCGCCGCGCGACCTTCACCTGGCTGGCCGCGGCCACCGGCCTCGCCGTCGCGACCGCGGCGGGCGGCGGCCCCGCGGTCGGCGTCGGGCTGGCCGCGCTGGCCGGGGCGGTGGCGGTCCCGGTGTCGGCGGGGGCCCCACGGGGCCGGCGCCGGCTCCGTGTGCCCATCGAGGCGGCGGCGTCCTGACCCTGCGGACCCGCACCGGGTCCGGCACCTCCTCACGGTAGGTTGCGGAGGTGGAACGCCGGATCTTCGGGCTCGAGAACGAGTACGGGGTGACCTGCACGCTGCGTGGCCAGCGTCGGCTCAGCCCCGACGAGGTCGCCCGATACCTGTTCCGGCGGGTGGTGTCCTGGGGTCGCTCGTCCAACGTCTTCCTGGCCAACGGCGCCCGCCTCTACCTCGACGTCGGCTCGCACCCCGAGTACGCCACCCCCGAGTGCGACTCGATCCTGGACCTGGTCACCCACGACAAGGCGGGGGAGCGGATCCTCGAGCAGCTCCTGGTCTCGGCCGAGCAGCGGCTGCGCGAAGAGGGCATCCGCGGCGTCATCTACCTGTTCAAGAACAACACCGACTCGGCTGGCAACAGCTACGGCTGCCACGAGAACTACCTCACCTCGCGGCGGGACGACTTCGGCCACTACGCCGAGGTCCTGATCCCGTTCTTCGTCTCCCGCCAGATCTACGCCGGTGCGGGCAAGGTCCTGCAGACCGCCCGGGGCGCGATCTACTGCATCGCCCAGCGGGCCGAGCACATCTGGGAGGGCGTGTCCTCGGCGACCACCCGGAGCCGACCGATCATCAACACCCGCGACGAGCCGCACGCCGACGCCGAGCGGTACCGGCGCCTCCACGTGATCGTGGGCGACTCCAACATGAGCGAGTACGCCACCTTCCTCAAGGTGGGGGCGACGTCGATCCTGCTGCGCATGCTGGAGGACCCGGCCGTGGTCCTGCGCGACCTGACCCTGGAGAACCCCATCCGGGCCATCCGGGAGATCAGCCACGACATGACCTGCCGCCGGGTCGTGCGCCTGGCCAACGGGCGCGAGCTGTCGGCGCTCGACATCCAGCGCGAGTACCTGACCCGGGCCCTCAAGTACGCCGAGACCCGGGGCCTGAACCCCCTCGAGAAGCAGGCCCTGTCGATGTGGGAGCACTGCGTCACCACCATCGAGGACGACCCGCTCAAGCTCGACCGGGAGTGCGACTGGGTGGCCAAGTACAAGCTGATCGACCAATACCGGGCCAAGCACGACCTGCCCCTCTCGCACCCCCGGGTCAGCCTGATCGACCTCCAGTACCACGACATCAGCCGGGACCGGGGCCTGTTCTACAAGCTCCAGGACCGGGGCCTGGTGGAGCGCACCACGACCGACTCGGCCATCGAGGAGGCCGTCGAGCTGCCGCCCCAGACGACCCGGGCCCGGCTGCGGGGCGAGTTCATCCGCCGGGCCAAGGAGCGCAAGCGCGACTACACGGTCGACTGGGTCCACCTGAAGCTCAACGACCAGGCCCAGCGCACGGTGCTCTGCAAGGACCCGTTCAAGTCCCACGACGAGCGGGTCGACCGGCTGATCGCGTCCCTCTGACCGCCCGCCGGTGCCCACCTTCCGCACCGCGGTCGTCACCGGGGTCCTGGCCGAGCGCCGCGGGCTCCAACGGGTCGACACCGACCTGGGCCGGGCCTACGTGCTCACCGGGCTGACCGGCGAGGTCGCCCCGGGCGACCGGGTCGTGCTCAACACCACCGCGGTCGAGCTCGGCCTGGGCACCGGGGGCTGGCACGTCGTGCACTGGAACCTCGAGCGCGACGGCTGGTCCCGGCCCGGTCCCGGCCACATCGTGAAGCTGCGCTACACGAGCCTGCAGACCGACACCGGGGCGGCGGAGGAGGACCACGACGTGCCGGCCGACCTGGGCGGGACCCCCGTGGTCGTCGGCAGCCTCCACAGCCAGCTGGGCGTGATCGCGGCCACGGTGGCCGACCTGGCCCCCGGGACCCGCCTCGCCTACGTGATGACCGACGGAGGCGCGTTGCCCCTGGCGCTGTCCGACCTCGT
>JBFWTJ010000125.1:0-10516 GCA_050247895.1 Acidimicrobiia bacterium
GGTCCTCCCGCTCGTTGCGGAAGAGCCGCCACAACGTGCGGACCCGGGCCACGCCGGTGGGACGGTCGGGGACGGTCGACGACGCGGGCATGGGAGCGCCGATGGTCGCTCCTGCCGCCGGGCCGGACAAGGACCGGCCGGCGCGGCCCTCAGGCCGCGTCGTCCAGCTCGGCGTGGGCCCGGGCGACGTGGTCGAGGAGCTCGACGATCGTGCCGTGGGTCATCCGGCACCAGGCGCAGGTCGCGTGGTCGGGACCGGGCTCGGGCAGCTCCGCCGCCGGCCCCAGCGGCGTGGTCGGGATCGTCGAGGTCATGGTCCACCTCCGCGGCGCCTACGGGATCGGGGCGCTCCTGGACGCCTGATCCCGCCCGGCGACCGGCCCTTACACGCTCCTGGCGCACCGTGGTCCCCGGCCCGGTCGGGACGAGGGCCCGGCGGCGGGGGGCCGGCGGCGGCACCCCCGGGCCGGCCGTGCTCGTCGCCCCGCTCACGGCGTGTCCAGGATCCGGGGCCGCAGCCAGCGCCACGCCTCCTGGGCCGCGGCCAGGTCGAGGTGGACGCCGTCGGCCCGCAGGGGGGCACCGGCCAGGGTGCGGGGCTCGCCGCCGGGGCAGATCCAACCACCCAGGTCGACCACCTCCACGCCGTCGTGGACACCGGCCACCTCGTCGAGGACCTCGTTGTAGGCCGCGACCCGGACCGGGTCGTTCCGGTCGTCGTCGAGCGCGTCGAGGTCGTGGGCCTGCTCGAAGCAGGGTGCCGTGAGCAGCACCAGCCGGGCCTCCACCCGCCGGGCCCGGTCAGCCAGGTCGGCGAGGACCCGGCGCAGCTCGCGGTCCCAGCGGGTCGTGCCCGGCACCAGGCGCTCGCCGTCGAGGCGGGCGTCGACGATCTCCCACGCCCCCGAGGAGACCACGACCACGTCGGGACGGACGGTGTCGATCTTGCTGGTCCACCGGGCCACCGTGCCCCGGCAGTCGCGCCGTCGGCGGGGGTCGGGCAGCTCGACCACCGCCTCGTCGATCATCCCGCAGCCCAGGACGTCGGCCGTCTCCAGCCAGGCCCCCGTCGACCAGTCCCAGCCCATCCCCAGGGTGGTGGCCGTGGAGTCGCCGACGAGCAGGACGATCGGCGCGCCGGGCGTGCCCACCGGCGGTGCGGCGACGCCCTCGGGCGGCTCGACCCGGCCGATCCCGGGCGGCGCGGACCCGCTGGTCGGCAGCGCCAGCGCCGCGGCGGCCACGACCACGGCGCCGGCGGGCACGGCCAGGGCGAACCGGGTGCCCGGTGTGCGCCGCGCCCGCACGGGTTCCTCCACGACCCGGGTCGACACCTCGGCCAGGGCCAGGGTGGCCGCGACCCGCACCAGGTCGAGCACCACGCCGTGCAGGCCGGTGCGCTCCGGCGTCAGGGCGACGATGACGGGCCAGTGCCACAGGTAGGACGCGTAGCTGATGCGTCCGAGGTGGCGCAGCGGCCGGACCGACAGGGCCCGGGCGACCGGGTGGCGCTCGTCGACCGACAGCGACCACACCAGCGCGGCCGCGGCCAGCGCCACCGCGGGGAAGCCCCACCGGTACAGCCACGGGCTCGACCCCCGCGCCGCCAGCATCGCCGCGCCCAGCGCCGCGACGGCGACCCCGCCGACGAGGGCCGGCCGGCGAGGCGCCCACCGCGACGCCGGTCCGGACCCGCCGGTGTGGGCGACACCGCGACGGCGGACGCCGACCGCGGGATCCACGGCCCCGGCCGGGCGGGCCGCGAGCACGGCGACCAGCGCGCCGGCCAGCGGCGCGACGGCCCGGGTGTCGGTGCCGTAGTAGGCCCGGTCGACCTGGTCGCCGAGCGCGGCGAGGGCCACCACCGATCCGGCGGCCAGGGCGGCGGCGACCACGCCCACGGCCAGGCGGCGGCGTCGGGGGGCCAGCCGGGCCGCGGCCGCGACCAGCAGGGGCCAGGCCAGGTAGAGCTGCTCCTCGAGGGCCAGGCTCCACGCGTGGCGCAACGGCGAGGGCGGCCCCATGGCCTCCCAGTAGCGGCCCCCGACCACGATCTGCACCCAGTTCGTGGTGTACGTCAGGGCCGCGAGCAGGTCTCGCCGCATCACCTCGCCCGAGGGGACCGGGCCGGCTACCGCGCCCCAGAGCGCGAGGGCGCCGAGCAGGACGACCAGGCCGGGGACGAGCCGGCGGATCCGCCGGCCCCAGAAGGCCCGCAGCCCGACCGAGCCCGTGCCCTCGAGCTCGACGAGCAGCAGGCCGGTGATGAGGAACCCGGACAGGACGAAGAAGACGTCGACGGCGAGGAACCCGCCGGGGAAGCGGCCCAGGTGGTGGGCGACGACCAGGACGACCGCCGCGCCGCGCAACCCGTCGAGCGATCGGAGGTGGGCGAGGCGCGGGGAGGCGTGGCGGGACACGGGATCGGAGCTCCTCGGGGCCGAGGGGGGTGCACCGCCCGTGACGGTGGGGTGTTCTACCATCGCCCCGGCGCCCAGCGGCCGCGCCACCTCGCCTCGCCCGTGGACCACCCGACACCGCTCACGTCCGCCGACTCGACGGCGAAGATCGGCGACCTGGCCGCCGAGGCGGGCATCCGGCGCGTGCACGTGCTGGCCTGGCGTGATCTCTCCGACGTCGAAGCCGGCGGCTCCGAGGTCCACATCGACCAGGTCGCCCGGCGCTGGGCCGAGGCGGGCGTCGAGGTCACCATGCGGACCTCCTTCGCCGCCGGCCAGGCCCCCCTCGGCGCCCGCAACGGCTACGTGGTGGTCCGCCGGGCCGGTCGCTACCTGGTGTTCCCCCGGGCCGTGGTGGACGAGCTGCGCCGGCGGCACGGGTCCCGCGACGCGCTGGTCGAGGTGTGGAACGGCATGCCGTTCTTCTCGCCCCTGTGGAACCGGGGCCCCGGCCTGGTCGTGCTGCACCACGCCCACGCCGACATGTGGCGCATGGTCCTGCCGCCGCGGCTGGCCACGCTGGGCGAGGCGATCGAGCGCCGGGTGGCCCCGCCCCTCTACCGCCGGGCGACCATCGCCACGCTGTCGCCCTCGTCGCGCCGCGAGCTGATCCAGCGGCTCGGCGTGCGGCCCGAGCGGGTCGCGGTCGTCCCACCCGGCCTGGACCCGATGTTCACGCCCGGCCCGCCGGGCCTGCTGTCCCCCCGCCCCCGGATCGTCGCGGTGGGCCGGCTCGTCCCGGTGAAGCGGTTCGACCACCTGGTCCGGGCCGCCGACGAGGCCCGCCGGACGGTGCCCGACCTCGAGCTGTGCATCGTGGGCGAGGGCTACGGCCGGGCCGAGCTCGAAGCGCTGGTCGCCCGGCTGGGCGCGGAGTCCTGGGTGACGCTGACCGGTCGGGTGCGCGACGACGAGCTGGTCGAGCTCTACCGCTCGGCGTGGGTCGTGGCCAGCGCGTCGCAGTCCGAGGGCTGGGGCATGTCGCTGACCGAGGCCGCGGCGTGCGGGACCCCTGCCGTGGCCACCCGCATCGCCGGCCACGAGGACGCCGTGGTCGACGGGGAGACCGGGGTGCTCGCCGACCTCGACGACCTCGGCACGGCCCTGGCCTCGGTGCTGTCGGACCGGCCCCGGCGCGACCGGCTGGCCGCCGCGGCCCTGGAGCGGTCGCTGCGGTACGACTGGGGCACGACCGCCACGGAGCTCATGCGCCTGCTGGCCGGCGACGCCCGACGGTGACCGGATCCGGGCCACGGCCCCGGCCGGGCCCGGTGGCGGGTCGGTCCGCCCGGGGAGCTGCGTGAGACGGGCCCGGGCCCGCCGCCTGCGCCGCCTGCCCCTCCCCACCTCGGCCGGCCCGGCCCGCCTGCGGGGCCCGCTGGCCGCCCTGGCCGCGGTCGTCTACGTGCCCCTGCTGCTGACCGCGCCGGGCCAGGTGTCGGCCGACACCAAGGCCTACCTGTACCTGGATCCCGGAGGCCTGCTGTCCCGGGCCACCGCCATGTGGGACCCCGGCCTGGCCCTGGGCTACGTCCCCCACCAGAACATCGGCTACCTGTGGCCGATGGGCCCCTGGTACTGGGCCTTCGACGCCCTCGGGTTCCCCGACTGGGTCGCCCAGCGCCTGTGGTGGGGAACCCTGCTGTTCGCCGCGGGCGCCGGCGTGGCCGCCCTGCTCCGCCGCTTCGGCTGGAGCGCCGAGGCCGTGTGGGCCGCCTCGTTCGTCTACGCCCTCACGCCTTACGTGCTGACCCTGCTGGCCCGCATCAGCGCCATCCTGGTCCCCTACGCCGCGCTCCCCTGGCTCCTGCTCCTGGCCGTCCTGGCCGTGCGGGCCCAGGGTTGGCGCCACCCCGCCCTCTTCGCGCTCCTCGCCGCGACCGCGGGCAGCGTCAACCTGACCGCACTGGTCCTGGTCGGCGTCGCCCCCGCGCTCTGGCTGGTCTTCGCCGCGACGGTGACCAAGGAGATCCGGCCGCTGCGGGCCCTGGCCACCGCGGTGAAGATGGCCGTGCTCACCACGCTGGTCAGCGCCTGGTGGCTGGTCGGCCTGGGCGTGCAGGCCACCCACGGGACCGACGTGCTGCGCTACTCGGAGACCGCCGAGGCGGTGGCCAGCACGAGCACGGCGACCGAGTCGCTGCGGGGCCTGGGCTACTGGTTCTTCTACGGCGAGGACCGGCTGGGCCCCTGGATCGAGCCCAGCGTCCACTACACGCAGGACCTGTGGCTGCTGGTCGTCACGTTCCTGCTGCCCGCGGCGGGCCTGCTCGGCGCGGCGGTCGCCCGCTGGCGCTACCGGGCCTTCTTCGTCGGGCTGGCCACCGCCGGGCTGCTCATGGCGGTCGGGCCCTACCCGTGGTCGGACCCGCCGCCGCTGGGCCGGGGCATCAGGGAGCTCCTCGAGACCAGCCGGGGCCTGGCCATGCGCTCGCTGCCGCGCGCCGCGCCCCTGCTCGTGCTGAGCCTGGCCGTGCTGCTCGGCGCCGGCGTGGCCGCACTGGTCGCCCGCCGCCCCCGGCAGGGTCGGTGGCTGTCGGGGGCCGCCGTCCTCGCCGCGATCCTGGCCCTGCCCCCGCTGTGGACCGGGGGGACGGTCCCGGAGAACCTGCGCCGACCCGAGGAGGTGCCCGGCTACTGGCAGGAGGCCGCGGACCGCATCGACGACGGCGGGTCCTCGACGCGGGTCCTCGAGATCCCCGGCAGCGACTTCGCCGCCTACCGCTGGGGCAACACCGTCGACCCGATCACCCCGGGCCTGGTGGATCGGGGCGTGGCCTACCGCGAGCTGATCCCCTTCGGACCGCCGGAGTCGGCCGCGGCGCTGGTCGCCCTGGACCTGGGCCTGCAGGAGCGGACGCTGGACCCCGAGGCCCTGGCCCCGATGGCGCGGCTGCTGCGGGCCGGCGACCTCGTCGTGCGCTCGGACCTGGAGTACGAGCGCTACCACACGCCCCGGCCCCGCGACCTGTGGGACCTGGTGGCGCGGGCGCCGGGCCTGGGCGAGCCGGACGGCTTCGGCCCCGGCGCGCCGAACCGTCCCCGCGACGAGGCGTCGCTCGACGACGAGCTGTGGCTGCTGGGCGAGGCCGACCTGCCTGACCCGCCCGAGGTCGCGGTGGTCCCCGTCGAGGACCCCGTGGCGGTGGTGGCGACGCACGGCACCGACGCCCCGCTGGTCGTGGCCGGCGACGCCTTCGGCCTGGTCGACGCGGCCGCGGCGGGACTGATCGACGGCAGCGAGCTGATCCGGTTCTCGGCCGGCCTGGACGACGACGAGCTGGACACCGTGCAGTCGCAGGGCGCGGCGCTGCTGATCACCGACACCAACCGCAAGCGGGGTCAGCGCTGGGGCACGATCCGCTACACGCAGGGGTTCACCGAACCGGCCGAGTACGCGCTGCTCGAGGACGACCCCAGCGACCGCCGGCTCCCCTTCCACGACGAGGCCGGCACGACGAGCCGGACCGTGGCGGTCTACCGCGGGGTGCTGAGCGCGACGGCGTCGAGCTACGGCAACCCGTTCGTGCTGGCCCCCGAGGAGCGCCCGATCAACGCCGTCGACGGCGACCCGCGCACCGCGTGGCGGACGGCCGGGTTCGCCGACGCCCGGGGCCAGCGCCTGCGCATCGACCTCGACGAGCCGGTGACCACCGACCGCGTCCGGCTCCTCCAGCCGACCACCGGCACCCTCGACCGGTGGGTGACCGAGGTGCGCCTGCGCTTCGACGACGGCAGGGACCCCGTCGAGGTGACCCTCGACGAGGCCTCGCACGCCGAGCCCGGCCAGCTCGTGCGGTTCCCCCAGCGGACGTTCTCCCGCGTGGAGGTCGAGATCGTGGCCGACACGGCGGGCGACCAGGCGCGGTTCATCGGCCTGAGCAGCGTCGGCTTCGCCGAGGTGCGGATCGGCGACCGGGCCGACCTGTTCGTCGAGGAGTGGATCCGCACGCCGGTCGACCTGGTCCCCCGGCTGAACAACCGGTCGGTGGACCACGCCCTGGCCGTCGTGCTGACCCGCCAGCGCCAGGACCCCCTCGACGCCACCCGAGACGATCCCGAACGGCGGATCGCCCGGCTGGTCACGCTCCCCCAGCGCCGCCAGTACGCCCTGACCGGCACGGCGCGCCTGTCGGCCCGGGCCGCCGACGAGGTGCTCGACGCGGCCCTGGGCCGGGGCGGCACGGTGGTCGTCGGTGCCACGGCCCGGATGCTGGGCACGCGGGGCGAGGTGGGCTCGGCGGCGCTGGACGGGGACCCGACCACGGCCTGGCTCTCGCCGCGGGGTGCGCCCACCGGCCACGGCGTGGTGGTGACCACACCCGGGCCGGTCACCTTCGACCGGCTCGACCTCCAGGTCCTGGCCGACGGCCGCCACTCGGTGCCCACCGAGGTCGAGGTCGTCGTCGACGGGAGGGTCGTGACCACCGCGACGCTCGACGACGTGGCGACCGGCCGGCCGGGCCACGTCGCGGCGACCCCCGTCGAGCTCGACCGGCCGGTCACGGGCTCGCGGATCGAGGTGCGGGTGACCGGTGCGGCGGAGGCCACGGTCACCGACTGGGCCAGCCGCCAGCCCATCGCCCAACCGGTCGGGATCGCCGAGCTGGGCATCCCGGGCCTGTCGGTGCCCGCGCGCCCCGAGCGGTTCGACAGCGGCTGCCGGACGGACCTGGTCGAGGTCGATGGCCTGCCGATCGCGGTGCAGGTGACCGGCCGCATGGACGACGCCCTGGCCGGTCGGCCCCTGCGCCTGGCCGCTTGCGAGGACCGTCCCCTCGAGCTCGACGGTGGCCAGCACGCCCTGCGCACGGCGCTGGGCGTGGAGGTGGGCATCGACGTCGACCGCCTGGTGCTGCGCTCGGACCCCGGGGGCGCCGCGGCGACCGGCGCCGCCACGCTGGTCGAGGCGGCCGGCGGCCAGGGGACCACGGCCGAGGTCACCGTGGTCGACGAGTCCGCCACCCACCTGACCGTGGACCTGGAGGGCGAGCCGGGCACCCGTGCCTGGCTCGTGCTGGGCCAGAGCCACAACCGGGGCTGGTCGGCCCGGGTCGAGGGCAGCGGCGACCTCGGTCCCCCCGAGCTGGTCGACGGCTTCGCGAACGGCTGGCTGGTCCAGCTCGACGAGGACGGCCGGGCCCGGGTCGAGCTCGACTTCGGCCCGCAGGGCGCCGTGCGCCTCGGCCTGGTCGTGTCGGGGGTGAGCGGCCTGGCCTGCCTGCTGATGGCCTGGCGGGGTCGGCGCTGCCTCGACGGCCCGACGGCCCGGCCCGACCCCCTCGAGCCGATCCCGGTGCTCCACTACGAGGGGGCCCTGCCCCGCCGGGGCCGGGCCGCGCTCGTGGGCGTGGGCGTGGCGGTGGGGGCGGTCCTGGTCGTGCCACCTCCGGCCGCCGCGGTCCTGGGCGTGGTGGCCGCCCTGGGTTGCCGCCGGGAGCGGGTCCGGGGCTGGCTGGTCCTCGCCGCGCCGCTGCTCGCCGCGGCGTCGGGTGCGTACGTGGTCGTCCAGCAGTTCCGCAACCGGATCCTGCCCGGGTTCAACTGGCCGGCCGAGCACGGTCGGGTCCACCACGCCGCGCTGCTGGCCGTGCTGGTCCTGTTCGTCGACGCGGTCGTGGACCGCACCTGGCGCAAGCCCGACGACCCCCGCTGAGCGGCCGGGCGGGCGTCGGCCCGGGCGCTAGGGTCCGCAGCCGTGTCCGCCCCGGTCCTGATGCTCCACGGCTTCGGCACCTCGTCGGCCCGGACCTGGGGGGACAACGGCTGGTTGGACCTGCTGCGCGACGTGGGCCGCGAGCCCCTGGCGGTGGACCTGCTGGGCCACGGCACCGCGGCCAAGCCGCACGAGCCCGAGGCCTACGCCGACCTGGAGGGCCACGTGCGGGCCGCGCTGCCCCCAGGCCCCTTGGACGGCATCGGCTTCTCGCTCGGGGCTCGGGTGCTGCTCGGCCTGGCCGCGGCCGAGCCGGACCGCTTCGGGCGCATCGCCGTGCTCGGCGTGGGCGAGAACCTGCTCCGCACCGACCAGGACGGGGGCCGGGTGCGCCGGGCCCTGGCCGGCGACGCCGACCCGGACGATCCGGTGGCCCACTACTTCGCCGGCCTGGCCGCGCACCCCGACTCGGACCGGGACGCCCTGCTGGCCTGCGTGCAGGCGCCCCGGCCCGTGCTCACGCCCGAGCTGCTGGCGAAGGTGACGGCCCGGGTGCTGGTGGTGCTGGGCGACGAGGACCCGGCCGGCCCGGCCGAGCCCCTGGTCGACGCCCTGCCCGACGCGTCCCTGGTGACCCTGCGCGCCGTGGACCACTTCGCCACCCCGAAGGACTTCGGCGCCATCGACGCCGTGCTCGGGCTCCTGGGCGAACCGTGACCTGCCGGCGCGACCCGGTCCCGCCGCGAGGGGCCTGAGCCGTGGCCCACCGGGGCTTCATCCTCGGGGTCGACCTGGACGGCGTGTGCGCCGACTACACGGCGGCCTTCCGGGCCGTGGTGGCCGCCGACCTGCGGGTCGACCCCGCGTCGCTGAGCGAGGTGCGGTCCTGGGACTACGCCGAGTGGGGCATCACCCACGAGGACTTCGACCGACTGCACCGCCGGGCCGTGCTCGACGAGCGGATGTTCCGGGAGATGCCCGCCATCGAGGGCGCGGCCGACGTGCTGTGGCGCCTGTCGGACGCGGGGGTGTGGATCCGGGTCATCACCCACCGCCTCTTCGTCAACTGGGGCCACGCCGTCGCGGTGGCCGACACGGTGACCTGGCTCGACCGGGCCCGGATCCCCTACCGGGACATCTGCTTCCTGGGGGCCAAGCCCGAGGTCGACGCCGACTGCTACATCGACGACGCGGCGCACAACGTGCAGGCGCTGCGGGAGGCGGGCAACCACGTGATCGTGTTCGACGCGCCGTACAACCGGGACGTGGCGGGGCCCCGGGCCCGCACGTGGGACGAGGTCGAGGTGCTGGTGCTGGACCGGGTGGCCGAGCTGGGCCTGCCCCTCCAGGCCCAGCTGCCCGGGGTCGACGCCGGGGCGGACCGCCTCGAGCGCCGGGTGGCCGGCCGGGATCGGGAGCACTAGGCCGGCGGTGGTGGTCGCGCTCGGCCTCGGCGAGCTGGCCGTGGCCGTTCTGCTGGCCGCCCTGTTCGCCGTCCCGCTGGCCGTGACCCTCTGGGCGGTGCTCGACGCGGCTCGACGCCCCCGGTGGGCGTGGGCCCTCGCCGGTCGACGCCAGGTGGTGTGGATGGCGGGGATCATGTTCGCCGCGCTGACCGTGGTGGGCGGCCTGTGCGTGTCGGCGTGGTACCTCCTGCGGATCCGCCCGACGATCGCGGCCGCCGAGTGGGGCGACCCCGACGCCCTGGCCCCGCCCGGCCGCCGCCGTGCCGGCGGCGACCCCGGTCCCCACGGGTCGCCGCCCGAGGACCCCGACGGCGACGGCGGCACGACCGGGGAGCCGGCCTGATCGTCGGCCCGGCCCTGCGGCGGGGATGGCGACCGCCCCCGGGCCGCCGGTGCAGGATGGCGTGGTGACCCCGGTCCCCGCCCCTGCCGTCGCGGCCGCCCAGCGCCTCGTCGCGCTGGTCGACGCCGCCCCCTCGCCCTTCCACGCCGTCGAGGCGGTCGCCGCCCTCCTGGGTGGCGCCGGCTTCGTCGAGCTCGACGAGGGCGACGCGTGGCCCGAGGGGCCCGGGGCGCGCCTGGTGCGGCGGGGCGGGGCCCTGGTGGCCTGGGTGGTCGGCCCGGGGCACGGTCCGGGCACGCCCTTCCGGCTGGTCGGTGCGCACACCGACAGCCCGAACCTGCGCCTCAAGCCCCGGCCCGACACCGGCCGGGCCGGGTTCCGCCAGGTGGCCGTGGAGGTCTACGGCGGCGCGCTGCTGAACTCGTGGCTCGACCGCGACCTGGGCCTGTCGGGCCGGATCGTGGTGCGCGACGGGCGCGGGGCCGTGGAGCGGCTCGTGCGGGTCGACGAGCCGCTCCTGCGGGTGCCCCAGCTCGCCGTCCACCTCGATCGGGACGTCAACCAGTCGGGCCTGCTGCTCAACCCGCAGCAG
>JBFWTJ010000126.1:0-10508 GCA_050247895.1 Acidimicrobiia bacterium
AGAAATGTGGTGATTGTCCGAATCATCCGATTCGGTGTGCCCGAGGCTCCTCAGGAGGTCGGGGGAAGCCGGCGCAGGCCCAGCTCGCGCAGCTGCGCCTCGCCCACCACCGTGGGCGCGCCCGTCATCGGGTCGACGCCCGACTGCGGCTTGGGGAAGGCGATGACCTCCCGGATGTTCTCCTCGCCGGCGAGGATGGCGGCCAGCCGGTCGATCCCGAAGGCGAACCCCCCGTGGGGCGGTGCACCGTAGGAGAACGGGGTGAGGAAGAAGCCGAAGCGGCGGTCCGCCTCCTCCTCGGAGATGCCCAGCAGCCGGAAGATCCGGGCCTGGAGGTCGGGCTCGTGGATCCGGATCGACCCCGAGCCCAGCTCCCAGCCGTTCAGGACCAGGTCGTAGGCCAGCGAGCGGACCGACATCGGGTCGGACTCGAGCCGGTCGAGGTCCTCGGCGTGGGGCCGGGTGAAGGGGTGGTGGCCGGGCTTGGGCGTCCCGTCGTCGGCCCGCCCCACGAACATGGGGAAGTCCACCACCCACACGTAGCGGTACGGGCCCTCGTGGACCGGCGGGCGACCCAGGTCGGCCCGGAGCTGGCCCAGCACCTCGCAGGTCGTGGCCCACTCGTCGGCCACCAGCAGGAGCAGGTCGCCCGGCTCGGCCCCGAGGCGATCGGCCACCGCAGCCAGCTCGGCCTCGGAGAGGAACTTGGCCACCGGCGAGTCCAGGACCCGGCCCTCCCCCACCCGCATCCACACCAGGCCCTTCGCGCCCAGCGCCTTGGCCCGGTCGGTCAGCGCGTCGAGCTTGTTGCGCCCGTGGGCCTCCGAGGCCCCCGCGACCCGGATGCCCTTGATCGAGGGGGCGGTGGCGAACGCCTTGAACCCGGTGCCGGCGAAGGCGTCGGTGAGCTCGACCAGCTCCATGCCGAAGCGAAGGTCGGGCTTGTCCACCCCGAAGCGGTCCATCGACTCGTGCCAGGTGATCCGCTCGATGGGCGGCGGCCGCTCGCCGGTCACCGCCTCGGCCGCGTCGAGCACCGCCTCGCTGATGAAGGCCAGCACGTCGTCCTGGTCCACGAAGCTGGCCTCGGCGTCGAGCTGCATGAACTCGTACTGGCGGTCGGCCCGCAGGTCCTCGTCGCGCAGGCACCGTGCGATCTGGAAGTAGCGATCGGTGCCCCCGACCATGAGGAGCTGCTTGAAGAGCTGGGGCGACTGGGGCAGGGCGTAGAACGAGCCCGGCACCTGGCGGCTGGGGACCAGGAACTCCCGGGCCCCCTCCGGGGTCGAGGGCATGAGCATGGGGGTCTCGACCTCGACGAAGCCCTGCCGCTCCATCGCCGCCCGGATGGCCGAGTTGACCCGGGCCCGGACGCGCAGGTTGCGCTGCATGCGCTCCCGGCGCAGGTCCAGGTAGCGGTGGCGGAGCCGGACGTTCTCGTCGACGGCGTCGGCCCGGCCGTCGAGGGGGAACGGCGGCGGGAGCGCGGCCGAGAGCACCTCGACCTCGCAGTCGCCCACCTCCACCTCCCCGGTGGCCAGCTCCACGTTGGTCGTGCCCTCGGGGCGCGACCGGACGGTGCCGGTGATCCGCACCACGTACTCGGCACGCAGGTCGTGGGCGCCGTCGACCACGCACTGCACCAGCCCGGTGTGGTCGCGCAGGTCGACGAAGGCCAGGTGCTCGCCGTGCTCGCGGCGCCGGGCCACCCAGCCGCACAGGGCCACCTGCTCCCCGACGTGGGCCGAGCGCAGCTCGCCGCAGGTGTGGGTCCGCATCATCGGTCGATCAGCTCCTGTACGTGGGCCACGACCGATCCGGCCGCGACGGTCTGCTGCTCCCCCGCCCGCAGGTCCCGCACCACCACGGTGCCGTCGGCCTGCTCCTGCTCGCCCACGATCAGCGCGAACCGGGCCCCCGAGCGGTCCGCCGCCTTCATCTGGGCCTTCAGCGAGCGCCCGTCGAAGGCCCGGTCGGTCCGCAACCCGGCGTCGCGCAGGCGCTCGGCCAGCACCACGGCGGCGGCGCCGCCGGTCAGGTCGACCACGAAGCAGTCCACCCCCCCGAGACCGGTGGCGAAGGTGCCCTCGGCGTCGCAGGTGAGCAGGACCCGCTCGATGCCGCACCCGAAGCCGATGCCCGGGGTCGGCGGACCGCCGAGCTGCTCGACGAGCCCGTCGTAGCGACCGCCGCCGAGCAGGGTCGACTGGGCGTTGTCCAGGGCGTCGCTCTGGAACTCGAAGAGGGTGTGCGTGTAGTAGTCGAGGCCCCGGACGAGCGTGGTGTCGAGCTCGTGGGCGATCCCCAGCGCGTCGAGGCCGGCTCGCACCCGCTCCCCGTGGGCCACCGAAGCCGGATCCAGCGCGTCGGCCATCCGCGGCGCCTCGGCCAGCACGGCGCGCGACTCGGGCCGCTTGGAGTCCAGCACCCGCAGCGGGTGGCTCTCGACCTTGGCCGCGTCCTCGGGGGCCAGGTCGCCCGCCCGGTCCCGCAGCCAGCCCTGGAGCCGGCCGGCGTAGGCGGTCCGCTCCGCCGGCGTGCCCATGAAGTTGACCACCAGCCGCCAGCGCCGCAGCCCCAGGGCACCCAGGAAGGCGGCGCCCAGGGCGATGACCTCGACGTCCACGTCGGGATCGGCCGAGCCGAGGACCTCCACGCCGACCTGGTGGTGCTGGCGCAGCCGGCCGGCCTGGGGCCGCTCGTAGCGGAAGGCGGGCGTGGCGTACCAGACCTTCCACGGGACCGGCGGGCGGTGCTCGACCCAGGCCCGGGCGATCGAGGCCGTCCCCTCGGGCCGCAGCGCGACGTGGCGCCCGCCCTTGTCCTGGAAGTCGTACATCTCCTTGGTCACCACGTCGGTGCCCTCGCCCAGGCGCAGGAACACGCCGAGGTCCTCGAACATGGGCGACTGCACCAGCCCGTAGCCGTAGCGGTGGGCGAGCTCCGAGAAGCACGCCAGGAGGGCCTCCCACCGGGCCGACTCGGGGGGCAGGACGTCCTGCGTGCCCTTCGGTGCGCGGAACGACGCGGCGTGGGCCATGAGGGCCGCGAGCGTAGCGGTGGCCCCCCACCCGGCCCGAACGCCGGTGCGCGCCCGATCCGGGGGCCCGGGACCACGGGGGGCGACGCCTACGCTCGCCGCCATGTCCGCCCAGCCCCCCGTCCCGCCCGTCGCCCCCCGCCGGCCCCACGCCCTGGTCGCCCACGGCGACGAGCGGGTCGACGACTGGTACTGGCTGCGCAGCGACGGCCGGGACGACCCCGAGGTGCTGGCCCACCTGGCCGCCGAGAACGCCCACACCGCCGCGGGCCTGGCCCACACCGAGGGCCTCCAGGCACGGCTCTTCGAGGAGATCAGGGCCCGGATCAAGGAGACGGACCTGTCGGTCCCCCACCGCAAGGGCCGGCACTGGTTCTACAGCCGGACCGAGGAGGGCCGGCAGTACCCCGTCATGTGCCGCACCGCGGTCGAGCCGGCGGTTCCCCTGCCCGACGGCGAACCGGTCCCCGGCGAGGAGGTCCTGCTCGACCTCAACCTGCTGGCCGGCGAGTCGGACTACTTCTCGCTCGGCGCCTTCGACCTGTCGCCGTCCCAGGACCTGCTGGCCTACGCCACCGACCACGACGGCTCGGAGCGCTACACCCTGCGGGTGCGCGACCTGCGCCGGGGCGAGGACCTCGACGACGTGGTGGCCGACGTCACCTACGGGACGGCCTGGGCCGGCGACGGGCACCTGTTCTACGTGCGCCAGGACGCGACCCAGCGGCCGTACCAGGTGTGGCGCCACCGCATCGGCGAGGACCCGGCCACCGACGCGCTCGTCTACGAGGACCTCGACGAGCGGTTCTTCGTCGGCGTGGGGCTCTCGCTGACCGAGCGCTTCGTGCACATCTCGTCGGGCTCCAAGGTGACCAGCGAGGAGCACGTGATCGACGTGGCCGACCCGACGGGGTCGCCGCGCTGCCTGGCCCCACGCCAGCAGGGCGTCGAGTACGACGCGGTCCACGCGCCCCACCCGGTGGCGGGCGACCGCTTCCTGATCACGACCAACCGCGACGGCGCGGTGAACTTCAAGGTGGTGACCGCGCCGGTCGAGGCCACCGATCCCTCGGCCTGGACCGAGCTGGTCCCCCACCGTCCCGACGTGAAGGTCGAGGGGATGGCGGCGTTCGCCGGGCACTGGATCCGCTTCGAACGGCGGGCCGCGGTGCGCCGGATCGTGGTGGTCGACCCCGCCGCGGGGACCGAGCGGGAGCTGCCCATGGACGAGGAGGTCTACGCCACCGGCCCGGCCACCAACGCCGAGTTCGCCACCTCGACCCTGCGCTTCAGCTACACGTCGCTGGTCACGCCGAGCACGTTGTACGACGAGGACCTGGCCACCGGCGAGCGGACCCTGCTCAAGCAGGCCGAGGTCCTGGGCGGCCACGACCCGTCCGCCTACGCCACCGGCCGGCTCTGGGCCCGGGCCGCCGACGGCACCGAGGTCCCGATCTCGTTCGTGCACCGGGCCGGCCTGGACCTCGACGGCACCAACCCGTGCCTGCTCTACGGCTACGGCAGCTACGAGGCCTCGATGGACCCCGGCTTCTCGTCGCTGCGCCTGTCGCTGCTGGACCGGGGCTTCGTGTTCGCCATCGCCCACGTGCGGGGCGGGGGCGAGCTGGGTCGGCCCTGGTACGAGGACGGCAAGGAGCTGCACAAGACCAACACGTTCGACGACTTCGTGGCCTGTGCCGAGCACATGGTGGCCCAGGGCTACACCCGGCCCGACCGTCTGGTGGCCCGGGGCGGCTCGGCCGGCGGGCTGCTCATGGGCGCGATCGCCAACCGGCGACCGGACCTGTTCGCCGCGGTGGTGGCCGAGGTGCCCTTCGTCGACTGCCTCACCACGATGCTCGACGAGACGCTGCCCCTGACGGTCACCGAGTGGGAGGAGTGGGGCAACCCGGTCGAGGACCCCGCCGTCTACGCCTACATGAAGGCGTACAGCCCGTACGACAACGTGGCGGCGTACGCCTACCCGGCCGTCCTGGCCACCGCCGGGCTCAACGATCCGCGGGTCTCCTACTGGGAGCCGGCCAAGTGGGTCCAGAAGCTGCGGGCCTCGACCACCGGCGAGCGCCCCGTCTACCTCAAGACCGAGATGGGCGCCGGCCACCAGGGCCCCTCGGGCCGCTACGACGCCTGGAGGGACGAGGCCTTCGTCTACGCCTTCGTGCTCGACGCCCTGGGCCTGGCCGCCCGCGGCTGACGCCGAAGCGGCACGGCCCTCCGGCGAGCGGCCCGGGTAGCCTGGGCCCGAGCAGCGGTCAGGAGGGGTGCGGGATGAGCGGCAGCGGCTGGCGGACCACCGACGTGGTGGCGTGGACCGAGCACGACGGCCCCGGCCGCCCGCCGACGCCGGGGGTGGGGCCGTGGATCCTGGCCACCGCGACCCTCGGCGTGGCCCTCTCGGTCATCGTCATGACCGACGCCCTGTGCCCCGAGCACCGGGCCTGGGTGCTCGGGCTGGCCGCCGTCTCGTTCACCTTGACCGTCGTGGCCGTCGTCGGGCTGGTCGCGGGCTGGTCCTCGGCGCCGGCCACCACCGTCGTCGCGGCGGCGATCGGGACCCCGATCGGCCTCATCGACGCCCTCCACGACCCCCTTCGGGGCGGTGCCATCGCGGCCGGCTTCGCCCTGGCCACCGGTGCCGGCATCTGGCTCGTGGCCCAGAGCCGCGCCGCCCACCGCTGGGACCGGCGGGTCGCCGAGGCCGCCGGCGACGCCACGGTGGCACCCGTGCGGGCGCCCGCGCCCGTGGCGATCCCCGAGCCCGCTGCCGTCCCGGCCATCGGGCGGGTGCCCGCCCCGATCCGGGCGCGGGCGGCGGAGCCACACGACCCCCGCTGAGTGGACCACCGCCCGCGGCCGGGGCCCGCCGGCCCTCGGCGCCCGGTCGCGTGGGGCCTGCCCCTCGCCGTCGCCGCGGCCTCCGGCCTCCTCCTGGCCACCGAGGACCTGCCGGTCTCGCACCACGGGACGGTCGACCCGGCCCACGCCGTGGTGGTGGACGGGACCGTCGTGCGCCCCACGTACCCCGGCAAGGTCCGCTACGAGCACCCCGTCACCGGTCGCACCGTCGAGGTGGGGGTCGACCTGTGGAGCACCGACCTGCCCGGCGTCGGGCGCCCGGTGCGCCTGCGGGTCGACCGCCGCAACCCGCTGAGCGTCGCGGTCGACGGCGACCGGCCGGGCTGGTGGGTCAACCTGCCGCTGTACCTGGCCGCGGCCGGCCTGGCCGTCGTACCGGGCGCCACCCGTGCCTTCGGTCGCCGCCGAACCCGCCGGCTGGTCGCGTCGCCCTCCCCCGGCTTCAGGATGCTCGGCGCGCTGTCGCGGACCTGGCCCGGCCGGGCCCGCCTCCACCTCTACCCCGCCGACGCGCCTGCGGAGTCGCCCCCGCTGTGCTCGATCCGGGTCCTCGACACGGCCCAGGCGCCCTTCGGCGTCGCCTTCCCGGTGGAGGTGAAGGGGTCGCCCCGGCCGATGGGACGGGTCGTGGCCCGGGTCGGCCCGCGGATCGCCTGGCCCGTCGGCCGTGCCCTGCGCACCGCCTCGCACCCCCGTCCCGCGGCGGTGGTCGAGGCCAGGGGCCTGGCGCCGGCGGCGGCGCCGACCGCGACGGCCGGACCGCTCCTCGACGGCCTGCGCCCGCTCGCCCCGCCGCTGGCCGTCGCCCTGGCCGCCCTGGTGCTCGCCGCCGGCACCGCGGTGGTGACCGCCGACAACCAGGCTCGGGCCCAGGCCGTGCTGCGCGAGGGCCGGCCCGTGCTGGGCGAGGTGACCGGACGCGAATCGGGCGACACGATCGTGGTGCTGCGGGTCGAGGACGGCGACGGCGAGCTGACGACCCGGGCCCCGGCGACCTACGCCGACCAGCTCCCCCTGGGCATGGTGTACCCGCTCCGGCTCGACCCGTCCGACCCCGCCCGTGCCGTCCTGGAGATGCAGCCCTACGACCGGGCCACCCCGGTGGGCTGGGCCGCCGCGGGGGCCGTGGCCGCAGCGTGGTGGGCGGCGTGGCGGTGGAGGTGGCAGCGCCTCGGCCGTCGGTCCGCCGCCGGCGGGCCCTTCGCCGGGGCGACGGCGCGCACCGTCGAGGGTGGCGGGATGCGGAGCACCGTCCACCTGCTCGACCCGGACGGGCGCCCCGTGGCCGAGGTGCGCACGACCCGCCCGCTCGACGGCCCGGTGACCCTCGCCGGCGGGGCGACGCCGGGCGGACCGGTCGCGCTGTGGTCCCCGGCGGGACGCCCGGTCGCCGCCTGGTCCCCCCTCCGCGCGCCGGAGGTGGGTGACGACGACCTGCTGGTCGGGTCGGCCCCCGCGCACGACCGGCCCGGCTCGCCCCGGCACCTGCCGTTGCGGCTGCCCGCGTCGGTCGAGGCCCGCGCCTGGATGGGGGCCTCGGGCGTCGCCCTCGGGAGCACGCCGTTGCTCGTCGCGCTGGTCGCCGGCCTCCACCCGCTGCTGGCCGCCCCTCTGCTGGCCCCGGCGGCATGGCTGGCCTGGCGCGGGGCGCGGGTCGGGGTGACCGCCGAGCACGGCGGCCTCGTGGCCCGCAACCTCCTCGGGACCCGGCACGTGGCGTGGGCGGACGTCGAGATGATCGACCTCGCCGACGTGCCCTGGTGGGGACAGCCGGTGCTCTGGGTGCCCCGGGTCCGAAGGGCCGGGCGCCGGCGGGTCCGGCTGGAGGCCCTGGCCGTCCCGGCCTACACCGAGCGCGCCCGCCACCTCCGCGCCCTCCGGTCCCTCGTCGCTTGGGCCGACCGCTCGGGCGTGCCGGTGGACCAGGAGCTGCGCCGCGCCGCCCTGATGCCCTGAGGACCGCCGGATGCCCCATCAGCGGCGTGGGGTGCGCCGCGGCCGGGCATCGCCCGGCGCCACGTCGGTCGCGTCGGGCCCGACGTCGGGGAGGAGGGCCAGGCGCTCGTCGAGCGACGGTGCCAGGGCCAGCGCACGGAGCTCGGGCGCCTGCCGGCGGGCGTGGGGCACGGGCTCGAACCACAGCAGGGCCGTGTCGGCGTCGAGCGCGTCCACCGCCGTCGGGTCGTCGCGCAACCTCGCCAGCGCCCGGCGCAGCGCGTCCGGGTGCCGGGTCGTGGCGACGGCCAGGGCGTCGGCGCCGTGGTCGGTGGCCCGCACGGCGGACCTCTGCAGCAGCTCGGCGAAGACCATCGTCGGCCAGGTCGCGACGAGTCCCAACCAGCCCCGGAAGTTCCACGGGTCCTCGCGGAACGAGAGGTGGGCGGCGATCGCGCTGCTCGTGCACGCGGTGATCACCGAACGGGCCGCGGTGTCGAACCGGCGGACCGCCCACATCTCGGCCGCGAGCACGGCCTCGAGCTCGTCGCGCCGCAGCTTTTCGATCAGGCCCGTCGTGACCACGATCGTCGTGTCGGCGGGCCGGCGGCCCACGGCGAGGGCGTTCGGCGCGTCGTCGGCGAGCAGCGCGGCCCGCACCCGGGGCACGCCCACGGCCAGGGCGAGCCCCTCCAGCAGGTTGTCCACCACGGGAACCTCGCCGGGCCGCAGGTCGGTGGCGCCCACCCGGCGCACCGTCGCCTCCTCGACGTGTCGCACCTTCCACCCCACGAGGACCACGGACAGGACCAGGCCGATCGCGGCGCTGACCCCCAGGCCGAGGCCGACCGAGGGCCCGCCGCGCGCCGCCAGCCCGCCGCCGACGAACCACACGCCCATCGTGGCCACGAGCCACAGGTTCGCGACCGAGACGACCAGCACCACGGCGATCCGTCGCCGGTTGCGCGCCCGCACCTCGTCCAGCCCCACGGCCGGCCATGGTCGCGCGTCCGCGGCGCGACGCGGGCGTGGGCCCGGCTCAGCCGCCCTTGCCGGGGACGACGCGGTAGGCGTCGTAGACGGCGTCGATGCCCCGCAGGGTCGACAGGAGGCTGTCGAGGTGGGCCGGGTCGGCCAGCTCGAACTCGAAGCGCATCTTGGACACCCGGTCCGAGCCGGTGTGGGTCGTCGAGGCCAGGATGTTCACGTGGTGGTCGGACATCGCCGCGGCCACGTCACGCAGCAGGCGGCCCCGGTCCAGCGCCTTCACCTCGATGGCGGCGACGAACACGCCCTGGTGCTCGGCGTCCCACTCCACGTCGATCAGCCGGTCGGCCTGGTCGCCGGCCAGCGACACCGCGTTGGCGCAGTCGGCCCGGTGCACGGTCACGCCACGGCCCCGGGTCACGAAGCCGATGATGTCGTCGCCGGGCACGGGCGTGCAGCAGCGCGACAGCCGGACCATCAGGTCGTCCAGGCCCTCGACGTGCACGCCGGCCACCGGGCGCTTGCGGCGCTGGCGGACCGTGGTGGGCAGGACCTGGTCCTGCTCGGTGGCCGGGTCGACCTCGCGCAGCTTGCGCACGACCCGGGCCGAGATCGACTTGGCCGAGACGTGGTTCTCGCCGATCGCGCCGTGCAGGGCGTCCAGGTCGACGTAGTTGAGCTCGGTGGCCACGTCCTCGAGCAGCTTGCCCTTGGCCAGCTTCTGGACCGGCAGGCCCTCGCGCCGCAGCGCCTTGACCAGCTCCTCCCGCCCGTTCTCGACCGCGTCCTCCCGACGCTCCCGGGCGAACCACTGGCGGATCTTCGACGCGGCCCGGGTCGTGGCCACGAACTGGAGCCAGTCCCGCGACGGGCCCGCCCCCTCGACCTTGGACGTGAAGACCTCCAGCGTGTCGCCCGAGGCCAGCTTCGAGTCCAGCGGCACCAGCTTGCCGTTGACCCGGGCACCGATGCAGGCGTGGCCCACCTCGGTGTGGATCGAGTAGGCGAAGTCGACCGGCGTGGACCCCGCCGGCAGGGTGACGACCTTGCCCTTGGGCGTGAAGACGAAGACCTCGTCCTGCTCCAGGTCGACCTTGAGGTTCCGCATGAACTCCTCAGGGTCCGACGTCTCCTGCTGCCAGCCGACGATGCCGTTGAGCCAGGCCATGTCGGCCGCCGGGTTGGACGGGTCGGGGTCCTTGTAGCTCCAGTGGGCGGCCACGCCCTGCTCGGCCCGGGTGTGCATCTCCCAGGTCCGGATCTGCACCTCCAGCGGTTTGCCCTGGGGCCCGATCACCGTGGTGTGCAGCGACTGGTACAGGTTGAACTTGGGCATGGCCACGTAGTCCTTGAACCGGCCCTGGACCGGCTTCCAGGCGGCGTGGATCGAGCCCAGCGCGGCGTAGCAGTCCTTGACCGAGTCGACGATGACCCGGATCCCGACCAGGTCGAAGATGTCGTCGAACTCCCGGCCCTTGACCACCATCTTCTCGTAGATGCTCCACAGGTGCTTGGGCCGGCCGGTGACCTCGGCGTTGATGCGCAGGTCGACCAGGCGGGTGCGGACCTCCTCGAGGACCTGGGCCAGGTAGATCTCCCGCTCCGGGCTGCGGGTGTCGACCATGTGGTCGATCTCGGCGTAGCGCTTGGGGTGCATGGCCGCGAAGGA
>JBFWTJ010000127.1:0-10485 GCA_050247895.1 Acidimicrobiia bacterium
GCTCCCGGCCGACCACACCGGCACCCGCGTCTACCGGGCCTCCTCCGAGCGCTTCGACGTCGAGCTCGGGCCCGTGTTCGTCAACTTCCTGCTGACCGACGAGATCAACCGGGCCCCGGCCAAGGTCCAGTCGGCCCTGCTCGAGGTGATGGCCGAGCACCACGTGTCGATCGGCGGCCAGACGTTCCCCGTGCCCGAGCCCTTCCTGGTGCTGGCCACGCAGAACCCCATCGAGTCCGAGGGCGTCTACCCCCTCCCCGATGCCCAGCGGGACCGGTTCCTCATGAAGGTGGTCGTCGGCTACCCCAGCCCGGCGGAGGAGGCCGAGATCGTCCGGCGCATGGGCGTCAGCCCACCCGCTCCCCAGCAGGTCCTGGCGCTGGGCGACCTCGCCGCCCTGCAGGCCGCGGCCGACGACGTCTACGTGGACAACGCGGTGGTCGACTACGCGGTGAGCCTGGTCTTCGCCACCCGCCAGCCCGAGCGCTACGCCGTGGGCGACCTGGCCGAGCTCATCGCCTACGGCGCCTCCCCCCGGGCCAGCCTGGGCCTGGTCGCCGCGGGGCGGGCCCTGGCCCTGCTGCGGGGCCGTACCTACGTGGTGCCCCAGGACGTGTTCGACGTGGCGCCCGACGTGATGCGCCACCGGCTGGCCCTGTCCTACGAGGCGCTGGCCCAGGGTCGAGAGGCCGACCACGTCCTGGCCCGGATCCTCTCCACGGTCCCCGCGCCCCGGGTCGTCCCGGTCCAGGACGTCGGGCCGGCGCACCCGCCCACGAGCCGGCCGGCCTGATGCCGGCGCCGAGCACGCCGTCGGGGCCCCCGGCACCCGAGGTCCTGCTGCGGCGCCTGGAGCTGGCGGTGACCCGGCGCCTCGACGGGCTCCTGCACGGCGACCACCGAGGCCTGGTCCCCGACCACGGCAGCGAGTCGGGCGAGGCCCGGCCCTACGTCGAGGGCGACGACGTCCGGCGGATCGACTGGAACGTGACCGCCCGGATGCCCGAGCCCCACGTGCGGGTCACCATCGCCGACCGGGAGCTGGAGACCTGGCTGGTCGTCGACCGCTCGGCCAGCCTCGACTTCGGGACCGCGGCCACCACCAAGCGGGAACTGGCCCTGTCCGCGGCCGCCGCGGTGGCCCTGCTCACCAACCGCACCGGCAACCGCCTGGGGGCGGTCCTGGCCGGCTCGGACCGGGACCGGACCCTGCCCCCGCGCGGCGGGCGGGAGCACCTCCGCCTGGTGCTGGGCCAGATCGCCGCGGCGTCGGCCGGGCCGGGACCGGGCGACCTGGCCCCCGCCCTGCGCCAGCTGGCCCGCCCCGGGCACCGCCGGGGCCTGGTCGCGGTGATCTCCGACTTCGTCGGCCCACCCACCTGGCACCGCCCGCTGCGGGCCCTCTCGGCCCGCCACGACGTGCTGTGCGTCGAGGTCGTCGACCCCCGGGAGCTCGAGCTGCCCGCGGTCGGCACGCTGACCCTGGTCGATCCCGAGACCGGCGCGGCGCGCGAGGTGCGCACGTCGGCCCGGCTGCGGCGGCGCTACGCCGAGGCCGCCGAGGCCCAGCGGAGCGAGATCGCCCGGGCCGTCCAGGAGGCCGGGGCCGACCACCTCCGCCTGGCCACCGACCGCGACTGGGTCCTCGACGTCGTGCGCTACGTGCAGGCCCGCAGCCGGCGGGCCGCCGTGGCCCGGAGGCCGGCCCGATGAGGCCCGCGGGCGTGCCCGGCGCCGAGTTCGCCTCCCCGTCGGCGTTCTGGCTGCTGCTCGCGGTCGCGGCTCTCGCGGCCGCCTACGTCGCGGCCCAGCTCCGGCGGCGCACCTACGCGGTGCGCTTCACCAACCTCGACCTGCTCGACCAGGTCGCGCCCCGGCGCCCCGGCTGGTGGCGCCACCTGGGCGCGGGCGCGTTCCTCGTCGGGTTGGGCGCCCTGGTCGTCGCCGCCGCCCGTCCCGAGGCCGAGGTCCGCGTGCCCCGCGAGCGGGCCACGATCATGCTGGCCATCGACGTGTCCCTGTCGATGGAGGCCACCGACGTGTCCCCGACCCGGCTCGCCGCGGCCCAGGAGGCGGCCACGCGCTTCGTCGAGGAGCTGCCCGACCAGATCAACGTCGGGCTGGTCAGCTTCGACGGCGCCGCCATCGTGCGCGTGCCCCCGACCCTCGAGCACCGCCGGGTCACCCAGGCCGTGGCCGCGCTCGAGCTCGGCCCGGGCACGGCGACCGGCGAGGCGATCTTCGCCTCGCTGGAGGCCATCGAGCTGGCGCCCATGGGCGAGGACGGGGCCGAGCCGCCCCCGGCCCGGATCGTGCTCATGAGCGACGGGAAGCTGACCATGGGCCGGTCCAACGAGTCGGCCGTGCAGGCCGCGGTCGAGGCCGACGTGCCGGTGTCCACCATCTCGTTCGGGACGCCGTTCGGGGAGATCGCCGAGCCCGGCTCGGACCGGGCCACGCCGGTGCCGGTCGAGCCCGCCGCGCTCGAGGCGATCGCGTCGGGCACCGGCGGCCGGGCCTTCGAGGCGTCGACGCTCGGCGAGCTCGAGGACGTCTACGCCGACATCGGCTCGGACCTGGGCTACGAGCTGGAGACCACCGACGTGACCTACCGTGCCGTGTGGGTGGCCCTGGGCCTGATGGCCCTCGCCGGCCTGGCCTCCCTGGCCTGGTCCCCTCGCCTGCCCTGATCCCCGCCCGCGACCCGCCCGACGCTCAGGAGCGGGTCGCCGACCGAACCCGCCGGACCGCCGGCTCCCCGGCGTGGCCCGCCGCGCCGCCCGCGACCTCGGCGCCCAGGCTCCGCAGCGCCTGGGCCGCCAGGCGCTGCACCAGCTCGTCGTCGGACATGGCGTGGCCGGGCCGGTACCACTGGCCGACCCAGTTGAGCATCCCGAGCACGCCGTTGGCGGCCAGGCGGGCATCGATCCCCTCGTCGACGTCACCGACCGCGCGGGCCTGGTCGATGGCGTCGGTGAGGTAGTCGGAGAACCTGCGCCGCAGCGCGGCCACCTCGGCCACCTTCGCCGGGGGCAGGTGGTGGTAGGCGTGGAGCATGATCTCGACCCGGTCCGGGTGCCAGATCGTCCACCGGAGGTGGCCGACCACGTAGGCGTGGATCCTGGCCAGCGCGCTGCCCTCCAGCGCGTCGACCTGGCGGAGCATCTCCAGCGCGGCGACGTGGATCTCGGCCAGCACCGCGGCGAGGAGGTCCTCCTTGGACGGGAAGTAGTGGTAGAGCGTGGCCTTCAGGATCCCGGTGCCGTCGGCGATGTCCTGCATGGTGCAGCCGGCGTAGCCCCGGCTGCGGAACTGCTCGGCGGCGACCTGGAGGATCTGGGCCCGGCGCTCGGCCGCGGGCAACCGGCGACGGCCCGGACCGGTGCGCGGCGCCGTCATCGGCCCACCACGTCGGCCCTCAACCCCCGCGGCGCGCCAGGTCGGCGTCGGCGGCAGCGTCGACCAGGCGGTGGAAGCGGACGAGCTTCTCCTCCTCGCCCCCCAGGCGCAGGGTGCGGGCCGCCTCCGAGCGCATCCCCCGGCCGACCGTGCCCACGAAGTGGAGGTCCTCGTCGAGGACCTTGCAGAACTCGACCCACTGCGCCTCCAGGCCGTGCTCCTGGCGCTCGGAGCGGGGCGGGTCGGCCGTCATCCAGACCTTGAGGTCGGTCTCCCAGTGGCTCACCGGGTCGAACACGATCGTCACCCCCCAGGTGGGGAGCATGTTGGCGATGACGTTGGGGAAGAACGTGTAGTTGGCGTGGTGCTCGGCCTGCTCGGGGAGCAGCTCGGGCTTGACCCGCCGGCCCGCGGCGCCCGCCGACCGGCCCTGGGCGTCGGACAGGGTCTGGGTGACCGGGATGATGCTGCGCGAGTGGGGTCCGGCGTAGGTGAACCAGGTGTGCTTGGCCGTGACCAGCCGGCCCACGGTCTGGGGGTGGATGTAGGCCACGTGGTACGTCTCGTTGAAGGCGTCGACCGCGGCCTTCCAGTTGAGGCCCACCCTCTCGGTCCGCGTGCCGTAGACGCGCTGGTCCTCGCCCCGGTAGCGGTCGACCTCGTCGGCGAAGCCCTCCAGCCAGGTCGCCACGTCGGCGGCGGGCGTGCCCAGGTGGACCCAGACCCAGCCTCCCCAGGCCTCGGCGTGCACCGGGGGCAGGCCGCAGGACTCCACGTCGAGGTCCGGGCCGAACCGGGCCCGACCCGGCACCGCGACCAGCCGGCCGTCCAGCCCGTAGGTCCAGCCGTGGTAGCCGCAGCGCAGGCGGGCCGACTCGGTGCAGCCCTCGACGACCTCCGCGGCACGGTGGGAGCACACGTTGTGGAAGGCGCGCACGGTGTCCCCGTCACGGGTCAGGACCAGCCCCCGACCAGCCACCGTGACCGGCAGGGCACCCCGCCGGGGCAACGACTCCACCCGGGTCGCGACCAGCCAGTGCTGGGTGAAGACCGTGCGCAGCTCGGCCTCGTACCGGGCCGGGTCGCGGTACCGCTCGATCGGGTGCTCCGCGTACAGCACCGGCAGGTCCGGGATCCCACTGGCCATTCCTCGCCCTCCCCTGAGCAACGGGCCGCCGCGGACGGTCTGCTTACCGTCCGGTCGGTAGGTTAGGGGAATCATTCGCGCGCCGCGGCCACCCGCGTCAACCCCTCCGCCACCTGGGCCACGCACCTCGGCCGGTGGCGGAGCGACCGCTCAGGCCGAGGCGGACACCTTCTCGGACAGGACCCGCGACGAGCCGCCCGGCTGCATCGTGACCCCGTAGAGGATGTCGGCCGCCTCCATGGTCCGCTTCTGGTGGCTGACGATGATCAGCTGCGCCTCGCGCCGGAACTCGGCCACCAGGTCCAGGAAGCGGTGGAGGTTCACGTCGTCGAGCGCCGCCTCGACCTCGTCCATGACGTAGAAGGGCGACGGTCGGCTGCGGAACACGGCGAACAGGAAGGCCAGGGCGGTCAGCGACCGCTCGCCGCCCGACAGCAGCGACAGCTTGCGCACGTTCTTGCCCGAGGGCTTGGCCTCGACCTCGATGCCGGTGTTGAGCAGGTCGTCGGGATCGGTCAGCCGGAGGCGGCCCTTGCCCCCCGGGAACAGCGTCTCGAACAGCGACTCGAAGTTCGCCGACACGTCGGCGAAGGCGGCCGCGAACACGTCGACGATCTCGCCGTCCACGGCCTTGATGACCTTGGCCAGCTCCCGGCGGGACTCCTTCACGTCGTCGAGCTGGCCCTGGAGGAACTCGTGGCGCTCGAGCATCGCCTGGTGCTCCTCGAGGGCCAACGGGTTGATCGGGCCCATGAGCCGCAGGTCACGCTCGAGCTCGCGGGCCCGGGCCGCGGGGGTGGCGCCCTCGGGCAGCGGGGGCATCTCGGCGGCCACCGCGGCCTCGGGATCGACGTCGTGGTCCCGGCGCAGCGACTCGACCGCGGCCTCCAGGCGCAAGGTCACCTCGGACTCGGCCAGCTCGGATCGCCCGACGCGCTCGCGGGCCGCCTCCAACCGCTGCTCCACCGTGGCCCGGGTCCGACGCCGCTCGTCGAGCAGCTCGGCCGCCGCCCGCTGGGCGTCGCTCTGGCGACGGCGCAGCTCGCGCAGCTCGGCGACCCGTGCCTCGACGACCTGGAGCCGGGCGTCGACCCACGCCGCCAGCCGGCTCGTGGCCGTGGCCCGCCCGGCGAGGCGGTGCCGGCGCGCCTCGGCGGCCTGGCGGGCCTCGACCGCACCGGCCAGCCGGCGCTCCACCTCGGCCCTCCGGTTCCCCAGGAACGCCTGGCGCTCGGCGACCGCGTCCCGGCGGGCCTCGAGCTCGCCCCGGCGGGCCCGCAGCGCCGCGGCCCGCTCGTCGAGCGCCGTGCGGGCCTCGGCCCGGGCGGCGGCCCGCTCGGCGGCGTCGGCCTCCTCGGCCTCCAGGATCGGCAGGTTGATCTCCAGCTCGGCCACCCGGGCCTGCTCGCCCGCGACCCGGCGGGTGACCTCCTCGACGTGGCCCCGCAGCGACTCGACCTCGGCCTCGGCCTCCTCGCGGTCGCCCTCGGTGCGGGCGAGGCCCGCGGCGGCCGCGCTGCGGGCCGCGTCGTTCTCGTCCAGCCGACGCGACGCCGCCGCCTCGGCGGCACGGGCCTCCTCGACCAGCGAGCGGGCGCCCCGCAGCTCGGTCTCCGCCCCGGCCGCGGCCTCGGTCGCCGCCGCGGCACGCTGGCGCGCCTCGTCGAGCGCGGCGCCGGTCGCACCCGTGGCGGCCGTGCCGACCCGCCACCCGGTGGCGCCGAACCGGTCGCCGTCGCGGGTCACCACCACGGCGTCGGGCCGAGCCAGCGCGACGTCGACCGCCGCGGCCCAACCGCCCTCGACCGCCACCGCACCGCCGACCAGCGCGTCCAGGAGCCGTTCGACGTCGGCCCGGTGGCTGCGCACGTGGCGCCGGACCGGCTCGCCGAGCCCCGGGGGGACCTGCGGGGTGCGATCGAGGCCCAGGGCCACCACCGCACCGCCGACCTCACCCGCGTCGAGCGCGGCCAGCGCCGCCCGCGCCGCGGCGGGCGACTCGACCACCACCGCACCGAGCACCTCGCCCGCGGCCGCCTCCACCGCGGCCTCCCAGCCGGCGTCGACCTCGACCAGGTCCAGCAGGGTGCCGACCACGCCCTCCACCTCGGCCAGGCGCTCGGCGCCGGCCCGCTGGCGGGCCTCGTCGAGGGCCAGGGCCAGCGCCTCGGCCCGGGCCGTCCAGGCGTGGCGCTCGGCGTCGGCCTCGCGCCGGGCGGCCTCTGCGCCGGTCAGGCGGGCCTCCGCCGCGCCCCGCGCCGCCGCGGTCCGCTCCGCCTCGGCCACGAGCCCGGCCTCGGCGGCCTCGGCCCGGGCCAGCTCGGCCGCCAGCCGGTCGTGCTCCTCCCGGCCCCGGGCCAGGCGGGCGGTCACCGCGTCGAGCCGTTGGCGGGTCCGGACCTCCTCGGCGCGGCCACGCTCGACGCCCGCCGCCAGCGCGGCGAGCTCGCCCCGCGCCTCAGCGGCCCGTCCGGCGGGCACCGCCGGCCCGTCGGCGGCCCACTCCTGGTCGAAGGTCGCCCGGGCCTCGGCCAGCGCCACGTCCTCGCGGGCCAGGCCCTCCAGGGCCGGTCGCAGCTCGACACCCGCGGCCTGCGCCTCGCGCAGCTCGGCGGCCAGGCGGGCCGACTCGGCCTCCAGGCTCGCCACGACCTCCTGGTCGACCGACGCCTGCTGCTCGCGCTCGATCCCCCGGCCGCGCTCGGCCAGGACCGCGGCCAGGCCACGGGCCCTCTCCCGCAGCGACTCGAAGCGGACCAGCGCGTCGCTCACGTCCCGGCCGCCGGCGCGGCCCAGGTCGGCCTCCGCGGCCAGGACCTCGGCGTCGAGCGCGGCCAGGTCGCGGCGGGCCAGGTCGATCTCGGTGGCCGCCTCGGCCCGGGCGGCCCGGGCGTCGGCCAGGCGGCGTTGCAGGGTCGCCAGCTCGCGGCCGGCCATGAAGACCTGGAGGGCCCGCAGCTCGGCCACCACGTCGCCGTGGCGCCGGGCCGCGTCGGCCTGGCGCTCCAACGGCCGGAGCTGGCGCCGCACCTCCCGGAGCAGGTCCTGGAGCCGGGTGAGGTTGCCCTCGGTCGAGGCCAGGCGGCGCTCGGCCTTCTCCTTGCGCTTGCGGTACTTGAGGACCCCGGCCGCCTCCTCGACGATCAGGCGGCGCTCCTCGGGCCGGGCGTTCAGCACCGCGTCGATCTGGCCCTGGCTGATGATGACGTGCTGCTGGCGACCCACGCCGGCGTCGGAGAGCAGCTCCTGGACGTCGAGCAGGCGGACCGGCGCGCCGTTGATGGCGTACTCGCTCTCGCCGGTGCGGAACAGCGTCCGGGTGATCGTGACCTCGGTCAGCTCGATGGGCAGCAGCCCGGCCGAGTTGTCGATGGTGAGCCCGACCTCGGCCCGGCCCAGCGCGGGGCGCTTGGTCGTCCCGGCGAAGATGACGTCGTCCATCTTCTGGGAGCGCACGGCGGAGGGTGCCTGGGCGCCCAGGACCCAGCCGATGGCGTCGACCACGTTCGACTTGCCCGAGCCGTTCGGACCCACGACCACCGTCACGCCGGGTTCGAGCTCGAGGGTCGTGGTGTCGGCGAAGGACTTGAAGCCCTTCAGCGTCAGCGTCTTGAGGAACATCCGGGCTCCGAGGCTAGGTGAGCCCCGGGCGGCGCGTGGGCATGCCCGGGAGGTTCAGACCTGGCACGAGGGGCAGTACCAGACCGGCTTGTTGGCGAAGCGGGCCTTGGCGATCGCGGCCCGGCACCGCCGGCAGACCTCGCCGTCGCGGCCGTGGACCTTCAGCTCGGCGGCGTAGGCGCCCTCCTGGCCGTAGAGGTCGACGAAGGGCGCGGCCTCGGTGCTGGTCCCCCGGTGCTTGACGGCCTCGTGGAGCGTCTCGACCAGACCCCGGTACAGGCGCCGGATCTCCTGGGAGGACAGCTCGTTGGACACCCGGTCGTAGCGCAGGCCGGCCTCCCAGAGGATCTCGTCGCTGTAGCGCGGGCCGATCCCGGCCACGACCTCGGGGTCGACGAGCAGGGCCTTGAGCTTGGCCGCCCGGGACAGCACGACGCGGGCGAACGCGGTCCACGACACGGCGTCGGCCACCGGGTCGAGGCCGCCGGCCGCGGCCTCGGGGACCTCGGCGACGACGTCCGACGCGGCCACCACGAACGCCTCGGAGGCACCGTCGGGGTCGACCAGGCAGACGTTGGAGCCCTGCGTGAAGGTGAAGGTCACCTCGACGCCCTTGGTCGGGGCGTCCTTGGCCGTGGCCTTGGCCAGCGTCCCGCGCTCGCCGAAGCGCAGCACCAGGACCTCGCCGTTGTCGAGGTTGGCGGCCAGGACCGAGCCCCGCCGGTCGACCGACTTGACCTTCGCCCCCTCGAGGCGGGCCTGGAAGGCCTTCTTGGTCCCGTTGTGGGCCACGGCCTTGGTCACGGCCACCTCGGGCGCCTTGAAGCGCTTGCCCACGAGCTCCTTCTCCAGCTCGCGCCGCAGCGTCTCGAGCTCGGGCAACTCCATCATCGGACCTCTCCTCCGCTTGTAGCGACCAGGCGGGACCAGGCGTCTCGCGCCGCAGCCTGCTCGGCCTGCTTCTTCGACCGGCCACGGCCCTCGCCCACGGGCTCCCCCTCGACCGTGGCCACGACGTGGAAGGACCGGGCGTGGTCGGGACCGGTGGCCTCGACCCGGTAGCGGGGCGTCGAGCCGTGGCGCTGCGCCACCAGCTCCTGGAGCCGGCTCTTGAAGTCGGCCCCGTCGAGGGGGGCCGACGCCAGCCGTTCGCCCAGCAGCCGGTCGACCAGCTCGCACGCGGCCTCGAAGCCGCTGTGCAGGTAGGTGGCACCGATGATGGCCTCGACCGAGTCGGCCAGGATGGACGGCTTGAGCCGGCCCCCGGACTGGGCCTCGCCCTTGCCCAGCAGGAGGTGGTCGCCCACGCCGAACTCCTCGGCCACCTCGGCCAGGGTCACGGAGTTGACCACCGACTTGCGGATCTCGGTCAGCACGCCCTCATCGACGTCGGGGTGGTCCCGGAAGATCCGGTCGGTCACGGCCATGCCCAGGACCGCGTCGCCGAGGAACTCGAGCCGCTCGTTGGAGTCGTGGCCCGGGTTCTCCGCGCACCACGAACGGTGGACGAGCGCTCGGACCAGGAGCTCGGCGGGGACGTCGAGCCCGAGGCGTTCGAGCAGCTCGTTGATGCGGACGAGCGGGAGCGAGATGACGTCCTCGATCTAGACCCGGGCGACGACGTAGTCGACGGCGTCGCGCACGGTCTTGAGGTCTTCGAGGTCCTCGTCCTCGATCCGGAACCCGACGGTGCGCTCCCCGACCTCCTCCTCGATCGCCTCGACGAGCTCGATCAGGGCCAGCGAATCGGCCTCGAGGTCGTCGGTGAAGCTGGCGCCCTCGGTGATGGTCGACGGGTCGACCTCGAGGATGTCGGCCAGCCGATCGCGGATCAGCTCGAAAACCTGGTTGCGGTCCATCGGTCCTCGTTCGACGTGGGTCTCGGCGGGCACGGGGCGTCTCCTGGGCACGCTCGCGGGAGCGGCCGGGGATGATACCGAGCCGACATTTCGTGCGCTTGTGAACGATCAGGACGCGAACGCGGCCCTGATCTCCCCGACGACGTCGGCCTCGATCATCTCGCCCGCCACCCGCACCGCGTTGAAGATCGCGCCGGCGTCCGAGGAGCCGTGGGAGATGAGGCAGAGGCCGTCCACGCCCAGCAACATCGCGCCCCCGGTGCTGTCGGGGTCCATCTCGGCGTAGAGGGGCAGCAGGGCCGGCATCAGCACCTCGGCCGCGCCCTTGGCCGCGTCGGAGGACCCGAACACCTCGACCAGGGCCCGCAGCAGCGTCCGCAACCCGCCCTCGAGGGTCTTGAGCACGACGTTGCCGGTGAAGCCGTCGGCCACCACCACGTCGACCGCGTCGGTCATCAC
>JBFWTJ010000128.1:0-10431 GCA_050247895.1 Acidimicrobiia bacterium
CTCGGCCATCGTTGAGCGACCGCCCAGCCGATGACGACGCCTTGCCGGCCGCGTTCCGTCGCCGAGGCTTCGGCCTCGGCCATCGTTGAGCGTCCGCCGCCCGCCCAGCGAACTCGACCACGACCTGAGCCGTCGCCGAGGCTTCGGCCTCGGCCATCGTTGAGCGGTGAGCCTCGCCAGTGGCAGCGCTGAGGCGTCCCCCGTCCGTCGCCGAGGCTTCGGCCTCGGCCATCGTTGAGCGCCGGTGCCACGTGACCAAGCGGAACGGCGAGCAGTGCCCCGTCGCCGAGGCTTCGGCCTCGGCCATCGTTGAGCGCCGCCCGAGTCGGCCCCAGCCCCGCCCCCGCCGCCCGTCGCCGAGGCTTCGGCCTCGGCCATCGTTGAGCGAGGAGAACCCTGCCGACCTCGACAACGAGTGGCTAGCTGTGACGACCGGGGACGTTGTCCCTGCCGTGTTGGTGTAGGTCCGCGTCGTAGGTGAGCCCTCCTTGGGAGTCTGTGGGTCTTCCACAACTCCCAAACTCCACAAGGAGAGCTCGGTGATCCACGCTACGAGGCAGCACCCCAACGCGCCGTTGACGCCGGAGGGACGCCGCCGGATGGTGGCCTGTGTGCTCGAAGGGCACTGGACGATCGAAGCGACCGCCGAGCGGTTCCAGGTCGACGCCAAGACGGTGCGGAAGTGGCGGGACCGCTTCGTTGCCGAAGGTGGTCCCGGGCTGCTCGATCGCAGCTGTCGGCCGCGCCGGTCACCGAATCGGACCCGCACACAGCTCGTGAACAAGGTGCTCCGACTGCGCCGCCAGCACCGCTGGGGAGCCGACCACATCGCGCATGAGACCGGTCTTGCGGCGTCGACCGTGCAGGGCATCTTGAACGCCGAAGGCGTCGGCCGGCTCGACCGCGGTGACCGCGCCACCAACACCGAACCGGTGCGGCGCTACCAGCGGGACCGGCCCGGCGAACTGATCCACGTCGACGTGAAGAAGATCAGTGGGATCCCCGCGGGTGGCGGATGGCGGATCCACGGGCGAGGCAACGACGACTACAAGCGCTTCGCCCAGGTCGGCTACCGCTACATCCACTCGGCGATCGACGACCGCACCCGGCTCGTGTACTCCGAGATCCACACCGACGAACAAGCTGCCACCGCAGCCGCGTTCTGGGCCCGCGCCGTCGCCTGGTTCGCGACCTGGGGCATCACCTGCGAACGCGTCCTCACCGACAACGGCTCGTGCTACAAGTCCGGCCTGTGGCACCGCGCCTGCACGGCGTCGGGCACCACCGTGAAGAAGACCCGACCCCGGCGACCCCAGACCAACGGGAAGATCGAACGCTTCCACCGGATCCTCCTCGAGGAATGGGCCTACATCCGGCCATGGCACTCCGACCGGCAACGCCAGCTCGGCTACGACCGCTTCCTCCACTTCTACAATCACCACCGCGCCCACGGCGCCCTCAGCTGGTCAACTCCCGCCGCGGCCATCCACACGCTCAGGGACAACGTCCCCGGCGCTCACAGCTAGTCGTCGCCGAGGATCTCCTTGCGGGCGACGTCGAGGGCAATGGTGTCACCCGCGGCCCGGGCGATGGTGAGCTGGTCCTCGAGGTCCTCGATGCGGTCGAGGGTGCGCTGCCAGGTATCGGGGCGCATGAGCACGGCGACGGGCTTCGAGGACCGGACGATGATGACTGGCCGGTCACCCAGCTCGGCGACGATCTCCTTGGTCCGCTGTCGGAGCTCGGTGACGCCGATGATGGTCTCCATGCGCTCCATCCTCTTGCCAGCTCTCGCGTACGTCAAAAGATGCTTTCTGGTCCACCTATGAACGTGTGTTTAGGCAAATGTCAGAGCTTGCGTCATGACATACGCCGTAGAGATCGAGCGAATGGTGGTCAGCGCAGGGCGCCGCCCGCGCCCTCGGAGATGTCCTCGGGGACGCCGACCCGCGAGTCGCGGGCCAGGGGGACGACCAGGGGGGTGCCGGTCTGGGGGTCGGGCACCACCTCGGCCTGCAGGGCGAAGATCTCCTCGACGCCCTCGACGGTGAGCACCTCGGCGGGGCTGCCCGACGAGATGATCCGCCCGCCGCGCATGGCGATCATGTGCGAGGCGTAGCGGGCCGCCAGGTTCAGGTCATGCAGCACCGCGACCAGCGTGCGCCCCTCGCGGTGCAGGTCGGCGCACAGGTCGAGCACGTCGAGCTGGTGGGTGATGTCCAGGTAGGTCGTCGGCTCGTCGAGCAGCAGCAGCGGCGTGTCCTGGGCCAGGACCATGGCCAGCCAGACGCGCTGGCGCTGGCCACCGGAGAGGGCTGACACCCGCCGCTTGGCCAGGGAGCGCACGCCCGTGGCATCCATGGCCCGGGCCACCGCCACGCCGTCCTCGGGGGACCACTGCTTGAGCAGGCTCTGGTGGGGGAACCGGCCCCGCGAGACCAGGTCCTGCACGGTGATGCCCTCGGGGGCGATCGAGGCCTGGGGCAGCAGCGCCAGGCGCCGGGCGACCTCCTTGCCGCCCATCCCGGTGATCGGCCTGCCCTCCAGGTAGACCGCGCCGGCGGACACCTCGAGGGTGCGGGCCAGGGCCTTGAGCAGCGTGGACTTGCCGCAGCCGTTGGGGCCGACGATGACGGTGAACGAGCCCTCGGGGATCGTCACCGACAGGTCGCTGGCCACGACGTGGCCCTCGTAGGCCAGGGTCAGGTCGACCCCGACGAGGGGTCCGTCGGCCGGCGTCGTCATCGGTCGCGACCTTCCGACGCGGGCCAGGCAGGGCGGGAGAGGGTCACATCGAGCCCTTTCGGAGTTCGAGGGTCAGCAGGACCACGAGGTAGATGCCGCCCAGCGCGGCGGTCAGGATCCCCACCGGCAGCGGCCGGGGGAACGGGAGGTGCTGGGCCGCGATGTCGGCCCAGACCAGCAGGGCGGCACCGGTCAACGTGGAGACGACCACGGTCGGGCCCGTCGTGCGGGCCAGGCGGCGGGCGATCTGGGGGGCGGTCAGGGCGACGAAGGCGATGGGCCCGGCTACCGCGGTGGCCACCGCGGCGAGCGCGACGGCCACGACGATGCCCAGGCTGCGCGTCCGGCGCACCGACACGCCCAGGCCCCAGGCGGTCTCGTCGCCCATCTCCGCGATGGTGAGCTGCCGGGTGAGGCCGAGCGCCAGGGGGATGAGGACGACCACGCCGATCCACACGATCGTGGCGTGCGAGGAGTTGCGGGCGCTGAGCGAGCCGTTGACCCACGCGACCAGGTTCTGGGACTGCTGGGCGCCCATGCGGGTCACCGCGTACTGGACGACCGCGGTGCCGATGGCGGCGACGCCGATGCCGGTGAGGATCATGCGGTGCACGGCGAGGAAGCCGCGGCCCGCGCCAAGGCGCACGAGCGCCGTGGCCAGCAGGGCGCCGAACGTCGCGCCGATCCAGGCCGGCGTCTGGGGTGAGGCCCACAGGACCGCGGCGGCCCCCGCTGCCGACCCGGAGCTGAGGCCGATCACGTCGGGGCTGCCCAGCGGGTTCCGGCTGACCGACTGGAAGATCGAGCCCGACACCGACAGGGCGGCCCCCGCACCCAGGGCGACCAGCAGGCGGGGGAGGCGGACGTCGACGATGTTCTGCTGGCGGCGGGTGCCGTCGCCGCCCAGGGCGGCCAGGAGGTCGACGAGCGGGATGCCCGACCCGTCGACGGTGAAGGTGGCGACCGCGCCGACCACGACCACGGCCAGGAGGGCCACGCTGACCGCGACCGCCCGCGGGTGAAGCCGGAACCCGGCCAGCGTGGGGGTGGAGATCGGTTCCGGCGTCGCGACCGGCACGGTCACCGCGGCGGGCGTGGCGGTCACAGGGCGGCCTCCTGCCGGCGGACGATGAGCAGCAGCGCCGGTCCGCCGATGAGCGCGGTGACCACGCCGACCATCAGCTCGCCGTCGGGGACCGCGATCCGGCCGATCACGTCGGCCACGAGCAGCAGGATCGAGCCCGAGACCATCGAGTAGGGGATCACCCAGCGGTAGTCGGGACCGGTGAAGGGCCGCACCACGTGGGGGACGGCCAGGCCCACGAACGCGATCGGGCCCACCGCGGCGGTGGCCGACGCGGCGAGCAGCGTGGCCGCGAGCGCGCCGCCGATCCGGACCCGGCCGGTGTCCACGCCCAGGGCCCGGGCCAGCTCCTCGCCCAGCGACATGGCGTTGAGCGAGCGACCCAGCAGCAGGGCCAGGACCAGCCCGGCCGCCATCAGCGGCCAGGTGCTGCCCAGGGCGTCGAAGCCGCGGCCGGCCAGCGAGCCCACCACCCAGAACCGGTAGCTGTCGAAGACGTCGGGCTTGGAGAAGGTGATGCCCTGCACCAGCGCGATCAGCACCGCGCTGACCGCGGCCCCGGCCAGCGCCAGGCGGACCGGCGAGGCCGCCTTCTTCCCGGCGCCCACGGCGTACACGGCCAGCGCGGCCAGGATCGCCCCGGCCAGCGCTGCCGCCGGTCCGGCCGCCCCGACCCCCCGCCCCGTGGCGGCGGCCAGCACGACCACCGCGGTCGCCGCGCCGGCGTTGATCCCGAGGATGCCCGGGTCGCCGAGCGGGTTGCGGGTGATGGCCTGGATCACCGCGCCCGACACCGCGAGCGAGGCCCCGACCATCAGCCCCAGGACGGTGCGCTCCCAGCGCTGGTCGATGACGTTGGCGACGAAGGAGTCGTCGCCGCCGAACAGCGACGACAGGACGTCGCCCAGGGGCACCGAGCGGGCGCCGACCGCGAGGCTCGTGAGGAACGCGAGGGCGCAGGCCGCCAGCAGGACGACCAGTCCGCCCACGAGCACGGCGGTCGGCTTGCTGGTGGCCTCGGTCGGACCGGCTCGCCGGAGCTCGACGTCGGTCACGGTCACCGCCGGCTCAGTCGCCCACGGCCTTGCTGATGGTGGGCAGCCAGGCGTCGAGGACCCACGGGACGCTGAGGACGCTCACCGCGGTGGTCGCCATGGAGATGGGCCGGTCGAGGAGGGGGACGTAGCGGCCCTCCTCCACGGCGGGGATCTGGGCGAACAGGGGGTTCGCCTCCAGGGCGTCCTGCTCGTCCTGGTCGTTGAACCACGTGAAGATGACGTCGACGTCGTTGAGCTCGTCGGCCTCCTCGATGCTGAGGGTCGCGGTGAAGCTCCCCGCCGCGGCCCGGCGCTCGGAGACCACCTCGGGGATGACGAAGCCGAGCTTCTCGAGGATCGCGACCCGGGCGTCACCGGGCAGGTACACGGCGAGGTTGCCGCCCTCGCCGGCGAAGACGTAGGCGAAGGTCTTGCCCTCGAACTCGGGGTGCTCCCCGGCCGCCTCCTCGAGCTGGTCGTAGACCTCCTCGACGAGCTCGTCGCCCCGCTCGGCCTGGCCGAGCGCCTGCGCGGTGATCCTGGTCTGGTCCTCCCACCCGGTCAGCCAGGGGTCGCCGGGGAAGGCGACGGTGGGGGCGATGCCGTTCAGCTGCTGGAAGGTCGCCTGGTCGATCCCCGAGTGCACGGCGAGGATCAGGTCGGGATCGGCGTCGATCACGGCGTCGATGTCGAGCTCGGGCATGTCGATGTAGGTCGTGGGCAGGGTGCCGTCGATCTCCTCGACGGCGTCGCGCAGCCACGGCAGGTAGCCGTCGGCGTCGCCGGCCCAGGTGTCCGCGGGGATGGCCACCGGGACGACCCCGAGCGCCACCGCGGTGTCGGCCGAGGACCAGCCGACGGTCACGACCCGCCGAGGGGCCTCGGTGATCTCGGTCGACCCGTAGGCGTGCTCGATGGTGACCGGGAACTCGCCCTCGGCCACCGATCCGCCGGCGTCGTCGTCCTCGCGCTCCGAGCCCCCGCACGCGACGAGGACGAGCGCGGCCACCACGATCGTGGCGAGCGCGGTGAACGGACCGGGACGGGATCGACGTGACATGGCAGCTCCTGGGCGACTGGGCCTCGATGTAAGGCTGACCTTAATCAGTCTGATAGGCCCAATGAAGAGATGTGCGCCCCGTGGCCCCGGCGGGGACGGGGACCGCTGCGCTCGACCGGCCGGGTCCGCTACGGGTGCTGCCCGGCCACCAGGGTGCCGGTCTGCACGCTCCAGAGGGCGGCGTAGATCCCGCCCGCCGCGACCAGCTCGTCGTGCGTGCCGCTCTCGGCGATCCGTCCCTGGTGGAGGACCCAGATCCGGTCCGCGTCGCGCACCGTCGAGAGCCGGTGGGCGATGACCACGGCGGTGCGGTCGCGCGCCACGCGGGCCAGCGAGCGCTGGATCGCCGCCTCCGTCTCGTTGTCCACGGCCGAGGTGGCCTCGTCGAGGACCAGGATCGCCGGGTCGCGCAGGATCGCCCGGGCGATCGACAGCCGCTGGCGCTGCCCTCCCGAGAGCTTCTGGCCCCGCTCGCCGACCACCGTGTCGTAGCCGTGGGCGAGCCCGGTGATGAAGTCGTGCGCCTCGGCCAGCTCGGCCGCCCGGCGGATCTCGTCCTCGGTGGCGTCCGGTCGCCCGAAGGCGAGGTTCTCGCGCACGGTGCCGTGGAAGAGGAAGACGTCCTGGCTCACGTAGCCGATCGAGCGCCGCAGCGAGGCGAAGCCCAGCTCGCGCAGGTCCGTCCCGTCGAGCAGGACCGAGCCCGACCGGGGGTCGTGGAAGCGCAGCAGGAGGCGGGTCAGGGTGGACTTGCCCGCGCCGGTGGCGCCCACCACGGCGTGGGTCTCACCGGCCGGGATGTGCAGGTCGATGCCCGCGATCACGTCGGGCCCGTCGCCGTAGCCGAACCGCACGTCCCGCAGCTCGATCTCGCCCCGCACCGGCTCGGCCAGGTCGGTGCCACCCGGCACCAGGACCGGCCGGGTCTCCAGCAGGTCGGTGATGCGCCGGACCGAGGCCATCGACCGCTGGTAGAGGTCGAGCGTCTCGCCCAGCGCGGTGAGGGGCCACAGCAGCCGTTGGGTCATGAACACCAGGACCGAGAACATGCCCACGGCGAGGTCGCCGTCGATCACCATCCGCCCGCCGGCGACCAGGGTGCAGGTGAAGCCGGCCAGGATGACCATCCGGATGAGGGGGATGAACGCCGACGAGTAGCGGATGGCGGCCCGGTTGGCGTCCACGTAGGCCTGGGACACCACCTCGAGCCGCTCGGCCTCGCGCTCCTCGGCGGTGAACGCCTTGATGGTGGCGATGCCGCCCAGGTTGCCGGAAAGGAACGTGGCCAGGTCGGCGACGCGCTCGCGCACCGCGGCGTAGAGCGGCTCCAGCCGGCGCTGGAAGCGGATCGAGCCGGCCACCACCACCGGGATGGGCAGGAAGGCCAGCAGCCACAGGCGCGGCGAGGTGGCCATGAACACCCCGCCGACGAGGACCACGTTCCAGAACGTCTGGAGGATGTCGTCGGGTCCGTGGTCCAGGAACCGCTCCAGCTGGTTGACGTCGTCGTTGAGCACGGCGAGGAGCCCGCCGCTGGTCGTGTCCTCGAACCAGGACACCTCGAGGTCCTGGATGTGCCGGTAGGCGGCCAGGCGGAGGTCGTGCTGGATCGCCTGGGCCAGGCCGCGCCACAGCACGTGCGAGAGGTAGTCGGTGAGCGACTCGAGGATCCAGGCGCCCACGTTCAGCACGGCGAGCAGCAGGAGCTGATCGAAGGTGTCGGACACGCCGAACACCGAGGACAGGAACGAGTCCTCGCCCCGGACGATCACGTCGATGGCCACGCCGATCAGCAGCTCGGGCACCACGTCGCAGACCTTGTTGGCCGTCGACAGCACGGCGGCCCACACCATCCGGGTGCGGTGGCGACGTGCGTGGTGCCAGAGGCGCAGGAACGGGTGGGTGGGCATCCGGCGAGTGTAAGTGGGGCACTTCGACCCCCCTCGGGTGGGTGGCCCGGGTCGTCGGGCGTCGGCCTGCCGCCTCCGTCGACGTCGGTGGGCCTGCGGATCTCCCGTGCGGCGGGCGACGGCGCGCCCGTACCCTCGGGGCGGTGGAGGTGCGGTTCCGCAAGGGCGACGACGGCAGGACGTGCGGCTGGGCCGCGCTCCGCCCGCCGCGGACCCGGGTGCCCGGCCCGACGATGGCGGCGGGTGGCGACGTGCCCCACGACCTGGCCACGTTCGTGATCGAGGAGGCGCTCGGCATCGACCACGGCTTCTGGGGCTGCGTGGCCGAGGGGGCAACGTTCAGGAGCCTCGGCCGGAAGCGGACCGAGCGGGGACGGATCGTGATCCGGCGCCACCTCGCCGAGCTGGACCAGGCTGAGGCCCGCGTCAACGAGGTCTACTTCGCCTGGCGGCGGGGCGAGCCGACCCCGGTCGACGAGGTCCTCGACCGCACGCTGGCCGAGTGGCGCGCCGTGCCCGGCGGCGGCGAGCTCGTCCGCACCTGGACCCCCACGCGCCACCACCGTGGCCGCCGCTGAACCGCCCCGGACCGATGGGTGTATGGTCAGGCGTATGCCCAGGATGCAGGTCTACCTACCCGACGATCTCCACCGGGCGGTGAAGGAGCGGGATCTCCCGGCTTCCGAGCTGCTCCAGGAGGCCATTCGGGCCGAGATCCGCCGACTGGAGCTGGAGCAGCAGGCCGACGCCTACCTCGCCGAGCTCGCCGAAGAGGTGGGCGAACCCTCGTCACGCGAACGGGCCCGTGCACAAGCCATCGCTCGGCGCATCCGAGATCGCGCCGCCGTCCGCCGCGCCGGCTGACCGACGATGCTCGTCCTCGATTCCGGCGGGCTCAGCGGCCTGAGCCATCGGACCCGTCGCGCCAGGGCGATGATCGAAGCCCTGCGGCAAGAGAGCCTCTGGCCCCCTGTCGTGCCGACGGTGGTGCTGGCCGAATCGACATCGGGATCGCCACGGACGGACACCAACGTCAACCGGTTCCTGAAGATGTGCGATGTCGAGGCGACCTTGAGCGAGGCGACGGCGCGCCGTGCCGGCCGCCTGCGGGCCCAGGCCCGGAGGGGGTCGGCGGTCGACGCGTTGGTCGTCGCATCGGCCGAGCCATCGGCGACCGTGCTGACATCGGATCCCGACGACCTGCGAGCGCTGGCCGCCTACGCCGATGGGGTCGTCATCGAGGTCGTGTAGGCCCGGCGCGGTCAGGCCGGGCGGTGCGGCCGGGCCGGGGTGGACGCGCCGCGACCCGGCTGTGCAGGAGCCGATCGGTCAGGCTCGGTCCGCCCTGCGCGGCACCCAGCTCCGCCACCGCGGGGAGGGCCAGGATCAGCGTCGGGACGGCGAGGACCTCGACGGACACGACCAGGCCCCGGAGCAGGGCGCGCGGCCAGGACAGCCGGTCGCCGGTCCGTGCGTCGACGACCGCCAGGCGCAGCGCCCCGTGCCCGAGCGTGCTTCCCCGGCAGGCCGTGAGGACGCCGAGGTAGAGCGTGGCGGCGAGGACGCCGAGCACCGTGGCCTCGATCGGACGACCCGTCCCGGCCAGCGTGGCCAGAGGCCACCAGAGCACGGCGCCGACCAGGACCACGTCGATGGCCAGCGCGGCCAGCCGGTCGGAGGCGGTGGCGGGCTCGCCCGGCACCCACGGCGCGGCCCGCCGTGCCACCACCGCCTGCCCGAGCCACAGCACGGTGCCGAGCGGGATCGCCACGTAGGCGACCAGCAGGATCGCCAGGCCGGCTTGCGCGTCCTGGCTCGTCGCCGCCGTGACGCCGGCGATCACGGCGACCACGGTGAGCAGGAGGGTGGCCCCGAGGCGGAGGGTGGCCGAGCGGGCGACGGCGATCGGGAAGAGCGAGGGAAGCCCGACCAGGGCGGCGAAGTAGGGAAGGGCGCCGGCCGCGGCGGCCAGGCCGAAGCCGGCCGGACCGTCCTCGGCGACGATCGCGGCGAGGAGGCAGGCGATGGTGGGCAGGATCGCCGCCGTGGCCGCGCCGGCAGGGGAGCCGAGCCACGGCCGGGATCGGGGTGCCGCCGACGACGTCATCGGCGGGCCCGGAGCTCGTCCTCGATCCCCGCGGCCAGCCCGGCGTGGTCCACGGCCACAGGTTGGCACCCGGAGAGGGCCGTCGGGACCTACCGCGGGGCGGCGGACCGGGTCCCGGCCGGGCCGGTGCCGGGTCCGCCGCGGGCGCTCAGGAGCGGTCGGGGCAGGAGTGCCAGGCGGCGAAGCGCCACTCGCCGTCCACCAGGGCCCACACCGCGGTGTAGAGCAGCGGCGTCACCATCTCGCCCGAGGCCGACTCGGTGGTGGCCACCGCTCGCCCGGAGAACGTCTGGGTGGCGCCGAAGTCGCGGACCTCGGTGTCGGCGCGGTCGACGTTCGTGTAGCGGAAGGTGCCCTTGCGCAGGCCGGCCAGGTAGCTCTCCTTGGTGTCCCGCATCCCGTTGGAGTGGATGTAGGTCATGTCGTCGGAGAACAGCCGTTCCAGATGGTCGTAGTCCCCGCCGACCAGCGCCTGCCAGCGCTGCTCC
>JBFWTJ010000129.1:0-10398 GCA_050247895.1 Acidimicrobiia bacterium
GTGGGCCCGGTGACCAGCGCGGCGGCGATCTTGGCCCGCTGGCGCATCCCCTTGGAGAACCCGCCGACCCGGCGGTCGGCCACCCCGGTCAGGCCGACGCCCTCGATGCAGCGGTCGGGAGCGTCCCGGTCGGCGATCCCGTGCAGCGTGGCCGCGTAGCGGACCAGCTGGCGGGTGGTCAGCGCTCGGGGCACCGCGTCGTCCTCGGGGACCAGGGCCAGCGCCCGTTGGGCGTCCCGGTCCCGGCGGGGGTCCCGGCCCGCCACCCGGACCTGTCCCTGGTTGACCGGGATCAGCCCGGTGACGGCCCGCATGAGGGTCGTCTTGCCGGCTCCGTTCGGCCCCAGCAGCCCGGTCACCCCCGGGCCGAACGAGCACGACAGCTCGGACAGGGCGACCTTCTGGCCGAACCAGACCGAGGTGTCGCGCACCTCCACCGTGGCGTCGGACACGAACGCCGGGTCGAGCACGGTCACGCCTCCACCCACCGGTAGCGCCAGACCAGGATGCCGACCGACGTGGCCAGGACGACCAGGTAGACCGCGACCGCGAGCGCACCGCCGCCCTCGACGCCCGACAGCTCGGAGAAGCGGTCGACGTGGCCCAGGAAGACCAGGTCCCGCAGGATCAGGGGGAGGCCGGCCAGGTTCAGCACCAGCCAGGCCGAGGGCCGACCCGGTTCGGCGCTGGTCAGGATCCCCGCCACCGACGACGAGATGAGCAGCGCGGCGAGGAAGGCCACGCCCCCGACCACCCGCCGGGTCGTCAACGAGGCCAGGGCCAGGCCGCCCGCGGCGTAGAAGACCGAGAGGACCGCGGCCGAGGCCGCCACCTGCCAGATCACCTCGGCGTTGTCCACCAGGTAGTCGAGGGCCCCGTCGCTGACCAGCATCTGGCCCACGAACAGCACGACCTGGGGCAGGAACGCGAAGCCGAACACGAGCGTGGTGATGGCGGCCAGCTTGGCCAGCGCGTAGTCCGTGCCGGTGAGGGGCCGCGAGAAGATCAGCGGCAGGACCCGGTTCCGGCGGTCGGGGCACAGCACGTCGGGGGCGGTCACCGCCACGAACATGAGCAGGGCGCTCGACACGCCCACGTACTCCCGGTAGGTGATGAACTCGAAGTCCTCGGCCGGGGTGTCGCGGGTCAGGTAGCCGACCCCGACGTTCACCACCGCGGGGACCGTGGCGATGGCGAGCAGGGTCCAGGGCAGCACCTTCTGGCGCCACGAGCGGCGGATCCCCAGCGCCCGGCGGATCGTGGACCGGTACAGGGCCAGCACCGACGCCCGTCGCCCGCCCCGGTCGCCCTCGTAGGGCCGGTAGCTGCGGTCGTAGACCGCGCCCGACAGCGGCGCGGTCACCCGGCGTCGCTCCCGTGCCCGGCTCGGTCGAGGAACACCTCGTCGAGCGACGCCCGGCCGTCGATCAGCGCGTGCAGGGGCAGGCCCAGCTCGGCGGCCAGGTCGCGCACCACGTCGTGGGGGTCCTCGCCGCGGGCGGGGTCGCTGGCGACCTCGACCCAGTGGTCGTCGCGCACGGTCGCGGCCAGCCCGCGCTCGGCCAGGGCCGCGACGAGCGCCGGCCCGCCGTCGCCCACGTCGGCCCGCACCGAGCCGGTCCCCTTGAGCAGGTCGGTGGTCGACCCGCTCACCACAAGGGTGCCGCCGTCGATCATCACGACCTGGTCGCAGACCTGCTGGACGTCGTCGAGCAGGTGGGTGGCCATCAGCACCGAGATCCCGAACTCGCCCAGGCGCTGGACCAGGCCCAGCATCTCGTCGCGGCCGAGCGGGTCCAGGCCGGCCGTCGGCTCGTCGAGCAGGACGAGCTGGGGGTCGGCGACCAGGGCCTGGGCCAGCTTCGTCCGCTGGCGCATGCCGGTGGAGAAGCCGCCGACCGGGCGGAAGCGGGCCTCGTCGAGGCCCACCAGGTCGAGCACCTCGGAGGCCCTCTGGCGTGCGGCGCGGGGTGGGAGTCCGGCCAGCTCGCCGAAGGTCGACACCACGTCCGACGCCGACTGGTCGACGGGGAGGCAGTCGTGCTCGGGCATGAAGCCGAGCCGGGCCCGCACCTCGGCCGGACGGTCGGCCACGGGGATACCGCACACGTGGATCTCCCCGGCGGTGGGCCGGCTCAACCCCAGCATGAGCTTGAACATCGTCGTCTTGCCCGCACCGTTGGCCCCGACCAGGCCGACCGACCCGGAGCCGACCTCGAGGTCGAGGCCGCGCAGGGCGACGGTCCCGTCGGGGTAGGCCTTGGTCAGCCCCGTCGTGCGCAGGAGGGTCTGCACTGACCGGCGAGTCTGGCACCCCCCGCCGACCCGCAGCGCGTCAAGGTCCCGTTCAGGGACGGGCGGGCCACGCCTCCCACGCGCTGGCGACCATGTCGGCGAGGTCGTGCCGGGCGGTCCAGCCCAGCTCGGCACGGATCCGGTCGGCCCGGGCCACCACTCGGGCCGGGTCGCCCGCCCGCCGGCCCACCACCTCGGGTGCGACGTCGAGGCCGGTGACCGAGCGGACGGCGTCGATGACCTCCAGGACGCTGGCGCCCTCGCCCCGGCCCACGTTGTAGGTGCGCGACGGGCCGTCGGCCTCCAGCGCGGCCACCGCGGCCACGTGGGCCTCGGCCAGGTCCGCGACGTGGATGTAGTCGCGGATGCAGGTGCCGTCCGGGGTGGGGTAGTCGGCGCCGAAGACCTGGGGCGGCCGGCCGGTGGTGAGGGCCCGCAGGACCAGGGGGATGAGGTTGAACACGCCGGTGTCGCCCAGCTCGGGCCGGCCCGCACCGGCCACGTTGAAGTAGCGCAGGTCGACGTGGCGCAGGCCGCGGGCCCGGGCCACGTCGGCGGCGAGCCACTCGCAGGCCAGCTTGGTCCGCCCGTAGGGGCTCTCGGGCCGGGTGGGGGCGTCCTCGTCGACGTCGCCGCCCTCGGGCGTGCCGTAGACCGCGGCGCTCGACGACAGGACCAGGCGGTCCACCCCGGCGCGGTCCATGGCCTCGAGCAGCGAGAGCATGCCGTCGACGTTCTCCCGGAAGTACCAGACCGGGCGCTCCACCGACTCGCCCACGGCCTTCTTCGCCGCGAGGTGGATCACCCCGCGGACGTCGTGGTCGGCCAGCGTCGCGGCCAGGGCGTCGGCGTCCTGCACCGGGGCGGCGACCAGGGCCACGCCGGGCGGCACCCGCTCGGCGGCGCCGGTGGACAGGTCGTCGAGGACGACCACGGCCCGGCCGGCGTCGAGCAGGGCCCGGGCCACGTGGGCGCCGATGTACCCGGCGCCGCCCGTCAGGAGCCAGGTCACCGCGGGGTCAGAGGGCCTTGAGGTCGGTCAGGATCCGCACCCACCAGGCCGGGTCGCCGCCGTAGGGGGCGTAGAAGCTGATCCGGTCGACCAGGCCGCCGTAGCGCTGGTGGAGCCGCGACGCGATCTCCTCGGGCGGGCCCACCGTGGCGAAGGCCTCCAGGACCTCGTCGTCGACCAGCTCGCCCAGCTTGGCCCACTCCCCGGCCTTGACCAGCCGGTTGAGGTCCTCCTGGAGGTCGCCCCAGCCGTGCACGTCGAGGACCGGCCGGTAGGCGGGGGTCGAGCCGTAGAAGGCGATCTGGCCCTTGACCGAGGCGATCGCGGTGGCCATCTCCTCGTCGGTCGTGCCGGTGGCCACGAAGGCGGGCAGCGAGATCTCGAACTGGTCGAGGGTGCGCCCGCTGCGGGCCAGGCCCCGCTCCAGCGCGGGCAGGGTGACCTGGCGCAGGTAGCGCTCGTTGGTGAAGCCGTGGGCCAGGAGCCCGTCGGCCACCTCGCCGGCCACCTCGGTCATGTGGCGACCCACGCCGGCCAGGAAGACCTTGGCGTTGCCGTGCGGGTTCGGCCCCGGCGAGAAGAACGGGGTCATCAGCGTGTGCGTGTAGAAGTCGCCCTGGAAGTCGAGCTTCGACTCGTCCTCCCACGAGGCCCAGATGGCCCGGATGGCCAGGATCAGCTCGCGCATGCGGGCCGCCGGTTGCGACCAGGGCATCGAGAACCGCCGGGTGATGTGGGCCTTGACCTGGCTGCCCAGGCCCAGCACGAACCGGCCGTGGCTGGCGGCCTGGAGGTCCCAGGCGATCTGGGCCAGGGTCATGGGGTTCCGCGCGAAGGCCACCGCGATGCCGGTGCCCAGCTCGGCCCGCTCCGTCGACCGGCTGGCCAGCACCAGGGGGAGGAACGGGTCGTGGCTCGTCTCGGCCGTCCACAGGCCGTCGTAGCCCTGGCCCTCCCGCTCGGCGGCCGCCTCGGCGACCGCGTCGAGCCCCTCGGCGATGACCCCGTCGACGCGCATGGGCGGCACCGTAGCCCGCCGCCCCGGCCGGGCCCCCGCCGTCGGTGCGTGTGCCGCGGCGGAGGGGATCGCGGTCACGGCTGTTGGCCGACGGTGCGGTCGGCGGTCCCAGGGGACCGGTGCGGTCGGCGATCCCCGGAGGGATGAACGACTCGACCGTGAGGTCCGGAGGTCATCTCGTCCTGCGACGGCTGCGACCTGACCCTGACGGTCAGCGACACGACCCCTGTAAGGGGCGGTGGCGGACGGCGTCTGTTGGGCATGACCTTCTCTCCTGAAAGCGGTTCCGGGCGGCGCCGGTGGGGCCGTGCGGCCCTGGTGGGTGCCGTCGCCGCCGGCGTGCTGGTCGTGCCCCAGCTGCCCATGTCGCCCTCGTCGGCGGCACCTGGCCTGTCGGTGCCCGGCCTCAGCGTGGACTGCAACGGTTCCCAGGCCGTGCTGTCGGTGACGGTGGCGAACGAGACCGCGGGTGATCGCCTGGTCGACATCCACCTCCAGCTCGACGGGGTGCCGAGCCAGCCCGTCGACGACGGTGTGGTGCCGGCCTCGTCGGAGGCCTCCTTCGGGGTGGACGTCGGCCCGGGCTTCGCGGTCGTGGAGGTGCGCGACGCCGACGACCAGCAGGTCGTGTCCAACAGCGACATCCAGGTCCCCGACTGCAGCGGCGACGCGGAGGACGGTTCCGTGTCCGTCTCGGTCGACATCGAGTGCACGGCGTCGGGTTCGATGGCGGTGGTCTCGGTGACGAACGCGACGGGCGTCGACCACGCCTTCGACGTGGTGCGGGCCGGTGAGGTGGTCCACGACGACGTGGTCGTGCCGGCCGGGGCCTCGGCCGAGCTCGACGTGCCGGTGGCGTCGGGTGGCAACGTGCTGGTGGAGGTCACCGACGTGACCGACGCCCAGGACCTGCACAGCGCCCAGCACTTCGTGCCCCTGTGCGCTTCGCTCGACCTGCCCGACGATCCGACCGGCGACCCGGCCGACGGTGGCGACGACGAGGAGCTGGGCCAGAGCACGCCGGCCACGCCCCGCCCGGCGTCGCGGGTGACCTACACCGGCTGAGGTCTCGGCCCGGTTCCGCTCCGAGTCCCGTGGGGGCGCGCCGTCCGGTGCGCCCCCACGGCGCGTCCCGGCCCGGGTGGCGACCTCCGGCGCGGCCGGTGCGGGTGGGCCCCCGGCGGGGGCCGGGCGTCAGCGGCCCTGCTCGCGCAGGAACCGCTCGAGCTCGGCGGCCAGGTCGTCGCCGGAGGTCATGCTGAGCTCGATCGCCGTGGTCGTCTCGTCCACCTGGGCCTCGAGCTGGCGGATCATGGCCAGGTGCTCGGGGTTCTGGGCCACCAGCTCGTCGATCCGGGTCCGGGCTCGGGCCGATCGGTCGGCCAGGTCGCCCGCCGGCAGGGCCAGGCCGGCCACCCGGTTGGCCGCCTCGACCAGGGCCAGGCTCGCCGCCGGGTACGGCATGGCCGCCACGTAGTGGGGGACCTGGGCCCACAGGCCGATCGCCGGGATGCCGGCCAGCGCCGCCTTGCGCTCGAGCATCGACTGGACCCCGGAGGGGACCTCCACGCTCGTGCGCAGGAAGGTGCTGTCGATCAGCTCGTCGCTCGACGCCGAGCAGGCGACCAGCGGCAGGCGGGTGTGGGGCGTCGGGCTCGGGTAGGCGCCCAGGGCGACCAGCATGCGCACGCCCAGCTCGCCGGCCAGCTCGACCACCTCGTCGGTGAAGCGCAACCAGCCGGTGTCGGGCTCGTCGCCCAGCAGCAGCAGGACGTCGTTGCCCTCGCCGTCGGTCGTCCAGGACAGCTCGGTGGCCTCCCAGGTGAGGCCGTCGAGGCGGCCGTCGACGATGCGCATGGTCGGCCGCCGGGCCCGCCAGTCGAGCAGGCGGTCGGCGTCGAAGCGGGCCACCGACCTCGTGGCCAGGCCCTGGGTGATCACCTCGGCCGCCCCGTCGGCGCCCAGGCCCGCGTCGATCCAGCCCTTCAGCGCGACGAGCAGCACGGGTCGCCGCAGGTCGGGTCGCTCGATCACCTCGTAGAGCCTGTCCATCGGTGGGGCGAGCGTACCGACCTCGGTATCGTGACCCGCGCCGAGCGCCCGCTCGCAGACACGGGGAGCGACCGAATGGCCATCGACGTCACCGACGCCACCTTCGAGCAGGACGTCCTCGAGCGCTCCCGGGAGGTCCCGGTCATCGTGGACCTGTGGGCCGAGTGGTGCGGGCCGTGCCGCCAGCTCGGTCCGATCCTCGAGAAGGTGGTCGACGAGAGCGACGGCCAGGTCGTGCTGGCCAAGGTCGACGTGGACACCAACCCGCAGATCTCGCGGTCGTTCCAGGTCCAGTCGATCCCCGCCGTGTACGCCCTCAAGGACGGCAAGGTCGTCGACGGCTTCATCGGCGCCCAGCCCGAGCCGGCCGTGCGCCAGATGGTCGACCGGCTCCTGCCCTCGGCCCAGGAGCAGGAGCTGGCCCGGCTGGTGGCCGCGGGCGACGAGGCATCCCTGCGCCAGGCGCTCGAGCTGGCTCCCGGCGACGAGACCGCGGTCGTCGCGCTGGCCGAGCTGCTCGCCGGGCGCGGCGACGGGGACGAGGCCCTCGCCCTGCTGGAGCGCATCCCCGAGACCGCGGAGTCCCGGCGGGTGGCGGCCCTGGCCCGCACCGGCCGGGTCGACGACGGTGCCGGTGCCGACGTGGTCGCCGAGCTCGACGCCCTGCTGGACTCGGTCAAGGCCGACGAGGACGCCCGCCAGCGCTACGTCGACCTGCTCGAGGTGCTCGGCCCCGACGACCCCCGTACGGCGGACTACCGGCGCCGGCTGACCTCGCGGCTGTTCTGACCGGGCGTCTCCGGTCGGACGAGCACCGGGCCCGGGGCATGCGGATCGAGCGACGTGACGACGTGGTGCTGGTGATCGGGGGACCGGTGCCGCCCGGGGCCGACGCCATCACGCTGGGCCGCTACATCCTCGTCCGGCCCGGGTCGGCGGCCAGCCCCCGGCTCCTGGCCCACGAGCGGGTCCACGTCGAGCAGTGGCGGAGGTGGGGCGTGGTCGGGTTCCTGGCCCGCTACCTGGGCGCCTACGCCCGCTGGCGCCTGCGGGGCTACCCGCACCGGGCCGCCTACCGGCGGATCCCCTTCGAGGTCGAGGCCGAGTGGCGGGCCCGGCGGGGCGAGGGCCCGGCCCTTCCCCCGTCGCCGGGCGAGGGCTAGGGTCCCCGGCCCGCACCTCCCCCTCCGGTCTGCCCGACCCGGAGGAACCGTGGCCCCCGACAGCGACCCGATCGACGCCTGGACCGACGCGCCGGCGTCCCCCCGCCCGAGGTGGCGTGCACCCCTGGACGCCGCGGCCGACGCCACCGGCTCCACGCCGGCCCGGGTCGCCGGCGGCCTCGCCCTGCTCGTGGTCCTGGCCGTCGGCGCGTGGTGGACGCTGCGGCCCCCGGCTGCACCGGTCGAGCTCGGCCTGCCCTACGCGCCGACCACCGTGCCCGCGCCGGGGCCCGGTGCCCCCGCTGCCCCCGGAGCGACCGCCGGGCCGGAGGGGGTCGGCGCGCCCGGTGTCGGTGGCCCGGCGACCACCGTCGCGCCCGACGTGGTCGTCCACGTGGCCGGTGCGGTGGCCAGCCCGGGGATCGTGCGCCTGGCCCCCGGCGCGCGCGTCGTCGACGCCGTGGCCGCGGCCGGCGGGGCCACCGAGGTCGCCGACCCCGACCGGGTGAACCTGGCCGCTCCCCTCGTCGACGGCGAGCGGGTGTACCTCCCCGCGGTGGGCGAGGACGCGGTGCCCCCGGTGGTGGCGGGGAGCAACGGGGTGCCCGGTGGGGGAGCGGCCGCCCCCGGGGGCCGCTCGGCGGGTGCGGGCGGCGAGCCCGTCGACCTGAACGCCGCCGACGAGGCGACCCTGGACGGGCTGCCCGGGGTCGGACCCTCGACCGCCACGGCCATCGTCGCCCACCGCTCGGCCATCGGGGGCTTCACCTCGGTCGACCAGCTCCTGGACGTCCGGGGCATCGGCGAGGCGAAGCTCGAGCAGCTCCGCCCGCTGGTACGGGTGTGACCCGCCCCGGCGGCCCCGGTCTGCCTCGCCCCCGTGGGCCCGCCGGCCGGGCGCCCGGGCCATCCCTCGCCGCCTCGCCGGATCGCCTGGCCCTGGGCCTCGCCGCCGCGGCCGGTGTCGGGGCCCTGGTCGCCGTGCCGACGCCGGTCGGGCTCGCCGCGGCCGGCGCGCTCGCGGCCTGGCGGCTCCGGCGGCCCCTGCTGCTGTGCGCCGCGGTCGGCCTGCTGGTCTCGGGCCTGGGGGCCCGGGCCCTCGCCGGGCTGGACGGCGCCCCGGACGGTCCCGTGCGTGGCCTGGTGCAGCTCGTCGGCGATCCCGAGCCGGTGGGCGACGCGGTGCGGGCCGAGGGCCGCCTCGGTCGGCACCGGGTCGAGCTGTGGGCCGGCGGCTCGGCCCGACCGGCGCTCGGCGCCCTGCTGGCCGGGGACCGGGCCCGGATCCGGGGCCTGGCCCGCCCGGCGGAGCGCTCGGGCCACCAGGTCGCCCGGCACCTGTCGGCGCGGGTCGAGGTGTGGACGGTCGATCCGGTCGGCACCCCGGCCGGCCCCCACCGCTGGGCCAACGCCGTGCGCCGGACCCTGGCCGAGGGTGCCGCGACGCTGCCGGTCGAGCGCCGGGCCCTGTTCACCGGCCTGGTCGTGGGCGACGACCGGGGCCAGCCCGTCGTGCTGGCCGACGACTTCCGGGCCGCCGGCCTCAGCCACCTCCTCGCCGTGTCGGGATCGAACCTGGTGGTCGCCCTGGCCGTGGCCGACCCGGTGCTGCGCCGGTTGCGGCTCGGGCCCCGGATGGTGGCCGCGCTGGTCGTGGTCGGCATGTTCTGCCTGGTCACCCGGTTCGAGCCCTCGGTCATGCGGGCCGGGGCGGTGGCGGCGGCCGGGGTGGCGGCGCGCACCGCCGGTCGCCCCGTCGCCCGGCTGCGCCTGCTGGCCCTGGTGGTGACCGGGCTGCTGGTCGTCGACCCGCTGCTGGCCCGTTCCGTCGGCTTCCGGCTCTCGGTCGGGGCGTCGGCCGGCATCGTGGTGGCCGCCGGGCCCCTGTCGGGGGCGCTGCCCGGGCCGCGCCGGCTGGCCGAGCCGCTGGCGGTCACCCTGGCCGCCCAGCTCGGGGTGGCCCCGATCCTGCTCGCCACGTTCGGGCCGTTGCCGGTGGCGTCGGTGCCGGCCAACCTGCTCGCCGTCCCCCTCGCCGGCTTCGTCACGGCCTGGGGCCTCGTCGGGGGCCTGGTCGCCGGGCTGGCCGGCGGCCCGGTGGCCCGGGCGGCGATGCTCCCGGTCGACGTGGCCCTGCGCCTGCTGGCCGCGGTGGCCCGCGCCGGCGCCATCGCGCCGCTGGGCCGGGTCGGCCCGTGGCACGTCGCCGCGATCGGCGTCGGGCTCGCGGTGAGGGCACGCCCCGGCTGCCGGGACGACCCCGACCGCCCGGCCTCGCGGCCCCGCCACGCGCCACGGCCTCCCGCCGCCCTGGTGGCGGGCGCGCCGGCAGCGCCCGAGGCAGCAGGCCGCGGTCGGCGACGGGTCGCGGGCGGCCTGGTCGTCGCGGCCGTGGCGTCGGCGGTCCTGGCCGCCCAGGCCCCTCCGCCCCTGCGGGTCGCCCCTGTCCCCGGCCTGGCCGTGTGGCGGGCCGGGGGCCGCACGCTGGTGGTCGTGGGCGACGGGGCGGCCGGCCGGCCCCCGTCGGCACCGGCGACGCTCGTCGCGCTCCGCGAGGCCGGCGTGCGCCGCCTCGACGTGCTGGTGCTGGCCCGTCCCGGCCTCGACCGCGTCGCCGAGGCACTGGCCGACCGGTACCACCCGCCCCGGGTCCTCGGCCCCCGCCTCGACCGGACCGTGCACCTGCAGCTCGGGCCGCGGGCCCTGGTCGTCGTGCCGGCCGGGGGGCGTCTGGTGGACGAGGCCGACGGGCCACGCCCGCGTGCCGAAGGATCATCGAGGGGGCGACGAACGTTCACCGGCCCGGGTGCGAGGTCGCGGCCCGAGCGCCCTCCATGACCTGGCCGACGGATCGGCGT
>JBFWTJ010000130.1:0-10267 GCA_050247895.1 Acidimicrobiia bacterium
AGGAGAGGTCCTCGAGCTGCTGCTTGACCTCCTGCATGCCCAGCCGGTGGGCCAGGGGCGCGTAGATGTCGAGCGTCTCCTGCGCGGTGCGGACCTGCTTCCAGGCCGGCATGGCGGCCAGGGTCCGCATGTTGTGGAGCCGGTCGGAGAGCTTGATGATCAGGACCCGCAGGTCCTTGGCCATGGCCACGAGCATCTTGCGCATCGTGGCCGCCTGCTGGGCCTCCTTGGTCTGGAACTGGACCCGGTCCAGCTTGGTGACCCCGTCGACGATGGCGGCCACGTCGGCGCCGAAGTCGTGCTCCAGCTCGGCCAGGGTGACCCCGGTGTCCTCCACCGCGTCGTGGAGCAGGGCGGCGGCCACGGTCACGTCGTCGAGGCCGAGCTCGGCCACGATCCGGGCCACGGCCAGCGGGTGCTGGATGTAGGCCTCGCCCGAGGCACGGGTCTGGTGGCGGTGGGCCGACGCGGCCCGCAGGTAGGCCTCGTTGATGAGGTTCACCGGCGCCTTGGGGTGCCGGGCCCGGTAGGCGGCGACCAGGGGGGCGACCTCGTCCGACGGCGGGCGCTCGTTGCGCCGCCACGGCAGGACCCGATCGACCGTGGGCACGGCGCGCCTCCTGTCAGCCGAGGTGGTTGAGGATGACATTCTCGCCCATCGGGCGCCCGGTCCCAACCACACCCCGCCGCGGCGCCCTCGGCAGTCCCGCACCGGAGCGGTCCGGGACGGGGCGGCGGCCGCCCAGGGCTACCGGCGCCGGCCCTTCTTGCGGGGTCGGGGCGGGATGACCCGGCCCGACAGCTCGGGCAGCACGCCCGTGGCGTCGCCCCCCGCCGCGACGGTGCCGACCGCGGAGCCGACCACCGGCGAGGGTCCGCCCTGGCGGGCCTCGAGGCGCCGGGCCAGGTCGCGGTAGCGGGGTTCGCGCTCCTTGAGCACGGCGAGCATCGGGCTGGCGATGAAGATCGACGAGTAGGCGCCCGCGGCCAGGCCGATGAGCAGGGCCAGGGCGAACTCCTGGAGGGTGGTCGCCCCCATCACGAACGATCCCAGGATCAGCAGCGAGGCCACCGGCAGCAGGGCGGTGATCGAGGTGTTCAACGAGCGCATGAGCACCTGGTTGAGGGAGAGGTTGACCATCCCGGCGTAGGACAGGCCCGACGAGGTGCCGACCAGGCGCGTGTTCTCGTCGACCTTGTCGAACACGACGATGCCGTCGTAGATCGAGAAGCCCAGGATGGTCAGCACGGCGATGACCGTGGCCGGGGTCACCTCGAAGCCGCAGATCGAGTACACGCCGACGGTCACGAGGATGTCGTGGACCAGCGCGGCGAGCGTGGGGAGGGCCATCTTCCACTCGAACCGGAACGAGATGTAGATCGTGATGGCGATCAGGAACAGGATCAGGGCCCGCAGGGCCTTCTTGGAGATCTCGGCGCCCCACGACGGCCCGACCGAGTTGAGGCTGACGTCCTCGAAGGTGGAGCCGGTGACCTCGGCCAGCCGGGCGCTGACCTGCTGGGCCGTGTCGTTGTCGACGGGGGCCGCCTTGACCCTCAGCACCCGCACGCCGTCGGCCTCGAGCTCCTGCACGGTGACGTTGTCGAGGCCCTGGCCCTCGGCGTCGGCCTGGACGTCGGCCACGGTGGCGTCGCCGGCGGGGACCTCCCACACCACGCCACCCTCGAAGTCGATGCCCAGGTTGAGGCCCCGGACCCCCAGCGAGATCAGCCCGACGACGATCACCACGCCCGAGATCGCCACCCACCGACGGAAGGGACCGACGAAGTCGATGTTGGTCTCGCCGTGGTACAGGCGGTACCAGATCGAGCGCTTCGTCACCACGGGCCCACCGACGCTCACGAGGCACCTCCGGTCGCCGTCGCCGTCACCGGTGCGGCATCGGGCCGGGCCAGGCCCCGGGCCACGCCGACGAAGCGGGCCTCGGTGAACAGCCGGTTGCCGGCCAGCATCGCCACCAGCGGACGGGTGAAGAACCAGGTCACCGCCACGTCGAGGATCGTGGCCAGGCCGAGGAAGAAGGCGAAGCCCCGCACCGGGCCGACGGTGAGCCAGTAGAGGAGGAAGGCGCCGATGAAGCTGGTCACGTTGGCGGCCAGCACCGTGCGGAAGGCCCGGGCGAAGGCCCGGTCCACCGCGGCCGGGTTCAGCGAGCGGCCCAGCTTCACGTCGTCCTTGATCCGCTCGAAGAACACCACGTAGCTGTCCACGGTGACGCCGATGGACACGACCAGGCCGGTGACGCCCGACAGCGAGAGCGCGAGGCCCTGGGTCTCGCCCAACCAGGCGACCAGGGCCCAGTTCAGCGCAGCCCACACCGCGGTGCCGAGCACCACCACGATGCCCAGGGCCCGGTAGTAGAGGAGCATGTAGACGAAGACCAGGCCCAACCCGACCAGGCCGGCGACCAGCCCGGCCCGCAGCGAGTCCTCGCCCAGGGTGGCCGACACCGTCTGGACCGTCTGGGGCTCGAGCTCGATGGGCAGCGAGCCGTAGCGCAGCACCAGGGCCAGGTCCTTGGCCTCGGACTCCCGGAAGGCGCCGCTGATCTGGATCTCGTCCCGGGAGAACGACGGCTGCTGGATCTGGGGCGCCGACACGACGTTCGAGTCGAGCACGATGGCCAGGGACCGGCTCGGGCACTCGGCCGAGCCCACGTAGCAGCTGGCTGCCGCGGCGTTGAACTGCTCGATGCCCGACCCGCCCCGCACGGTGAGGGCCACGACCCACTCGCCGGTGGGCAGGAGCTCGGCCCGGGCGGTCTCGACGATCTCGCCCGTGGCCATGGCCGGACCGAGCTGGTACGTGGCCCGCACCTCGCCGTCGACGGTCTCGGTGAGCACGACCGGCTGGTCGGCCACGTCGTCCTCGCGTGGGGTGACCTCGAAGCCCGTCGACGGGGCGGTGGTGGTGGTCGTGGTGGCCTCGGCCGTCGTGGTCGTGGTCGTCTCGTCGGGCGCCGGGGTCGTGGTCGTGGACGGGTCCTGCTGGCCCCGGAAGCCCTGGACGCTCGAGGTCGTCGCGTCGGCCTCGGTCGTGGTGGTCGCCGCGTCCGCCGCGGTGGTCGAGGTCGTCGAGGCGGTCGTGGTCGTGGTCGACGCGACCAGGTCCTCGATCGAACCCGGGATCATGCTCAGCACCGGCCGGAAGCGCAGCTCGGCCGTGTCCCCGACCAGCTCGAGGGCCCGCTGCTGGTTGTCGACGCCCGGGAGCTGCACGACGATGGCGTTCCCCTGGCGGGTGATCTCGGGCTCGGCCACCCCCAGGGCGTCGACCCGGTCCCGGATGATCTCGATCGACTGGGACAGGGCGGCGGTGTTGGCCTCCTCGGTCGGCTGGAGCACGACCGACACGCCGCCCTGCAGGTCCAGGCCGAGCACGGGCTGCCAGTCCCGCACCAGCGCCAGCACGAGCAGCCCGAGCGAGACCGCCACGATGAAGACCAGGGGGAGGCCGCGCCGGCCACGACGGGTCGCCATCACGGGAGCGCGGAGGTCGGGCCGTCACCCGAGCGCGGGGCACCCGGGACGCCCGGCCGCGGGCGACCACGGTGCGGGAGGCGCTGAGCGCCCGGCCCGCCGGGGATGGGGGATGCGATGTGGCCCACGACAGCTCCGGTTCGGCGATGGGGCGCCGGGCACGCTAACCGACCGCGTCGGGGGCGCGACACACCCGCGCAAGATGTGCGGATCATCCCCCCCAACGTCCCCGGTGCAGCACCTCGCCGACCGGTCGGCGCCCCCGACGGGCCGAGGACGCCACCCGGTCCGGCGCCGGGTGCCCCAGCGCCACCACGCCGACGCCCCGCCATCCCGACGGCACCCCGAGCGCGGCCAGCACCGGCACCTCGTGGTCGAACAGGCCGAAGAAGCACGCGCCGAGGCCGGCCTCGACCGCGCCGAGCAGCAGGTTCTCCACCGCCATCCCCGCGTCCACCCACCAGAACGGCACCGGCCAGTCGGCCTCGCCGCCCCCGAGGCCCGCGGCCGCCTTGTCGGGCTCGGCGTAGCGCTCGGGCCAGGCACCCGGGCGGACCAGGCACACGACCAGGGCCGGCGCGTCCACCAGCCCCGGCCACGGGAACCCGGCCCGGGCCGGCCGCGGCAGCGCCAGGTCCCAGTACCGGGCCGTCTCGGGCCCGTGGAGCGCCACGAAGGCCCAGCCCTGGCTGTTGCCGGCGGAGGGCGCACGGCGAGCCAGGTCCACGAGGTGCTCGACGGCGGCCGGGGCGACGGGCTCGCCGGTGAAGGCCCGGACCATCCGCCGGCCGCGCACGGCAGCGGTGACGCCGGTGGGGACGGCCTCAGCCACGCCGGCGGCACCCGTGGCCGCGGCGGCCGGTCACAGGAGCTTGGCGAGGTCCTCGGCCATGGCCCAGCCGAAGGCGATCAGCGAATCGCCCCGCTTGGCCTCGATCCCGGCGAAGAACGCCGCCACGCCCGGGTCGATCGACTCCGGACGCGTCGACTCGTGGTCGAACACGCTGGGCGGGGTGCCGTCGCCGGTGGCGACGAAGGCCCGGTCGTCGTAGGCGCTGGCCTCGATGCCGAAGCGCTTGGCCAGCCGCCGGCCCCAGGCCCGCTCCTCGCCCGACGCCTTGTGGTCGGGCCGGGGGACGATGTCGTTGAGCGCCTTGAAGGCCTCGAAGCCACCCGGGTCGGCGAAGCGCGTGCCGACGAGCACGTCCTCGTCGGGGAAGGCGAGCACGGCACGGCGCAGCTCGTCCTGGATGATCGCCCGGAGGACCGTGTCCCGCTTGGACGAGCGACGGACCGCGGCGAGCCCGATCAGCACCGAGGGCGTGCCACCGATCCGCTCCAGGGTGGAGAAGGCGAAGCCCTTCAGCCGGTCGTTCTCGCGAGCCTGGGTGACCAGGACCCAGTTCTCGGCCTGCTTCGAGAGGTGCCCGATGCCGTGGGCGACGGGCCCGTCGGCGCACAGCTCGGCCATCTCGGCCAGCTCGGCATCACCCAGCGCAGTGCAGTCCTTCGTCTCGACCAGGATCGACATGTCGCTGCTGTGCCCCCGATGGCTCGCGGATACGTCCCTCCAGTCCAGTCGCGACCGGTGGTCGCCCGCAACTCCGTTGGTGGTCGCGGAGCGCGAATTGTCCTGCTCAGGGACCTGTGGAGGGGAGATCCGCCCCCGCCTCACGCCACGATGGCCTGGGGGCCGAGCAGGACCCGGAGCTCGGCCAGCAGCCCTGGTACGGGCTCCACGGCCCACTGGGGCGGGAGCCGCAGCACCTGGCGCTCGCCGAGGTGGACGAGCACCGGCGAGTCGCCCGGGTGCTCGTGGAGGAGGCTCTTGAGCCGCTCGACCAGGGCGTCGGAGAGTGCCGAGGGCGGCACGCGCAGTTGCAGCGGGAAGGCGTCGCCCGACATCGGCTCGAAGGGCTCGAGGTCCATGGCGATGAGCTTGGGCTGGTCCTCGCGCTTGTCGATCCGGGCCTTGAGGACGACCACCACGTCGTCCTCGAGCTTGTGGCCGTGCTCGGTCATGGTCTTGGGGAAGACCATGACCTCCACCGCGCTGCTCAGGTCCTCCAGGGTGAACACCGCCATCAGGTCGCCCCGGCGCGTCCACTTCCGCTGGAGCCCGGTGATGACCCCCCCGAAGGTGCGCACGCCCCCCTCGTCCATGTCGGCGAGGTCGGACAGGGTGGCGTCGCAGCGGCGCCGCAGGCTGGCCTCGGCCCCCATCAGGGGGTGGTCGCTCACGTAGAGGCCGAGCATCTCCTTCTCGTAGGAGAGGCGCTCGCGCTTGGCGAACTCGCGGTCCTCGATGGCGACCCGCTCGACGAACACGGGGCTGTCCCCTTCGGTGGCGTCGCCGAACAGCGACATGATGCCCACGTCGCGCTCGCGCCGGCGCGCCACCGTGTCGTCGATGATCCGCTCGAAGGCCTGGAGCAGGCCCTTGCGGGGATGGCCGAGGCTGTCGAAGCCCCCGGCCTTGATCAAGGCCTCGACCGTCTTCTTGTTGAGGACCGAGTAGTCGACCCGTTCGCAGAAGTCGTAGAAGTCGACGAAGGGCCCGTTGGCGTCGCGCTCGGCCAGCAGCAGGCCCACGAGCCCCCCGCCCACGTTGCGCACCGCGGACAGCCCGAACACGATCGAGAGCTCCTCGGTGCCCTGGTCGTCGACCTCGATGACCGGCGTGAAGTCGGCCACCGAGCGGTTCACGTCGGGCACCAGGACCTCGATGCCCATGGACCGGCACTCGGCCAGGTACACCGCGGCCTTGTCCAGGTTGGCCTTGACGCTGGTCAGCAGCGCGGCGAGGTACTCGGCCGGGTAGTGGGCCTTGAGGTACGCCGTCTGGTAGGCGATGTAGCCGTAGCCGTAGGAGTGGCTCTTGTTGAAGGCGTAGTCGGCGAACTGCTCGATCACGTCGAACAGCTCGGTGCCCAGGTCCGTGCCGTAGCCGGTGGCCTCCACGCCCTCCACGAAGGCGGCCCGCTCCTTGGCCATGAGCTCGCGCACCTTCTTCCCGCAGGCCTTGCGGAGGTTGTCGGCCTGGGCCAGGGAGTAGCCGGCGAAGCGCTGGGCCACCCGCATGACCGCCTCCTGGTAGATCATCAGGCCGTACGTGTCGGCCAGGATCTCCTCGGCGTCGGGGTGGAAGTACTCGACGGCCTTCCGGCCGTTCTTGCGGTCGGCGTAGTCGTTGTGCATGTTCGCCGCCATGGGGCCCGGGCGGTAGAGGGCCACGAGGGCGGCGACGTCCTCGAAGGAGGTGGGCGCGAGCGAGCGCATGAGGGCCCGCATCGGTCCGCCCTCGAGCTGGAACACCCCGATGGAGTCGCCCCGGCGCAGCAGGGCCAGCGTCTCCTCGTCGTCGAGGGGGATGGCGTCGATGTCGAGGTCGACGCCCCGCGTCTCGGCGATGATGGCCAGCGCGTCGGAGATGACGTCGAGGTTGCGCAGGCCCAGGAAGTCCATCTTGAGCAGGCCCAGCGACTCGACGCCGTTCATCTCGTACTGCGTGACGATCGGGGCGTCCTCGATGTCCTGGCCCTGCTCCGGCTTGCGCTGGATCGGCAGGTAGGTGGTGAGCGGCTCCTTGGTGATCACCACCGCGGCGGCGTGGATCCCGTCCTGGCGGCGCAGGCCCTCCAGGCCCCGGGCCACGTCGATCACCTGCTTGGCGTCGGGATCCGACTCGTACATGGTCCGCAGGTCGGCCGCCATCTTGTAGCCGTCCTCGTACTTGGGGTGGAGCTCGAGGCAGGCGTGCAGCGGCGTGTCGCGACCCATGACCAGCGGGGGCATGGCCTTGGCCACCTTGTCGCCCACCGCGTACGGGTAGCCCAGCACCCGGGCCGCGTCGCGCACCGCGGCCCGGGCCTTGATGGTGGAGAACGTGACGATCTGGGCGACGTGGTCGCGCCCGTAGCGCTCGGCCGCGTAGCGGATCATCTCGTCCCGGTAGCGGGAGTCGAAGTCCATGTCGATGTCGGGCATCGAGATGCGGCTCGGGTTCAGGAAGCGCTCGAAGAGCAGGTCGTAGCGGATCGGGTCCAGGTCGGTGATCCACAGCGTGTAGGCGACGGCGCACCCCGCCGCGCTGCCGCGCCCGGGGCCGACCCTGATGCCCGACTCGCGGGCGTGGCGGATGAGGTCCCACACGATGAGGAAGTACGACGAGAACCCCATCGACTCGATGACCTGGAGCTCGTAGGCCAGGCGCTCCACGACGTGCTCGGGGATCGGGTCGCCCCAGCGCTTGCGGGCGCCCTCCATGGTCAGGTGGCGCAGGTAGGCGGCGTCGTCGGCGAAGCCCTCGGGCAGGGGGAAGCTGGGGAGCTGGGGCTTGCCGAAAGCGATCTCGACGTCGGCCCGCTCGGCGATCCACAGCGTGTTGTCGCACGCCTCGGGCAGCTCGGCGAACAGGTGGCGCATCTCCTGGGCCGACTTCAGGTAGTGCTCGTCGCCGTGGAACTTGAAGCGGTCCGGGTCGCTCATGAGCGACCCGGTCTGCACGCAGAGGAGGGCGTCGTGGGCCACCGCGTCGTCCCGGTGGACGTAGTGGCTGTCGTTGGTGGCCAGCAGCGGGGCCTGGAGGTGCTTGGCGATCTCGAGCAGCTGCGGGTTGGTCCGGTGCTGCTCGGGGATCCCGTGGTCCTGGAGCTCGACGAAGAGGTTGTCGCGCCCGAAGATGTCCTGGAGGCGCCCCGCGGCCTTGACCGCGCCCTCGTAGTCGCCCCGCATCAGGTTCTGGAGCACGTGGCCGCCCAGGCAGCCGGTGGTCACGATCAGCCCCTCGGAGTGCCGGTCGAGCAGCTCCCAGTCGGTGCGGGGCTTGTAGAAGTAGCCGGACAGGAAGGCGTGGCTGGCCAGCTGGATGAGGTTCTTGTAGCCGGCGTCGCTCTCGGCCAGCGCGGTCAGGTGGTAGTAGAGCTTGGCCCCGCCCTCGGCGTCACCGCCCCCGTCGTCGATCCGGCCCCGCCGCGACGGCCGCTCGAAGCGGCTCTCGTGGGCCATGTAGAGCTCGGACCCCAGGATCGGCTTGATGCCCTCACTGCGGCAGGCCTTGTAGAAGTCCAGGATCCCGTACATGTTGCCGTGGTCGGTGATCCCGATCGCCGGCTGGCCGTCGGCCACCGCGGCGGCGACCAGCTCCGCCACGCGCGCCGCTCCGTCGAGCATCGAGTACTCGGTGTGCACATGGAGGTGCGTGAAGGAAGCGCTCATCCCGTCCCGTGATCCCGATCCACAGGCTCTCCACAGGCGCCGTCCACACTCTGTGGAGAAATCACATCCGTGTGGTTTCCGTCCTGCGAGGGTACACCCGCGTCAAGGCGGCGCGGACGCCCGGGACGCGGCCTCGATCCGCCCGAAGCGGGCGGCCACCGCGTCCAGGGCCTCCTCGTCGCCCGGCACGGTGAGGCAGGTCAGCTCGGTGCGGCCCGCCACGTCGGCCCCCCGCTCGGCCATGAACCCCTCCACCCGCTCCCGGAACCGGTCGCCGAAGATCCGGGCGCCCTCCCCCGCCGTCTCGGGCAGCACCGCGGCGACCAGGTGGCGATCGCCGTCGCGGGTGTGGACCACGTGGTCCATCGTGCGCGCGCCCTCGGCCAGCTTGATCCCCAGCTCCCGCCACAGCGCCCGGCGCCGCCGGCCGGCCAGCCCGTCGCTCGGCCCGGCCGGAAGGTCCAGGACCACCACCGAGAAGAGGGACTCGTAGCGCCGGGCCCTGCTCCGCTCGAGGTCCAGCTGGGTCACCATGTGGCGGGCGTTGGCCAGGCCCGTCTCGTCGTCCAGGGCGTCGTAGAGCTCCAGCTTGGTCAGCGCCGACTCCAGCACCTGCATCGACCAGCCGCCGACCGCGCCGAAGATCAGGTACGCCGCGGCCCGCGAGACCAGCAGGCCGGTGAACTCCCCGATCCCCACCGCGTCGATCGCCGGGTAGCGCAGCGCGGCGTACGCCAGCACGGCCAGCACCGCGGCGATCAGGCCGCCGGCGACCCCCCAGGCCACGAAGGCCGCGAAGATCGGCACGAACAGCACCGTGGCCGCCACCTCGACGGGGTCCACCCCCCGGACCAGCATCGTGGCCACCACCACCGCCATGACCACCAGGCCGACCACGACCAGCAGGCGCCGGGCCGAGCCGTAGCCCATCTGCGACAGCCGGACGGTCATCGGCGGGGCCATCGGGCGAAAGGTAGCGCCGAGCCCCGCCCCGGCCGGCCATGGCGGCCCGGCCGAGGGTCGACCGGTACGCTCCGCCCATGCCGTCGGCGCTGCGGGCCCAGGTCGCGCTGGTCGGGCTCTTCGCCGTGCTCCTCATCCCCATCGGCACCTCGTCGCTGCGCGGCCTGACCCACGTGCTGAGCTGCCAGGAGCGCAGCCAGGCCCCCTTCGCCCTCCAGGTCGACGAGGACGGCCGCGCCGTGATCTCGTCGTCGCAGGTCATCGAGCGCCCCGGCCGCGGTGCCGCGCCCCCCGGGGAGCTGTGCGGGGGGCTCCGCCTCGACCTCGCCGTGGGCGCCCAGGGCGACGGCCACGCCGACATCGACATCACCATCCACAACGGCACCGACTACGGCTGGCACGGCTCGGTCGAGCTCTCCGTGGACGGCACCGACATCCCCGTCGGCATCGGGCGGATCGACCCCCACGGCTCAGCCCAGGACACCGTCGAGCTGCGCCTGCGCGACGGCCGCCGCTACGAGCTGGCCGGGTCCCTGCTCGTCGGCCCCTGAGCTCGGGCTCCGCCGGCGCGCTCTGACCGCGCCCG
>JBFWTJ010000131.1:0-10251 GCA_050247895.1 Acidimicrobiia bacterium
CCGGGGGCGTCGAGCACCCCGCCACCGGCGCCCGCGACAGGACCGGTGGCGGGGGCTCGACGGTCGCCGGCCCGGGTAGCGGTCGCGGTCCTGGACGGTCCGGACCGCTGGGCCGACGACATCGCCGGGCCGCTCCGCCGATGCGCAGCACATCGGCGGAGCGGGCACCGGCGGTCACGGGGCCGAGCCCTGGGGGAGGGAGGCTCGTCCCCGATGGACCGGGGGGAGACGGGATCCACACCAGCACGCTAACCCTCTAAATTCGACCTGTCTAGTCATCTTTACCAAGTAAGGAAGGAAGTGGTCGGTGCATCCCCACCTCGTCCCCGACCCGGAGGCGGCCCGACCCGGGCACCGCGACCGGGCCCCGGCCGAGGAGATGCCGTGCCCATCCACCTGAACTGGTTCCTGCCCACTGCGGGCGACAGTCGCACCGTGGTGCCCTTCGGGCCCGACGGGCACGCCCGGCCGCCGACCTTCGACTACCTGTCCCAGGTGGCCCGGGCGGCCGACACGCTCGGGTTCCGTGCCGTGCTGACCCCGACGGGGACGTGGTGCGAGGACCCCTGGCTGGTGACCTCGGCCCTGCTCGGGCTCACCGAGCGGTTGAAGTTCCTGGTCGCCTTCCGGCCCAACGCGCTGTCGCCGACCCTGGCCGCCCAGCAGGCCGCCACCTACCAGCGGATCTCGGGTGGTCGGCTGCTGCTCAACGTCGTGAGCGGCGGCGAGGACGTCGAGCAGCGGCGTTTCGGGGACTGGCTCGACCACGACCAGCGCTACGAGCGGACCGACGAGTTCCTGACGATCCTGCGGGGGGCCCTGTCGGGCACGCCCCTGGACTTCGCCGGGCGCCACTTCCGGGTCGAGGCGGCCACGGTCAGCCGGGCGCCCGACCCGCAGCCGGACCTGTTCTTCGGTGGAGCGTCGCCCGCGGCCGAGCGGGTCGCCACGGCGCACGCCGACGTCTACCTGACCTGGGGCGAGCCACCCGACATGGTCGCCCCCCGGTTGGAGCGGATGCGCGCCCTGGCCGCCGCGGCCGGACGGCAGCTCCGCTTCGGCATCCGGCTCCACGTCATCAGCCGGGACCGGGCCGCCGACGCCTGGGCCGAGACCGACAGGTTCCTCGACGCGCTCGACCCCGAGGTGGTCCGCCAGGCCCAGGAGTCGTTCGCCCGCAGCAGCGCGGTCGGCCAGCAGCGCATGCAGTCGCTCTACGGCGAGGGGGAGGTCGAGCCGGACCGCCTGGTGATCGCCCCGAACCTGTGGGCCGGCATCGGGCTGGTCCGGGGCGGGGCCGGCACGGCGCTGGTCGGCAGCCACGAGGAGGTCGCCGACCGCGTCGAGGAGTACCACCGGCTCGGCTTCGACGAGTTCGTCCTCTCGGGCCATCCCCACCTGGAGGAGGCCTACTGGTTCGCCGAGGGCGTGATGCCCGTCCTGCGGGCCCGCGGCCTGCTCGAGGCCGAGCCGACCCGCCCGGGAGGGGGTGCGGCGGTCCTCACCCGCTACGCATCCACCTAGGAACCGGCTGGTCTGCTGGTCTGCAGGTCTGGTGGTCAGCCGATGTGGGTGATGACGGCTTGGCGTTGCTCGACGCTGTGCAGGCCCGTGGCCTCAGCGACCAGGGGATCCAGCGCCTGCCAGTCGCCCCCGTCGACCCGGTACGCCGCGACCAGCTCCACCCGCACCCCCACCGTGTAGTCCCCGTGCCAGGCGAACACGTGACGCACGCTGGACTCCCGCGGATAGGCCCGGCCCAGATCACCGGTCACCGGGCCCGACCCGTCCCCGAAGTCCCAGATCACCTGGCCCGTGGACAAGCGCACCTCGACCACGGTTCCGAACGCCTCGATCGGACCCGACTCCACCAGACCGTCGAACCCCTCGACCCAGAACCACGACGGAAACCCGACCAGACCCCGACCCGGCGGGTTCATCCCGACCACCAACCCCGGCTTCAACACATCCCGCGCCAACCGCTCCGCCTCACCACGCACCGCAAGCTCCGGATCCGAGACGTCCGGGGCGATCCACACCATCCCGACCGGTCGTCCGTCGCAGAACTTGTGGTACGGCCGGGCGTCCGGTGAGGGCTGCGGCCCGGCCAGCACGGTGAGGTCGTCGTAGCCACCGTCGTACATGTACGGCACGAAGGTGATGGCGCACCCTGCCGCCTTTCCTCCGCCGGCGTTCGATCCCCCCGTCCAGTCGAGCCCCGCCATCGCGATCTCGACGTGGATCAGGCCGGCCTCCGCAGCCGTCATGGCGCCGGCCTTCGTGTACCCGTCTGCTCCGGCGACCGCCGGTGCGGCAAGGAACCCGAGCAGCACGACGATCGCGACACGCACCTGGCCTGCCGTCACTCGACGATCCCGTCGATCCGGGCGATCCGCCAGGCGCCGTCGACGAGCTCCATGGTGGCGACCGAACGGACCACCTCGTTCGGGTCGTCTTCGGCCGGCTCCTTCGTCGTCGGCTCGACCCGCACCTGATGGTTCGTGGATTCGTCGATGACCTTGGCCCGCTGCACGTCGGGTACGAGGACGACCCGGTACGACCGGTCGGCTCGAAGCCAGGATGCCCTGTCCGTCGCGATCCGGTCCTTGATCTCTTGGGTGGTCACTGCCAACTGCTCGTCGGCGAAGACCTCGGCGAGGGCGGCCTCGTCGAGCTCGAGGTTCCAGACCTGGTCGGCGTAGACGTCCCAGCCGCGCAGGTAGGCCGCTTCGACCTGGCCCTCGGTGGTGTCGGGGGCGTAGGTGGTGCTCGTGGTGCTGGTCGGGCGCATCGGCATCGTCGTGGTGGTGGGCCTCGTCGTCGGGGTCCCGGATGCCGACGACGGAGGTGGGGTGGCCTGCTCGCGGTCCGACGAGCAGGCCAAGGTCAGCGCGCTGGCGGCCGTGAACGCGCCGGCGACGGTCAGGAGGCGGGGGAGGGGTGAAGGCACGGCCGGGCACCCTAGAGGTCTGGATCAGACCGTACAACGATCAGTTTCGAGCACATCCGGCGTGCAACGATCGTCCGACGGGGTCCGACCCACGGCGATCCCCGGCTCGGCAAGGACCCCTACGGGCTCGGCAGACCGCGGTGGCGGCTCGGCGGTGGTCCGCTCCTTGGTGGCGGTGGGCCGCCACCGTGCGCCAGCGTGAGGGGAAGCCGGCTTCGGTATGCGGTGGGGGCCGTCGGGTAGATGGGGCCCGTCGGTTGGAGGGGGCCGGCGGTCGCCGAGACCGCCGAAGTCGGCGAGGCCCGGGAGATCGCGGAGATCGCTGAGACCGCTGAGACCGGGAAGGCTGGGCGGTCCCGAGAGGCCGTCGAGATCGCCGACACCGGGACGACGGGCACTGCCGGGGAGGGAGTCCGCGTGGGCTCGGGCGGGTCGGGGTGCCGGATCGGTGCGCGGGGGCGCGGCGGGTTCGGTGGTGGTGGGCCGATCGGGCGGGCCGGTGCGCGGGGGCGCGGCGGGTTCGGTGGTGGTGGGCCGATCGGGCGGGCCGGTTTCGGTCGATTCGCGAGGGGCTCGTCCCGGCGCAGGCCCGGGAGGATCGGGTCGTCGCTGGACCGGTGGGGCGGGTCGGGGTCGGGTGGGCAGGGCCAGGGTGGGTGAGGGGCCGCGGGGTGCGCTGGCGAGGGTGCGGCCGTTGGCCAGGGTGAGGGTGACTCGGGCGTCGGCGTGCAAGGTGAGGTGATGCCCGGCCCGGTGGACGAGTTGGTGGTGGGCCCGGCACGTCATGACGGCGTTGTCCAGGCTGGTGGGTCCGCCCTGCTCCCAGGGCATGACGTGGTGGACGTCGCACCACGAGGCGGGGGCGTCGCACCCCCCGATCCGGCAGCCCTGGTCGCGCAGCACGACGGCGTTGTACAGGTCGGTCGGCCACGAACGGGTGGCCCGCCCGTAGTCCAAGATCCCCGACCGGCCGGTCAGGACCCGGTGGAACCCGGCGTCGCAGCACAAGGCCTTGAACGCCGCGGGTGACACCGGTTGGCCGGTGTCCAGGTAGCGGGCCCCTTGCCCGGTGTCGAGGCTCTCGGCGTCGACCACCACGTTGAGGTGGGGACGATGCCGGGCCCCGGGACGGACCTGCTGGTGGTCCAGGAAGAACTGGCAGACCTGGCCCAGGGCGGCCGCTCGGCGGCATGCCAACGGCAGCCCGAAGTCCTTCGGGTCCGCGACCCGCAACGCGGCGTCGAGCACCGCGGCCAGGTCCGCGCTCAACGAGCCGCGCAGCTCCCCCCGCCCCTCGAACGTGGAGGCCAGGAAGACCTGGTCGTCGTGCTCGACCGGCCCCGGGCCCTGCGCACACGCGTCGGCCTGCGCTCGCCACTGGGCCATCGCCACCCGCGTCGCGTCCGTGTCCAACCGGGCCAGCAAGGGCACCAACTCGGCCTCGTGGGCGGCGAACCGGTCCAGGTGCCGGTCGGGCACACCGCCCAGGATCACCTCCACCTGGCCCCCGGCCAACCGGCCCTCCGTCGCGGCGCAGGCCACCTCCGGCAACCGGGCCAGCTTGCGACCCTGCCCACGCAGCCGACGGGCGGAGGACCGATCGAACCCCGCCTGGTGGGCCAGCCAACCCACCATCGACACGGCTCCCGCGTCCCCGAACCGTCCGTCCGCCTCGAAGCCCGAGACCGCCACTGCCAGCCGTGTCCGCAGCCGATCCGCCGCTCCCAACGCCGCGACGAGGTCCCCCTCGTCCAGATCTGTCGGCAACGCCTCCACTGCGGCGACGAGGGCCTGGACAGCTGACATGCCGTCACACTAGAACGAACACATGTTCGATCACAACGAGTTCCGGCGAACGGGCAGCAGGCCTCCGATCGGTGGGTGGCTGGCGATCGCCATGGCCATCGCTGTTCGGTGTGCGGACGCGCTCGTTCGCAGAGGTCCCCGTCGAGGTCGCCCAGCGCCCCCCGGCGTCCCCTGCGCGGGCGGGTTCGACGATGCCCTTGGGGCTGGCCGCAGGTCACACGGCGAGAGCTGCTGCCGGCTCCCGGAGCAACGCGGACGGAGGTCGAGCCGGGCTGCACGGGGCTCGGAGAGGAGCAGATCCTTAGCGGTCAAAGCACGTGGCCGCAGCAGGGTCCGGCGCGGGGACCGGCTGGCTAGGTTCGACCGGTGTCGGCGCACGGGCGCCGGAACCACCTTCGATGCCGACCGTCACCAGCTCCCCGCCGCGACCTCCCGGCCTCCGTGCCGAGGGCGTGTCGCTCGGCTACAGGGAGCGGACGGTGGTCGACGAGCTCGACCTCGAGGTGGCCGCGGGGCGGATCACCGTGATCGTCGGAGCCAACGCCTGCGGCAAGTCGACCCTTCTCCGGGGCCTGGTCCGCCTGCTCGAGCCCTCGGGCGGCTCGATCCTGCTCGACGGCCACGACCTGCACCGCCTCCCGACCCGCGAGGTCGCTCGGCGGCTGGGCTTCCTGCCCCAGCAGCCGGTGTCGCCCGAGGGGATCACTGTGGCCGACCTGGTCGGGCGGGGCCGCCACCCCCACCAGCGCTGGTACCGGCAGTGGACGGCGGACGACGAGCACGCCGTAGCGGTCGCCCTCGAAGCGGCCGACGTCGTCGAGCTGGCTGCCCGTCCGGTCGACGAGCTGTCGGGCGGCCAGCGCCAGCGGGTGTGGATCGCGCTCGCTCTGGCCCAGGAGACCGAGGTGCTCCTGCTCGACGAGCCGACGACCTTCCTCGACCTGGCCCACCAGGTCGACATCCTCGAGCTCCTCACCGACCTGCGCGACGGGAATGGGCGGACCATCGTCGCCGTGCTCCACGACCTGAACCTGGCCTGCCGCTACGCCGACCACCTGGTGGCCATGCGCGACGGACGGATCGTGGCGCAGGGCCCGCCCGTGGAGGTGGCCACGCCGGAGGTGGTCGAGGCCGTGTTCGGGCTCCCGTGCCGCGTGATCCCCGACCCCTCGACCGGGACGCCACTCGTGCTGCCCGCCCCGCGCCGCCGATGAGCCGCCGCGCCGGCCCCATCGCATTGCTGCCGCTGCTGCCGCCGGCGCCATCGCCCGTCGCCGCCGCGGCCGGCGACGGCGACGGCGACGGCGCGCGACCGGCTGCTCGGCGAGACCTTCGACGTCCTCGATCGGCCGAGGCCCGGGCCGGCGTCGGCAGGTGGGGTCACGTGATCCCCGGCGACCTGGGCGAAGCTCTGGACGAGGCGTCCGACGGGTCCGACGGGTCCGGCGCGATCCGTCGGGGCTCCGGGGTCCGGGAGGTCCTGTGACGTTCGGGCCCGAGGTGGTCGAGGCGATCGGCCTGCTCGACGCCGCGGCCGAGCGGCGCTACGTCCTGGCGGATCCCACCACGGCGCCGGGGCTCATCCACCTGGGCGGGCGCCTGGCCGACGTGGGCGAGGTCGGAGCGTGGATCGAGGCCGAGCTGCGGCGGGCCCGGGGGCACCGAGACCTGGCCGGTTCCCTGGCCACCTACCGGTTCTCGGCGGTGCTCGCCGAGCTGGTGATGGTCCCGTTGGTCGAGCACGGTCGGGTGATCCAGGTCGACCCGTCGGGACTCTGGCTGGAGCTGATCGACGAGGTGCGGATCGGCGACGTGGCCCTGGCGCCCGTCGGCGTGGTCGCCGGGAACGACCTCGACGTCCTGGTCGAAGCGGCCGCGGTGACCTTGGAGGCGTCGTACGCGCCGGTGGCCGACGCGGTGCGCGGCCACGCGCCCTTCGGCCGGGCCGGCATGTGGGGGACCCTCGCCGACCACGTCGCCTCCGTGCCGATGCGCCGTGCCCGCCTGGCCGGGGGGACCGGTCAGCGGGCCTGGACGCTCGCCGAGCAGGTCCTGGACGCCCTGGCGGCGCGCCGGCCGCTGCTGCGCGTGCGGCCCCGCCTGGTCGTGGTGGAGGCGCGCGCTGACGGCGCGGCGCGGCGTGGGTGCTACGCCGAGAAGGGCACCTGCTGCCTGATCTACAAGGCCGATCCCGAGCACGACGACCGGGCGGCACAGGTGGCGGGCTACGCCTGCTCGGCCTGCCCGCTGCGGGACCCCGCCGAGCGGATTGCCCTGTTCCAGGCGGACCTGGCCCGGATGTCGGCGGGGATGTGAGTGCGGGCGGCCCCGCTTCGGGCGGACCTGGCCCGGATGTCGGCGGGGATGTGAGCGCGGCCGGCCCCGCTTCGGGTCGACCTCGTCCGGATGTCAGCCCGGACGTGAGCGCGGGCGGCCCCGCTTCGGATCGAGCTCGTCCGGATGTCAGCCCGGACGTGAGCGCGGGCGGCCCCGCTTCGGGTCGAGCTCGTCCGGATGTCAGCCCGGACGTGAGCGCGGGCGGCCCCGCTTCGGGTCGACCTGGCCGGGACGTGAGCGACGCCGGCCGTCCGGGTCGACCTCGTCCGGACGCCGGCAGGGAGGTGAGCACGGGCGGGCGGTCGCCGACGGTGCTGGCCACGGACCGGGCCCGGCTCCTCGGCCTCGTCGGGGCCCTCGCCCTGCTCGGCCTGGCTGCGGGGGCCTCGGTGCTGGTCGGCACGGTCACCGTCCGGCCCGGCGACGTGTGGCACGCCTACCGGGGTTGGACCGGCACCGACACCGACCTGGTCGTGGTGCACCTGCGGGTGCCGCGCACGATCACCGGCCTGCTCGTCGGCGTGGCGCTGGGCCTGGCCGGGACGGTCATCCAGGGAGCCACCCGCAACCCCCTGGCCGATCCGTCGATCCTGGGCATCAGCGCCGGGGCCGCGCTGGGCTCGGTCACGGGCATCACGGTCTTCGGGGTCACCTCGCTCGGCGGCTACGTGTGGTTCGCCTTCGCCGGGGCCGCGCTGGCCGGGATCGCCGTCCACGTACTGGCCTCGGCGGGTCGGATCGGGGCGACACCGGTGAAGCTGGCGCTGTCAGGCGCTGCGGTGAGCGTGTTCCTCGGCTCGGTCACCGCGGGTGCCGGGATCATCGACGTCGACCTGCACGACCGGTTCCGCTTCTGGTCGGTGGGTTCGCTCGGCCTCGCCGACCGTGAGGTCACCACGCAGCTCGCGCCGTTCGTGGTGGCCGGGGTGGTCCTGGCCGTGGTCAGCGGCCGGTCCCTCGACGCCCTGGCCCTCGGCGAGGACGTGGCCCGGTCGCTCGGCCAGCGGGTCGCCCTGGCCCGGACGGTCGCGGCCACGTCGGTGGTCCTGCTCGCCGGGGCGGCGACCGCAGCGGTCGGTCCCGTCGCCTTCGTCGGCCTGACCGCGCCGCACGCGGCGCGGATCCTGGTCGGCCCGGGGCACCGCTGGGTGCTGCCCTGGGCGGCGGTGCTCGCCGCCGTCCTCGTCCTCGGTGCCGACGTCGTCGGCCGGGTCGTGGTGCAACCGCGGGAGCTCCAGGTGGGACTGGTGACGGCGGCCTTCGGCGCGCCCTGGTTCGTGGCCCTCGTCCGCCGCCGCCGGCTGGCCCAGCTGTGAGCCTGACGGGTGTAGGCGTCCCGCGGCCGGAACGGGCGGGTCGAGCGCGTGGCCCGAGGGTGGCGTGGTGAGGGGAGCCGGGCACCCGGAGCGGGACGGATCCGCGAGCGTCGACCTGTCGGCCCTGGGCGGACCCGGGTCGCAGCTGCGGCGCGACGTGGTGACAGGCCAGCCCTCGCCCGCCGCCCTGGCCGCGGCGCGGTCGGGGGCGTGGGTGGCCCGCCGGGGGCGGGCGTCGTGGCGCGCCGAGCCTCGTTCGATCGTCGTCACCGTGGTGGCGGGCGCCCTCGCGGTCGCGGGGTTCGTGGTGTCGCTGGCCGTCGGGGACTACCCGATCCCGGTGGCCCACGTGGTCGACGCGCTGCTCGGCCGCCCGGTGCCCGGGCGCAGCGGCTACGTGGTCGAGGAGATCCGGCTGCCGCGGGGCCTGGTCGCCATGACCTCGGGCGCGGCCCTGGCCCTGTCGGGCGGCATCTTCCAGCGGGTCGCCCGCAACCCCCTGGCCAGTCCCGACATCGTGGGCATCACCGCCGGGGCGTCGACCGCTGCCGTCGCGGTGATCGTCCTGTGGGCGGGTTCGAGCGCCGCGGTGGCTGCCGGGGCACTGGTCGGCGGGGCGACGACCGCGCTGGTCATCTACCTCGCCGCCTACCGGCAGGGGGTCACCGGCTACCGGCTGATCCTGGTGGGCATCGCCGTCGGGGCCGTGCTGACCTCGGTCACCTCGTACCTGCTGGTCAGCGCCGACCTGTACACGGTGCAGCGGGCGTCGGCCTGGCTGGCCGGTGGGCTGGCCGGCGCCGGCTGGGACGACGTGCCTGTCCTGGTCGGTGCGACGGCGGTGCTGGGCGCCGCCGCGCTGCTCCTGTCCCGGCAGCTCCGGCTCCTCGAGCTCGACGACGAGCTGGCCGCGACGCTGGGCGTCCGGGTCGAACCGGCCCGGGCCGCGGTCCTCCTGGTCGCCGTGGCCCTCGCCGCGATCGCCACCTCGGTGGTCGGGCCGATCACCTTCGTGGCGCTCGTCGCCCCGCAGATCGCCCGGCGGCTCGTCCGGGAGCGGGCCCTGGCCCTGGTCGCGTCGGCCGCCGTCGGCGGGGTGCTGGTGGTCGCCGCCGACCTGGTCGCCCGGCGGGCCTTCGCCCCGACCGAGCTCCCGGCCGGGATCGTCACCGGCGTGCTCGGTGCGCCCTACCTCCTGGTCCTGCTCTGGCGGGCCAACCGGGTCGGCGCCACGGGCTGAGCCCGACGGCTCCACGGTCCCGCCCTTCTGCCGGGGCGAGGGCGCCCTGGTCGCGCCGAGCCTCGGCAACTTGTTCCCGGGCCCGGCCGGGCCCCTCGTGGCGCCGGCCGGGCCCGGAGGTCAGTCGAACAGGTCGGGGTGGAGGAACTCGGCCACCTCGACGAGGGTGTCGCCGTTGCGGATGCTGACGCTGGTGTCGGCGAAGTCGACGACCAGGATCCGCTCGTCCCGGATGGCCGGCACGTTGGCCAGGGCCGGATCGTCGAGCAGGGCCCGCACCTCGGGCTCGGTGTCGGCCCGGACCCGGTCGGACCCGCAGCAGGTGTAGATGATGATGGCGTCGGGCGCCTGCTCGATGATCTGCTCGATGCTGATGACCGGGCTGTCCGACTGGTCGGCGAAGACGTTCTCGCCGCCCGCGCCGTCGATGATGTCCTGCATGATGCCCTTGTTGCCCCGGGCGGTCATCTCGCCCTTGTAAGGCTCGAAGGCCAGGACGCGGGGCCGTTCGGCCACGTCGCCGACGGTCGCCTCGACCTCGGCGATCTGGTCCTCGACCTGCGCGATCAGCTCGGCTGCCTCGTCCTCGCGGCCGAACACGA
>JBFWTJ010000132.1:0-10201 GCA_050247895.1 Acidimicrobiia bacterium
GCGCTGGCCCGCTCGAGCAGCTCGAGCGAGGCACCCGGGCCGCCGTGCAGCCCGGTGAGCAGCGAGCCCCACGTGATGCGGACCGACAGGTCGCGGGACAGCGCGGCCACCTCCTCCAGGTCGTAGAGGTGCCCGTAGGTGATCTCGACCAGCGGGCGCCGCGACCGGCTGACCACGCCGAGCAGGGCCGTGACCTCGTCGTCGTCGGCCAGGCGCGAGGGCACGGGACGACCCGCCGCGCCCATGTGGCTGGGTGCCTGCGAGGAGGAGAAGCCGACCGCCCCCGCGGCCAGGCCCTCGGCCAGCAGGCCGGCCATGCGGGCCACCTCCTCGGGGGTGGCGGCCCGGGTGGCGGCGTCGACCGGGCCCATCACGTAGGTCCGCAGGGGCGTGTGGCCCAGGAAGGTCCCGACGTTGAGCCGCTTGGGCAGCGAGGCGACCAGGGCCAGGTACTCGGGGAACGACTCGAAGTCCCACCGGATCCCGGCCCGCAGGGTCTCGACGTTCATGCCCTCGACGTTCTTCAGCGTCTCCATGATCGTCTCGCGGTCCTCGGGGCGGGTGGGGGCGAGCCCGAAGCCGCAGTTGCCCTGGACCACGGTGGTGACGCCGTGCCAGCCCGAGGGCGTGAGGTCGGGGTCCCACAGGACCTGGGCGTCGAAGTGGGTGTGCAGGTCGATGAAGCCCGGGCTCACGACCAGGCCGGTGACGTCGAGGACCTCGGCGCCCGCCGGCGGGTCGACGGTGCCCACGGCGACCACCGACCCGTCGCGCAGGTGGACGTCGGCCACCTCGGCCGGGCGTCCGCTGCCGTCCACGACGGTCCCCCCGCGCAGCACCTGCTCCATCGTCCGGTCCCCCTGGCTCGCCCTCTCCGCAGTTTCATCTTAAAGATAAGATGATTCAGCGGCAGGCGCCAGGGTCGGGCGCGCGGGGTCAGGCGGAGAGGGCGTCGGTGGCGTAGTCCCCGTCGGGGTGGTCGGCGTGGCCGTGGCGCCAGTAGCCCCGGGCCACCACGTGGTCGACCGGTACGCCCCGGTCGAGCAGGCCCCGGCGGATGGTCCGCACCGCGCTCGCCTCGGCCGCGATCCAGACCCGCTGGCGGTCGGGCAGCACGGCCCGGGCGAAGGCGTCGACCAGCTCCGAACCGGGGGTGGCGTCGGGCGGGCGGACCAGCCACCGCACGATGGCGCCGGGGTGGTGGGGCAGGCGGACCTCGGCCGCGTCGTCGCGCACCTCCACGTCGACGGCCACGGTGGCCCGGTCCGGGAGGCGCTCGAGCAGGACGCCGATGGCCGGCAGGGCGGTCTCGTCGCCGGCCAGGTGGAACGTGCGGGTGGTCGGGTCGATCGGGTAGCCCCGCCCGACCCCGGCGACCGCGGCCCGCTGGCCCGGTTCGGCCGTGGCGGCCCAGTCGGAGGCCGGTCCGCCCGGGTGGAGGACGAAGTCGACGTCGAGCTCGAGGGCGCCCCGGTCGAAGCGCCGGGGCGTGTAGGTCCGCACCGTGGGCCGTGGCCGGTCCTGGTCGAAGACCGGGCCCTCGGGGCCCCAGGTCGGCAGGGCCGGCTCGGCGTCGCCGTCGCCGGGGAGGAAGACCTTGCAGTGCCCGGTCGGGTCGCCGTCGGCGGGCCAGCCGGCCAGCTCCTCCCCGCCGAAGGTCACCCGCACCATGTGGGGGCTCAGACGCTGGGTGCGGCGGACCTCGACCCGCCGGGGCGGGGGGCGGCGGTGCGGCCGGCGCCGCCCGTCGGGACCTGCCGCGCCGGCCGGTCGGGCCGGGGCCGGGCGATCGGGGCTCACGGTGCCACCGGCGACAGGGTGAGCAGGTTCTGGTGGTAGCTCGACATCTGGGGGTCGTCGGCGAGGAGCGGCAGCGCCTGGCGGAGCTGGTCGGGGAGTAGCGCGACCAGTTCGGCGGGGGCCCCGGCGAAGGTGAACCGCTCGTCCACTGCGACCTGCACGCCGGGCACGTCGAGCGCGGCCGGGTCGTCGCAGAACCAGCGGAACTCGGCCTCCATCGTGCCGATCGTGTCGTGCTCGCCCTGGTGCTCGGCCATCCAGCTCGTCCAGGTGTCCAGGGCCAGCGGCGAGGGACCGAACCGGCGGCCGATCCTGGCCAGGACGTCGAGGACCTCGGCCGGCTCCAGGTAGATGAGGACCGCCTCGGCAGCGAAGAACCACGGGCCGCCGGTGGCCTCGACGGCATCGAGCCACTCGTCGTCGAGCACCGAGCCGGCCAGGATCGTGCGCCGGTCGGTGTCGGCGAAGAACCGGCGGCGCAGCTCGGCGACGTCGGGGAGGTCGAGCTCGATCCACCGGGCCGTGCCGTCGTCGAGCCGCTCGTGTCGGGTGTTGAGGCCGGCACCGACCTCGACGACCGTGCCGGTCGGGTTGTCGGCCAGCCACCGCGCGACCCAGTGGTCGAAGATGCGGGTGCGGAACACCGATCCGACCAGGCTCATGGTGCCGTCGAAGCGGGAGAAGTCGTAGTCGAGCGCCTCGACCATCTCGACCGAGCGCGGGTCGTCGATGAGTGCCGGGTGCTGCCGGGTGAAGGTGGCACGCCCGTAGAGCGGGATCAGCAGGGTCTCCTGGACCGTGCCGAGCGCCGGCTCGCCGCTGTCGCTCATGGGGACCTCCTCTGTCCGGCCACGCCTGTGTAAAGCCTACCTAACAGCCAGCCCACCCGATAGGGGCGGGGCACGGTCGGCGGACGGTCGGCGCGGGATCCCGGGCGTGGTTGGCTGGTGGCCGGCCGCGGGCGCCCGCGGCCGGCACCGTGACGAGGGAGAGGGTCGGGGATGGAGCGCAGGATCCTGGGCGGGACGGGCATGTCGGTCACCGACCTGGCCCTCGGGGCGATGATGTTCGGGGCCTGGGGCAACCCGGACCACGACGAGTCGGTGCGGATGATCCACACCGCCCTCGACGCCGGCATCAACTTCGTCGACACCGCCGACGTGTACTCGGCCGGGGAGTCCGAGGTGATCGTGGGCAAGGCGCTCAAGGGCCGGCGCGACGACGTCGTCCTGGCCACGAAGTTCCGCCACACCATGGGCCCCGACGACAACCACCGGGGCGGGTCGCGCCGCTGGATCGCCCGGGCCGTCGAGGACAGCCTGCGCCGGCTGGAGGTCGACCACATCGACCTGTACCAGATGCACCGTCCCGACCTGGCCACCGACGTCGACGAGACCCTCGGCGCGCTGTCCGACCTCGTGCGGGCGGGGAAGGTGCGGGCGGTGGGCACCTCCACCTTCCCGGCCGAGCAGATCGTCGAGGCCCAGTGGGTGGCCGAGCGGCGGGGCCACGTCCGCTTCCGCACCGAGCAGCCTCCCTACTCGATCCTGCGCCGCGGCGCCGAGGCCGCCGTGCTCCCCACCACCCAGCGCTACGGCATGGGGACACTCGTCTGGGGCCCGCTCAGCGGTGGCTGGCTGTCGGGCCGGGCCGACCCGACCGCGGCCAGCCGGGCCGAGCGGCGGCCCGAGGTCTTCGACCTGACCCTCCCGGGCAACCGGGCCAAGGTCGAGGCGGTGCAGGAGATCACGGCCCTGGCCGGCGAGGCGGGGCTGTCGGTGCCCCACCTGGCCGTGGCCTTCGCCCGGGCCCATCCCGGGGTCACCTCGGTGATCATCGGACCCCGCACCCCCGACCAGCTCGACGACCTGCTGGCCGGGGCCGACGTCGTGCTCGACGACGACGTCCTGGACCGCATCGACGAGATCGTCCCGCCCGGGGTGAACCTCAACGAGGCGGACATCGCCTCCACGCCGCCGTCGCTCACCGACAAGCGGCTCCGGCGCCGCTGACCGGGCCCGCCCCGGCAGGTCAGGTGGGCGGCACCGGCGGGGGACCCTCGTGGAGCACGACCGTGCGGTCCTCGACGGTGGCCTCGACCCGCAGCACGGCCTCCGGCCCGGCGCGCTCGGCGGGCACCTCGGCCTCCCAGCCGCTGAAGACCAGGTCGAGGTCCCAGGGCCGCCCGAAGTGGGCGGCCACGTCCGGGTGCCGGGTCCCGGACCGCACCGGCAGGGGTTCGCCGCCGAGGTCGGCCCGCACCGTCACGGGTTCGGCCCGGGCCGTGCCGGGATCGGCGGCCCAGCCGTGGACCCGGTCGCTCGGGTGTGGCGGGTCAGGCCGCCGTCGCGGTGCGGGCGGGGCGCAGGGCCTCGGCCCACCACACGAGGTCGTCGAACATGGCCTCGGCGGTGGGCCGGAGGATGTCGTCGATCTCGCTCATGGGGGCGTTGCCGCCGAAGGGGTGGACCTTGATGAGCTCGCTGCCGCCGATGGCGACCGCGGCGCGGACCGGGGCCATCTGGAGCTCGACGGCGATCCCCCGCAGGTGCTCGACGGCGCGCACGCCCCCGCTGCCGCCGTAGCTGAGGGCCGACATCGGCTTGCGGACCCACTCGACGTAAGCCTGGTCGAGGGCGTTCTTGAGGGCGCCGGTGATCGAGTGGTTGTACTCGGCGGTGACGAAGACGTAGCCGTCGTAGGGGCGTACGGCGTCCTGCCAGGCGAGCACGGCGGGGTCCTGGCTGGGCACGTGCAGGTTCGAGCCCACCTCGGCGAAGAACGGCAGCGGGTGGTCGCGCAGGTCGACCTTCTCGAGGGTCAGGTCGTCGCGGCCGGCGGCGACCTCCAGGAGCCAGTCGGCCGGCTTGTCGGCGAAGCGGGTGGGGCGGGTCGAGCCGATGACCAGGGCGATGCGGGGGGTGGCGCTCACGTCTCTCCTGTGGTTACGTCGGGCAACTAGGTTTCGATCGGGAAGCGTCCGATCACGAAGCGCCAGTGTGGGAACGGCCCGCCCGGCGCGCAAGAAGGCACCTCGTCCACACCAGGTCACCCGGAGGTAACCACCGTGCCCTCAGCCAGGATCCTCGCTGGCCGTCCCCCGGCCGCGGCGCCCGGGTCCGCGGCCGATCCGTGCCGGGGGGACAAGGACCCCGAGGTGTGCGAGGCGATCTCCAAGATGCTGGCCCGGATCGGCGACAAGTGGTCGATCCTGGTCGTGGGCACCCTGGGCGAGGGACCGGTCCGGTTCAACGAGCTGCGCCGCAGGATCGGCGACATCAGCCAGAAGATGCTGTCCAGCACGCTCAAGGCGCTCGAGCGCGACGGGCTGGTGGCCCGCACGGTCACGCCCAGCGTCCCGCCCCAGGTCGACTACGAGCTGACCGACCTGGGGCGCGAGCTGCTGGTGCCGGTCAGCGCCCTGGCCGCCTGGACCTCGGAGAACACCCCGCGGATCATGGCCGCCCGGGAGCGCTACGACACCGGCCGCGCCCTCGGCTGACGGCCAGCGCCGGCTGGCCGAGCCGGGGGACGGCCCGAACCTGGCGCGGCGTGCCCTTCGGCTGGCCGGGCCTCGTCCCGCAGCGCCGGGCCTGGTGCGGCGCGACCTCGCCGGCCGGCGGACCGGGGCCGGCTCCGAACCCGCCCTCGGACGCCGGTCGACCCGGCCCTTCGACTCGGGCTATGCGTCGGTGCCGACGAGGCCGTCGACCTGGTGGGCGACCAGGGCCGCGTAGGCGCCCCGGCGGGCCACGAGCTCGTCGTGGGTCCCCTGCTCGACCACCCGGCCGCCGTCGAGCACCACGATCCGGTCGGCCGAGCGGATGGTCGACAACCGGTGGGCGATGACCAGCGTCGTGCGGCCCTGCCGGGCGGCCCGCAGCGCGGCGTGGATGGCCCGCTCGTTCTCGGTGTCGAGGTTGGAGGCCGCCTCGTCGAGGACCAGCACGGGCGCGCCGTGGAGCAGGGCCCGGGCGATCGCCAGCCGCTGGCGCTGGCCGCCCGACAGCCGGGCGCCGTCCTCGCCGACCTCGGTGTCGTACCCCTGGGGCAGGGCGGCGACGAGCTCGTGGGCGTTGGCCGTGCGGGCCGCGGCCTCCATCTCGGCCGCGGTGGCGTCGGGGGCGCCGAGGCGCAGGTTGTCGGCCACGGTCCCGGCGTAGAGGTCGACCCGCTGGGGGACGACGCCCACGGTCGCCCGGAGCTGGGCCACGGGCAGCGCGCGCACGTCCTGCCCGCCGATGCGGACGTGGCCGCGCTCGACGTCCCAGAAGCGCAGGAGGAGGTTGGCGCAGGTGGTCTTGCCCGCACCGGACGCCCCGACGAGGGCGACGGTCTCGCCGGGTGCGACCGTGAAGGTCGCGCCGTCGAGGACCGGGCGGCCGGGCTCGTAGGCGAAGGCGACCTCCTCGAAGGCCACGCTCGTGTCGGCGAGGACCACGGGTCCGGCCGCCTCGTCGGGGACCAGGTCGGGCTGGGCGATCAGCTCGAGGACCCGCCGGGCCGAGGCGCGCAGCGGCGCGAGCTGGCCCGCCATGCCGGTGGCCTCCACGACCGGTCGCAGGGCCGCGATGGCCAGCACCACGGCGGTGGTGGCGGTGGCGAGGCCGAGATCGCCCCGGGCGGCGCGCGACACGGCGAGGACGAGCACGACCACCACGCAACCCGACACGAGGAGGTCGGTCACCGCCCGCAGGGTGCCGTCGGCCCGGGCCTGGTCGGCCTGCAGGGCGCTGTAGGCGCGGGTGCGGTCCTCGATGCGGCGCTTCCAGTCGTCGACCCGGCGGAACAGGACCAGCTCCCGGAGCCCGTGCACGCCGTCGACGACGCTGGCGTTGAGCCGGCCCAACCCCGCCCGCAGGGCGGCGCCCCGCGCCTCGGCCCGCACGGCCAGGACCGACGGGACGACGGCGACGGCCAGGGCGCCGAGCACGAACACGACGGCGAAGGGCCCGCCGGCCACGGCCAGGGCGACGGCAGCGCCGACCGCGGTGGCCACGGCGGCGACCCCGGTGGGGGCGAGGTGGGCGAAGAAGGTCTCGAGGGCCTCCACGTCGGCCATGACGACGCTGGCCACCTCGCCGGTGGACAGGCCGGCGACGGGTCGCGGCGCGCTGCGGGCGACGCCGTCGTAGACCTGGAGGCGCAGGCTGGCCTGGTGGCGCCAGGCGAAGGCGTGGGCGGCATGGAGGTTGAGCCACTGCCCGACCGAGGCCACGACGAAGCCGACGACCAGCAGGACCAGGCCGGGGCCGAGGTCGCCGGCCGGGCGTCCCTCGACCGCGGCGCCGACCACCCAGCCGCCGGCCGCCGCGGCGAGCACCGCGCCGCCGTGCTGGGCGGTGGCACCGGCGAGGGTGAGGGCGGCCAGGTGGCGGCTCCCGGCGCTCCGCAGGACGTCGAGGAGGGGCGACCGGGAGGCCGGCGCGAGGGTGGGTGCCGGGGCGGTCGGGGCCACGTCGGCGCTCGTCATGCGGGGACCCCCTGGTGCTGGGCGTCGACCAGGCGGCGGTAGGTCCCACCGGCGGCGACGAGCTCGTCGTGGGTGCCGGCCTCGGCCACCCGGCCGCCGTCGAGCACCACGATCCGGTCGGCGTGGCGCACGGTGGAGAGCCGGTGGGCGATGACCAGGGTGGTGCGCTCGGCCCGGAGCCGGTCGAGCGCGGCCTGGACCCGGGCCTCGGTGGCGGCGTCGACGCTGGCGGTGGCCTCGTCGAGGACGAGCACCGGGGCGTCGGCGAGCAGGGCCCGGGCGATGGCCAGCCGCTGGCGCTGGCCGCCCGACAGCCGGGCGCCGCCCTCGCCGACCTCGGTGTCGTACCCGTCGGGGAGGGCGGCGACGAAGTCGTGGGCCCCGGCGGACCGGGCGGCCGCCTCCGCCGCGGCCTGGTCGGCGTCCGGCCGGGCCAGGAGCAGGTTGTCCCGGACGGTCCCGCCGAAGAGGTGGGTGTCCTGGGCGACCACGGCGAGGTTCGACCTGAGCTGTTCGAGGGGCAGGGCCCGCACGTCGATGCCGCCGAGGGTGACCGCGCCCCCGTCGGGGTCGAAGAAGCGGGCCAGGAGCGCGACCAGGGTGGTCTTGCCCGCGCCGGAGGCGCCCACGACGGCCACGGTCTCGCCCGGTTCGATCCGCAGGGAGACCTCGTCGAGCGCGGGCCGGTCGGCGCCCGGGTAGGTGAAGGTGACCCGCTCGAAGGCCACGACGGGGACCAGGGTCGGCGCGGGCCGGGCGTCGGCCCGCGCCGGGGCGGGGGGTGCCAGGGCGGAGAGGGCGTCGAGCCGGGCGGCCGCGGCCCCCGAGTCGTAGGTGGTGTGGAACGACACGGCCAGCACGGCGAAGGGCCGCAGGGCCTCGGCCGACAGCAGCAGGGCGAGGAAGCCGACCGCGGCGGCCAGGCCCCCGCCGGCGACGCGGATCCCGGCGACCCAGGCCACGGCGGCCATCCCGCCCACGACGGCGGCGGCGAAGATCCCGCCGGCGACCAGGGCCACGGCCATCTCCCGGATCCAGGTGGTGACGAGCCGGTCGCCGAGGGCGTCGAGCTCGGCCCGCCGGCGGCCCTGGGCCCCGAAGGCCTTGAGGGTGGTGAGGCCCCGGAGCGTGTCGAGCACGGTGGCGCCGAGGCGGATGTGGGCCGTCATGCGCTCCTCGCTGCGATCGCCCAGGACGCCGAGCCAGAGCTGGGGCCCGACCACGGCGAGGACCACGAAGGTGGCGACGAGGAGCCCGAGCCACGGGTCGCGCACGCCGAGCGCGACCACGGCGCCGACGGGGGCCAGGATGCCGGCGGTGAGCGCGGGCACGTAGCGGGCGTAGTAGCCCTCCAGGGCTTCGACCCCGTCGACGAGGGTGGCGACGACCTCGCCGGTCCGGTCGCCGGTGAGGTGCCCGGGCCCGAGGGCGGCGAGGTGGGAGAAGCCGCGGTCGCGCAGGGCGACCTTGGTGGCCAGCGCGGTGCGGGCCCGCACGACCTCGGTGAGGAAGAGGAGGCCGGCCCGGACCACGACGAGGGCGGCGACGGCGCCGAGGCGGCCGGCCTGGTCCGACACGCCGGCCCCACCGGAGAGGGCCTGGAGGACGTCGGCGAAGAGGAACCCCTGGACCAGGTAGGTCGCCGCGGCGAGGAGCTGGAGCGCCACCGTGCCGGCGACGGCGGCCCGGACGGCGACGGCGTGGCTCAGGATCCGGCGCATGGGCGGCACGTGATGTCAAGCATGCTGAACATCTAATGACTGTCCGGTCAGTCAGTCAAGGGCCGGGGCCTGGCAGACTTCCGCCGTGGCCCGGACCAAGCCGCCCGACCAACGCCGCGAGGACCTGCTCGACGCGGCCGAGGCCGCGTTCCTCGCCCACGGGGTCGCCGGCACCACCGTGGAGGACATCACCACCGGCGCCGGGGTGGCCAAGGGCACCTTCTACCTGCACTTCCGGTCCCGGGCCGACGTGGTCCGGGCCGTGCAGGTGCGCTACGGCGAGCGCTTCGTGCGCCGCCTGGAGGCCGCCATCGCCGGAGCCGGCGACGACTGGGGGGCCAAGCTCGACGGCGTCGTCGACGCCGGCTTCGAGGACCACCGGACCAGCGGCGCGCTGCACGACGTGATCTTCGTCCAGCCCGGTGCGGCCACCGAGGGCCTCGAGCACGAGGTCGACGACCTGGTCGGCGTGCTGCGCGACCTGCTCGATGCGGGCGTCGCCGCCGGGGCCTTCGACGTGGCCGACACCCGGGCCACCGCGATGGTCCTCTTCAACGCCGTCCACGGCATCTACAACCCGGTGTGGGCCGGGATCGGCCCCGTCGACGAGCCCGCCCTGGCCGCCGCGGCCCGCACGGTCCTGCGCCGCGCCGCCGGCCTGCGCACGCCCTGACCCGGCGGGGGCCTACGCCGTGCGGCGGACGACGAGGAGGCTGACGTCGTCGGCCCGGGGTGGCGGGGCGACGGCCATGAGGTCGTCGGCCAGGGCCTCGGCGCTGCCGGCCGTCGAGGCGTCGGCGGCGCCGGCCAGGCGGGCCAGGCCGCGGTCGAGGTCCTCACCCCTCCGCTCGACGAGGCCGTCGGTGAACAGGACGAGCGCGTCGCCGGGGCGCAGGTCGGTCGTGTCGGAGCCGTACCCCCGGTCGCGGACCACGCCGAGGGGCATCCCGTGGCGACCCGGCCACGGGCGGGTGGCCCCGTCCCGGCGGTGCAGGGCGGGGAGGTGGCCGGCGCTGGTCCAGGTGACCCGGGCGCGGTCGGCGTCGACGAGGGCGTAGAGCACGGTGGTGAAACGGGTGATCTCGGCGTCCACGGCGAAGGTGTTGAGCCGGGTGACCACGCTCGACGGCTCGGGGTCGTCGAGCGCGTAGACGCGCAGGGCGTTGCGGACCTGGGCCATGCAGGCGGCGGCCTCAGATCGGAAGAG
>JBFWTJ010000133.1:0-10100 GCA_050247895.1 Acidimicrobiia bacterium
CGAGTGGGGCTACTCGAACCGGCTGGTCGACCTGGCCCTGGTGGTCGGCGCCGCCAACCAGGGCTGAGGCCGTGGTCCAGGTCCCCCGGTTGGAGGACCTGCCTGCCCTGGAGGGCAAGCGGGTGCACCTGCGCGCCGACTTCAACGTCCCGGTCCACGACGGCGTCATCACCGACGACCTGAGGATCCGGGCGGCCCTGCCGACGATCGAGTGGCTCCGGGCCCACGGGGCGGCGGTCACGGCGTGCACGCACTTCGGCCGGCCCGAGGGCAAGCCCGACCCCCGCTACTCGGTGGAGCCGATCCGGGCCCGCCTGGCCGAGCTGGCCCCGGGTGTCGACCTGCTGGAGAACCTGCGCTTCGACCCCGGCGAGGAGGCGAACGCACCCGAGTTCGTGGCCCGGCTGGTCGAGGGGTTCGACGCCTACGTGAACGACGCCTTCGGCGCCTCGCACCGGGCCCACGCGTCGATCGTGGGCCCGCCGCGGTTCCTGCCGTCGGCCGCCGGGCGTCTCCTGCACCGCGAGGTCGAGGTCCTGGCCGGCCTGCGGGAGGACCCGAAGCGACCGTTCGTGGCGGTCCTGGGCGGATCGAAGGTGAGCGACAAGCTGGCGGTGATCGAGGCCCTGCTGGACGTGGCCGACGAGCTGGTCATCGGTGGGGGGATGTGCTTCACGTTCCTGGCCGCGCAGGGCCACCCGGTGGGCGCTTCACTGCTGGAGCCCGACCACCTGGAGAGCTGCCGGCGCCTGCTGGCCTCGGGGCGGGCGATCCGCCTGCCCTCCGACGTGACCGCTCTGGGCCCGGGCGGCGAGATCGGCGACCCCAGCGCGGGAGGCGAGGTGCGCCAGATGGGGGTCGACCTCCCCGAGGGCTGGCGTGGCCTGGACATCGGCCCGGGTTCGGCGGCCGACTTCGCCGACGCGGTGACCGAGGCCCGGACCGTGTTCTGGAACGGGCCCATGGGCGTGTTCGAGGATCCCCGCTTCGCGGCGGGGACCCGGACGGTGGCCGAGGCGGTGGCCGCGTCCCGGGCGTTCACGGTGGTGGGCGGGGGCGACAGCGCGGCGGCGGTGGCCGAGTTCGGCCTGTCGGACCGCATCGACCACGTGAGCACCGGCGGTGGGGCGAGCCTGGAGCTGCTCGAGCGGGGCGACCTGCCGGGCTTGGCGGCGTTGCGAGGGGAGTGGCCGGGATGAGTGGGCGCAGGCCGTTGATCAGCGGCAACTGGAAGATGCACCACAACCACTTCGAGGCGCTCCAGCTGGTGCAGAAGCTGCACTACCTGCTCGCGCCCGAGGACTACGACGCGACCGACGTCTCGGTGCACCCCCCGTTCACGGACCTGCGCACGGTGCAGACCTTCCTGATGGGGGAGAAGCAGCCGGTGCCGATCGCGCTGGGTGCCCAGAACTGCCACTGGGAGGTGAGCGGCGCCTTCACCGGCGAGATCAGCCCGCTCTTCCTAGCCAAGCTCGACGTCCACTACGTGATCGCGGGCCACTCGGAGCGCCGGCAGCTCTTCGGCGAGGACGACGAGGTCGTCCGGCGCAAGGTGGGGGCGATCCTCGCCGCCGGGATGACGCCGATCCTCTGCGTCGGCGAGACGCTCGAGGAGCGGGAGCAGGGGACCACCGAGGCGAAGGTGCGGGGCCAGGTGGAGGCCGGGTTGTCCGGGCTGCCCTCGGCGCAGGTGGCCGGCCTGGTGGTGGCCTACGAGCCGATCTGGGCCATCGGCACGGGCCGCACGGCCAGCTCGGCCGACGCGCAGGACGTGTGCGCGCTGGTCCGCTCGGTGGTCCGTGAGCGCTTCGGTGCCGAAGCGGCCGACGGGCTGCGCGTGCAGTACGGCGGTTCGGTGAAGCCGGCCAACGCGGCCGAGCTGATGGCGCAGGCCGACATCGACGGCGCACTCGTCGGCGGGGCCAGCCTGGATGCCGACGACTTCTCACGAATCGTCCGCTTCCGCTAGCTCGGACGGCCACTCTGTGGGCCGATCGCGCCGCTTGACGCGGTCGATGTGTACGAATTGTCCACTTCCTGACATCTTCTGACACGCGAGTCGGTACGGCGACCCGCCCATGTGAGGCCAGTCTGACCAGTGGATCCCGCTCGGGGTGTCGCGTTCGCGTTACGCTCCCGTGCGTATGCCAGACGATCCTGGTACGGTCGCTCGCCGCTCACAGTGCGTGTTCCGACGCTCTGCCGGCCACACGATGAGCAGCCGTCCAGGGGGAGTGACGTCGTACGAGGTTCGGGGCGGCACGTTGCCGTCGCTGATCGCCTGGCGTTCTGACCACCCACCGAGGAGGACAACCAGGTGAGACTCGAGCGCAAGGGCCTTCGGTTCCTTGCCGTGCTGCTGGGCCTGTCGCTCTTCGCCGCTGCGTGCGGCGACGACGACGGCGACGACGGCGCGGCCGAGGAGGAAGGCGTCGATGGGAACGCGGGCGGGGAAGAGGGAGGGGGCGGCGGCGAGTTCATTGACCTCGGCACCTTCCTGGGTGATCCGCCGCAGCACCTCGATCCTGCGCTGAACACCACCCTGGACGCCTACCAGGTCATCAACGCCCTGTACGACGGGCTGACCGACATCGACGCCCGTGATCCGGCGAACCCGAAGGTCGTGCCCCACGTGGCCGAGTCCTTCGAGTCCAACGACGACGCGACCGTGTGGACCTTCAAGATCCGCGAGGGCGTCGAGTTCTCCAACGGCGAGGAGATCCTGCCGTCGACGTTCCAGAAGTCCTGGGAGCGGGCCTCCGATCCGGAGTTCGCCGGCGACTACAGCTACCTCATGAACTTCATCGACGGCGGCGCCGAGAAGCTCGACGGGAAGGCCGACTCGCTCGCCGGCGTGGACGCCGACGACGACGCGATGACCTTGACGGTCACGCTCTCGGCCCCCTACTCGAACTTCCCGGCGGTGGCCGGCTTCCAGCTGTTCATGCCGCTGCCCAGCGAGGCCACCGACGCCGCCGACTTCTCCACCTGGGAGAACGGCGTGATGATCGGCAACGGTCCTTACAAGATGGAGACGGCCCGGACCGACGAAGAGATCGTCATCGTCAAGAACGACAACTGGGCCGGCGACGCCAACGGCGAGACGTGGGACGACCGGCTGGACAAGGTCACCTTCAAGGTGAGCGCCGACGACGTCACCGCCTACCAGGCCTTCGAGGCAGGGGAGGGCGATTCCGCCAACATCCCGCCGGCCAGGTGGGACGAGGCGAACGAGCAGTACGCCACGACCTCCGACGTCGGGATCCTGGGCTCGTACCACTACGTGATCAACAACCGGAAGCCCGAGATCGGCGGCGAGAAGAACCTCAAGCTCCGCCAGGCGATCTCGCTGGCGATCGACCGGGACGAGATCAACGAGGCCGTCTACAACGGCAGCCGGACCGTCTCGACCGGCATCACCCCTCCGGGCATCCCCGGCTTCGAGGAGGGCCTGTGCGACTACTGCTCGTACGACCCGGTCAAGGCCAAGGAGCTCTTCGAGGAGTGGCAGGCCGAGGGCAACTCCCAGTCGGCACCCCTGACCATCCAGTTCAACCGCGACAACGGCCATGAGCCGGTGATCGCGATCATGGTCGACAACCTCGCCGCGGTGGGGATCCAGGCCGTGGCCGACGGGCTCGAGCCCAAGACGTACTTCAGCCAACTGGCCGACGGCGCCTGCGTGATCTGCCGGGCCGGGTGGTTCGCCGACTACCCGACGTACGACAACTTCATGTACGACCTGTTCCACTCGGACAGCCTCGGCGGCAACAACTTCGGCAACGAGTCGACCGCGTTCGACGAGCTCGTGGACGAGGCCAAGCAGACCGTCGACACCGACGAGCAGGCATCGCTCTTCCAGCAGGCCGAACAGGTCCTGCTGAACGACGACACGATGGCGATCCCGCTCAACTGGTACCTGGGCGACTACGTGTACAACCCGGAGCGGATCGCGAAGTTCCCGCAGACCAACTTCGGCCTGATCCTCTGGGAGCAGGTGCAGCTGGCCGCGTAGGAGCGAGGTTCACGATGCAGCGATCGGGCGGGGTCTTGCGCAATGCACGACCCCGCCCGATGCTTTTCCTGCTGGTCCGCTGATTGGAGTCGCCCATGATCAGCTACACGATCCGCCGCATCATGCTGATCGTGCCGACGGTGTTCTTCGCGCTGTCGTTCCTCTTCTTCCTCCTGTTCGCGCTTCCCGGCGACATCACCACGTTGCTGGTCGGCGGGGAGAACAGGAACCCCAACCCCGAGGTGATCGAGAGGGCCCGGGCCCGCTACGGCCTCGACGACCCGTTGGTCGTGCAGTTCGGTGACTACTGGAAGCGCACGGTCACCTGGGATCTGGGCGAGTCGTTCCAGAGCGGCCGGTCGGTGAACTCGATCCTGGGGGACAAGGCCGTCAACAGCCTCCGCCTGGGCATCTGGGCCATCGCCGTCGAGATCGTGATCGGCCTGTCGGTCGGGCTCCTGTCGGCCATCCGCCGCTACTCGCTCGCCGACCGCGTGACCACGATCGTGACGGCCGGCCTGTCGGCGGTACCGGTGTTCGTGCTGGGCTTCATCCTCCAGTACGTCTTCGCCGTCTACCCCAACAAGCACGACTGGCCCGAGTGGGCCCGGCTGCGCACCTCACGGCTGGGCCCCGACGAGTGGAACCTGTTCTTCATCCCCGGCAGCGTCGAGCAGCTCCGCTACCTGATCCTCCCCGCGGTCACCCTCGCCTGCGTCTCCACGGCGCTGGCCGCTCGCATGACCCGAGGTTCGATGCTGGAGGTCATGCGGGCCGACTACATGCGCACCGCCCGGGCCAAGGGCCTCAAGGAGCGCCAGGTCCTGCTCCGCCACGGCCTGCGCAACGCGATGCTCCCGGTCATCACCCTGATCGGCATCGACCTGGGCACCGTCATCGGTGCCGCAGTGCTGACCGAGACGGTGTTCTCCTGGCCCGGCCTGGGGTCGGAGATCGCGTCGTCGGTCAGCGATCGCGACCTGCCGGTGGTGCTCGGCCTGACCCTGGCCGTGGTGCTCGTCTACAGCGTGGTCAACCTGCTCGTCGACCTCTCGTACGCCTTCTTCGATCCCCGCATCCGACTCGGACAGGAGGTGGCCAAGTGACCATCCTGGATCCCTCGGCTCCACCGGGTGCCGTCGCACTCGACGGCGCCGAGCCCGGTGCCGACCTGGGGGCGGCCCGTCCCCTGCGGGTCGACGTGTGGCGCCGCTTCCGGCGGAACCGCCTGGCCATGGTCGGCCTCGTGGTCCTGGCCCTGCTGGTCCTGGCCGCGATCTTCGCCCCCCTGATCGCCCCCTACGACTACGACCAGCGGACCCCGGGGGCCTCGGCCCTGTCACCCGACCTGTTCGGCGACCACCGCTTCGGCACCGACGTGGCCGGCTACGACGTCTTCTCGCGGGTCGTCTTCGGGGCCCGGGTCTCGCTCACCATCGGGTTCCTGGCCACGGCCATCGCCCTGTCGATCGGGATGCTGTTCGGCTCGGTGGCCGGGTTCTTCGGCGGCTGGATCGACACGGTCCTGATGCGGCTGACCGACATCTTCCTGGCCATCCCCTACATCGTGCTCGCCATCGCCATCGCCACCGTCTTCGGCCGGAGCCAGAACTCCATCATCCTCGTGCTGGGCTTCACCGGCTGGCTCGGCGTCTGCCGGATCGTGCGGGCCAGCTTCCTGTCCCTCAAGGAGCTCGAGTACGTCGAGGCAGCCCACGCCCTGGGGTTCTCCCGCTGGCGGATCATGTTCCGCCACATCCTGCCCAACGCCCTCCAGCCGATCATCGTCTACGGGACGATCGCCATCGGCTCGGTGATCCTCTCCGAGGCGGCCCTGTCGTTCCTGGGCGTCGGGCCCCAGTTCCCGACCCCGGCGTGGGGCCTGATGGTGGCCGAGGGCGCGGGCCAGATCACCAACGCACCGCACCTCCTGTTCTTCCCGGGCATGGCGATCTTCATCACCGTCCTGTCCTTCGTGTTCGTGGGCGACGGCCTGCGCGACGCGCTGGACCCCAAGCTCAAGTGACCGGCGTGACCACCACGACGATGACGACCTCCGACGACACCCTGATCAGCGTCCGCGACCTGCGGGCCTACTTCGACACCGACGACGGCGTGGTCCGGGCCGTCGACGGCGTGTCCTTCGAGATCCACCGGGGCGAGGTGTTCGCCATCGTCGGCGAATCGGGCTCGGGCAAGTCCGTCACGGCGATGACGATCATGGGACTGCTGCCCACCATCCGGATCGAATCCGGCGAGATCGTCTGGCGGGGCCGCGACCTGCTCGCCGCGAGCGACGAGGAGCGGCGCCAGATCCGCGGCGGCGAGATCGCCATGATCTTCCAGGATCCGCTGACGGCCCTCAACCCCGTCCACACGGTGGGTCGCCAGATCGGCGAGATGGCCCGCACCCACGAGGGGCTCGACCGGCGCAAGGCGATGGCCCGGGCGATCGAGATGCTCGACCTCGTCGGGATCCCCGAGCCGGCCAAGCGGGCCCGCATGTACCCGCACGAGTTCTCGGGCGGGATGCGGCAGCGGGCGATGATCGCCATGGCCATCACCTGCAAGCCCGACCTGCTCATCGCCGACGAGCCGACCACGGCCCTCGATGTCACGGTCCAGGCCCAGGTCCTCGAGGTGCTGCTCGAGATCAAGGACGAGATCGACTCGGCGATCATGCTGATCACCCACGACCTGGGCGTGGTGGCCGGCACCGCCGATCGGGTGATGGTGATGTACGCCGGGCGCCAGGCCGAGGTCGGGTCGACGCGCGAGATCTTCTACGAGAACCGCCACCCGTACACGCTCGGCCTGCTGGCCAGCCTGCCCCGCCTCGACGACGTCGGTGACGAGCCCCTGGTGCCGATCAAGGGCTCGCCCCCGTCGCTCATCCGCAAGCCACCCGGCTGCGCCTTCCACCCGCGATGCCGCTTCGCCGAGGTCCCCGGCGTGTGCGACCTCGAGGTGCCCGAGTTGCGCCTGGTGGCCGGCGACGCCCACCTCGCCGCCTGCCACTTCGCCGAGCAGGTGGGCGAGGTCGCGGTGGGCGAGCTGCGGGCCGACGTCGAGGGCCAGGACGCCGAGGCCCTCTTCACCGACGTGACGACGGACGATCCCTGGGCCCCGAGCTCCTCTGCGACCCAGGAGGGTGAGCCGGTCGGGCCGGACGGGGGCGCTCGGACCGGGCGCGGCGCCGGCCCTGTCGACGCCGTGGGCCCGGGGGACGGTCCGGTCGGCGAGCGGTCGCGTCCGGGCCTGGCCGGGGCCGGGCCTCCTTGCGGTGTCTCGAGCGGGCGAAGCCCGGCAGGCGAGCCCACGGCGGCCGTGGGTGGCGGTGCCGAGGTCGACGGGGAGGTCGGGGCATGAGCGACACGACGACGGAGGTCGTAACCCCGGCACCGGTCGAGGGGTCCCCGCTGCTGGTGGCCCGCGACCTCGTCAAGGACTTCCCGATCCGGGGCGGCGTGCTCGGGCGCACCGTGGGCAAGGTCTCCGCCGTGGCCGGCGTGAGCCTGGAGGTCCGGCGGGGCGAGACGCTGGGCCTGGTCGGCGAGTCGGGCTGCGGCAAGTCGACCACCGGCCGGATGCTGCTCAACCTGCTCCGCCCCACGAGCGGATCGGTGCACTTCGACGGCCAGGAGATCAGCCGGTTGCGGGGCCGGGAGCTGTCCCGGGCCCGGCGGCGGTTCCAGATCGTGTTCCAGGACCCCTACGCCTGCCTGAATCCGAGGATGCAGATCGGCACCGCGCTGGCCGAGCCGCTCAAGGTGCACTTCGGCTGGGACGTGGCCCAGCGCCAGGCCCGCGTCTTCGAGCTGCTGTCCACGGTCGGGCTCTCGCCCGAGCACGCCAACCGCTTCCCCCACGAGTTCTCCGGCGGCCAGCGCCAGCGGGTGGGCATCGCCCGGGCCCTGGCCCTGGAGCCCGAGATGATCGTGCTCGACGAGCCGGTGTCGGCCCTGGACGTGTCGATCCAGGCCGGCGTGGTGAACCTGCTGCAACGGCTCCAGGACGAGCTGGACCTGGCCTACGTCTTCATCGCCCACGACCTGTCGGTCGTGCGCCACATCTCGGACCGCGTCGCGGTGATGTACCTGGGGAAGGTCGTGGAGCAGGCGAGCCGCGACGAGCTCTACGCCAACCCGGGCCACCCGTACACGCAGGCCCTGCTGTCGGCCATCCCGCTGCCCGACCCGGACCGGGAGCGGGCCAGGGAGCGGATCATCCTCCAGGGCGACCTCCCCAGCCCGGCCGAGCCGCCCTCGGGCTGCCGCTTCCGCACCCGCTGCTGGCTGAAGGCCGAGATGGAGCGGTCGGGCCGGGACACCTCCGCGTGCGCCGAGGTCGAGCCGACGCTGGAGCCCCGGGGCGACTTCGGCCATCCGGTGGCCTGCCACTTCGCCCGGGCCCGGGCGGTGGTGTGACCACCCCCTGGGCGGTGACGTCGGTCCCGCGGTCGGTCGTGTCCGGCTCGCCCGGGCATGGCGGGTCTCGGGCGACTCGCCCGGCTGCGTGCCCGGCGCGGCCGGCCCGACGGGGGGTGGGGCGGGAGCGGTCGGGGCCGCTGGTAGCCTCGCCCGGTCCGAGTCCGAGGAGCGAGACGTGACCCTCCTGTCGATCATCATCCAGTTCTTCACCGGGGGCCTGCTGGTCTTCCTCGTGCTGATGCACAGCGGCAAGGGTGGGGGCCTGTCGGACATGTTCGGCGGCAGCGTCGGTGCGACGGCCCTGGGCTCGGCGGCGGCGGAGCGCAACCTCGACAAGATCACGGTCGTGGTGGCGTTGGCGTTCGTCCTCAACACCGTGGCGCTGGCCTTCCTCCTGGACTGATCGGGCGCCCATGCCCGGGCGACGAGCCCGCGCCGTGGTCGGCGTGCTGGTCGCGGGGATCCTGGCGGCCTGTTCGGGCGGCGCCGGCGAAGGTGGCGAGGACGAGGACGAGGGCGAGGTGGCGCCGTCCGGCGTGCTGCGCCTGGCGGTGGCGGGTGAGATCGGCTTGGACCCGGCCGGGGCGAACCCGGCCGACCCGGCGGCCCTGATCGTCGCCGACCTGCTCTACGACGGCCTGACCGCGGTCGACGACCGGGGCGAGGTGGTGCCGGCGCTGGCCGAGTCGTGGACGACCGAGGCGGGGTCGACGGCGTGGACCTTCCGGCTGTCGTCGGCGGCCAGGACGGCGGGTGGCGAGCCAGTGGACGCGGCGATGGTGGTCCGGTCGTTGAGCCATGCGGCCTCGGGCGGGGACGCCTCGCTGGTCGCGGCCCGGCTGGAGCCGGTCGTGGGCTACCGGGACGTGGTCGAGGGGCGCAGCGACACGCTGGCCGGCGTGACCGCGGTCGACGCCGGCACGGTGCGGATCGCCTTGACGGGGCCGATGGCGACGTTGCCGTGGCTGCTGTCGAGCCCGTTGCTGGGGGTCCGGGACCCGCAGGCCGCTGCCGACGACCTGGCTGCCGTGACGGGCCGGTTCGTGGCCCGGCGCGAGCGGGGCGTGCTGCGGCTGGAGCCCCGCGAGGGCGTGGGTGCGGCGGTCGAGGGGATCGAGCTGCGGTCCTTCGGGTCGGTCGAAGCGGCGTTCAGGGCTCTGGTCGAAGGTGACGCGGACTGGGCGCTCCGCCCGGCCGACGAGGCGGACGAGGCGCTGCCCGAGGGCCTGGTCGACCGGTCGGCACCGTTCCAGGCCGTGGTCTTCCTGGGGGCGAACGCCTCGGTACCGTCCCTGGCGTCGGGCGAGCTGCGCCGGGCGGTCGCCCTGTCGTTGGACCGCGAGGCGCTGGTCGAAGCGGCGTTCCCCGGAGCGGCCGAGCCCCTAGCCACGCTCGTGCCAGCCGGTGGGATCGGCCACCGGGCGACGGCCTGCGGCGACCTGTGCCGGTCGGACCGGGCCGCGGCCCGAACCCTGGTGGCGGCTGCGTTCCCGGCTGGCGGGCCGCCCGTCCTGCACCTGGACGTGGACGACACGCCGGCGCAGCGGCGCCTGGCCGACGAGGTCGCCCACCTGTTGGGCGATGTGGGGTTGACGGTCGAGGTCCGGGCCCGGCCGTCCGCCGACTACGAGGCTGCCCTGGCGGCGGGCGAG